>JAYVFU010000070.1:0-15343 GCA_043772865.1 Methylophilaceae bacterium
ACCATGATGTTGGCGGTCATGTTAAACACAGTTTGTATTGGAGTAGCCTAAGACTTATGAGTTGGAGAGGCAAAACGCCAAATATTTAAAGCTATCAAGTGCGATTATAGGTAAGTTTTTCTCGTAACCTACAAATGGTATTGAATTTTAGTTATTTATGATTAAATTTCTTGATCATTTATTACTTAGCGTTAACAAGTATTGGTTTTGATTTTAAAAAATAAAATATAAAAACTAAAAATATCATTATGTTTCATGATGGATTTGAGCCTCTAAAGCTATTCCAACAATGCATGCACACGATTTAATTAAATCGATTTCTTCTTCACTTGGGCTATGTATTTTGCTGGAGTAAACACCAAAAGTACCTAATAATAGATTTTTATTGGAAACAATAACTTGTGACCAACAGGATTTTAAATTGTGCTCAAGTGCAATGTCTTTTGCAACAGCCCAAATTGGGTCGTTAGCAATATCACTTACAATAATCTGTGATCTGGAATACGCTGCAGTGCCACAAGAGCCATTATTATTAGCAATTTCAAAATCACCTATTGCATTTAAATAGGCTTGTGACAATTTTAGTGAAATTCCACGTTTTAATTTTTTCCCAGATTCTTCAACAAGATGAATTGAACATAATACATCTGGGAATTGGTCTTCAACCAGGCTGACAATTGCATGCAATACTTCTAGAATTGTTGCCCCAAATGCAACTTTTTTTAATATATCACCTTGCTTAGCATTAAATAGTGCTAATTTTTTTTGTTCTGTTATATCTTGAAAAGCACCTTGTATTGCAATAACTTTACCATTTTTATCTGCAATTGGTTCACCAATAGTTCTTATCCAAATGCGCTTTCCTGTGGCTGTAATTTGCTGAAACTCACCTTGGTAACTTATATTGTACTTAATTGAGTTAATTACTAACTGACGGATTTTTTCACGATCTTCAGGTAAGTAAAAATTAATGCCATCTTCTAATGTTGTTTTTGTTCCAGATGGTAATTCACGCATCGTATTAATTGCTTCAGACCATTTGAGCTCGTTGTTAATTACATTTACATGCCAACCACCAACTTTGGCCATTTTCGATGCAATACTAAGTAGTTGTTCTTTTTGATTTAATTTAGATTGCAGATCAATTCGTTCACTAATATCCTCTGCAACTATTATGAAATGTGAAGTTTCATCATTTACATTTTGCATTGCGGATATGCTAGCTCTTACCCAAATTTGGGTGCCATCAGCACGATTTAATCTTTTTTCAATCGTAAAGTCTTTAATATTTTTTCTTATAATGCCTTCAAAATTCTCTTCATAAAGTGATTTATCTTCTTTATAAATTAAAGACTCAACACTTTTTAATCTCAACTCTGCTTCGGTATAGCCTAATATATTGCAATAAGCCGTATTTGCTAATACATAACTGCCGTCAATATTAGCCACGACTATACCTGCTTTTGTTGCTCTAAACATTTGATTAATATACTGTTGACTAGATTTAAAATTAGCTTCAGCTTCTTCTCTTAACGCGACTTCAACATTAATTTTCCCTAATTTGATATTTATTTTACGGCGGCTGTTATAAACCCATAAGGTAAATAAGCCAATTAAACTAGCTAAAACAATAACAGAACTAATTAAAGTGGCTTTTGATAAAATTGATGTCGATTTTTTCGGTACAAAAATTAGGTTTGATAAATCGGCATCTTTATTGACTAAGCCTAAGGTCGCATAGCCCTGTAAAATATGCTGCCAGCGCGATGGGTTCATATGACCAATTTCCACAACATCAGGTAATATAAGCGGGTCCATATCATTTGCTTCAGCTAATAATTGTTGCTTGCTGATACCACGCTCTTTTACACCTGGTAAGGTCAAAATGTAGTCAGCTACTTGCTCTTTATGTGACAAAGCATACAACCAGCCATCTTGCGTCGCTTTTAAAAAAGCCTGTACGCGTTGCGGATTTTCATTCGCCTCTTTTGTGGAGGTAAATAGTGTGTCACCATAGTAGTCGATTCCGTAATTGATATACTTTAAATGTGAAATATTGACGCCTAATGCTTTGAGTGTATTAGGCTGTGCAGAAATATAGCCTGATATCACATCTACTTTGTGATTCATCAAATCAACCATATCCCATGATTCTTTAGTTATTTTTACCTGATTAACACCAATGCCTTCATTATGCAGCATCAATTTAAACTCATTTGCCCCTTGATTACCTGCAAACATAATGCGTTTGCCTATTAAATCTGCAGGCTGAGATATGTTTGATTCTTTTAAACTAATTAATACATAAGGAGAATGTTGAAAAATAGCAGCGATTACCACTATTTTTTTTGATTTTAAGAAATCAATTAAAATTTCAGAGTCTGAAACGCCGTATTGTGCGACGCCAGATTCAACAGAGTTTGCGGCCAATGCAATATTATCACCTTCTATAATATTAACCAGAAGCCCATTTTTCTTAAAAAACCCTTGTTGCTGTGCTGCGTAATAACCAGCAAATTGAAATTGATGACGCCATTTAAGCTGTAGATTAACTGTTTGGTTTGTTGATAAGTTGCTGTCATTAGCTTTTACAATATTGATGCAACTTACAAATCCAATAAAAAAGCAACAATTAAGTATCCAAAAGCGTTTAAGCTTGGTCATATAAATGGTATTTACTAAAAATTCTTTTGCATTCATATGAAATAAATTAATCTCGCCCATTTTAATTATGTAATAAAAGGCTATCCATACTAATTGCGTTGTAATGCCAATTACTATTTATTAACCTAATAAAAAAAATCACAGTAAAAAATTTATAGTTTTATATAAACGCCATTTTTTATAATGATTGCGACTTTATACAATAAAAATATGATTTCATCCACATTTAATTCTAGAATCTTATATATGAAACTAGCGCATTAAAAAAGTTTAACAAACTGATATAAATAGTTATAAATGAAACGAGTTTTTTTGGTTATTTTTTGAGTAGTTTGAGCTACTTTAAGCTAAATGTGCTTGGATTAAAATGTCAATTAATTCAATCATTGGCTTAAGTTAATACACGTGGCATACGGATTTTTTGCAATATAGTTGCAGATAACTCTTCTATTGAGCGGCTCGTTGAATCAATCCAAGTCACGCCAGCCCCACGCATTAAATTTTCAGCCGTAGCAATCTCTTTACGACAATTATCTATTGACGCATAAAAGCTATCTGGTCTTCGTTCAGAACGTACTGAGCTTAAGCGTTCTGCTTTAATTGTCAGTCCAAATAACTTATCTTTATGTTGATTGAGTATTGCAGGTAAAGCATCACGTTCAAAGTCCTCGGGGATCAATGGGTAGTTAGCTGCTTTAATTCCAAATTGCATGGCTAAATAGAGACTAGTAGGGGTTTTTCCACAACGCGATACACCAATTAGAATCACTTGGGCTTCTTCTAAGCCAGCATGCGTCATGCCATCATCGTGGCCTAGTGTGAAATTAATTGCTTCCATACGTTCATGGTAACTATTACCCATCACGCTATGCGCAATACCTGCCCCTGTAAGAGGCTGTTGACCAAGTTCTAAACCCAGCGGGTCAATAAAAGCGTTAAATAAATCTATACAGTAGGCATCAGCTTCTTTAAGCGCATGACGTAATTCCATATTACCCAACGACATAATTACCACTGGTCGATTACCGTCATCTAACGTGGCTTGCAAAATGCTATTTCTAGCAGATTGAATTTTTTCTAAAGTGTCAGTAAACGGTAAGCGCACAGTGGTAAATGAAGTTGCTGGAAAATGCTCTAACAATTTACCTAACGCACCAGCGGTTATGCCTGTACCATCTGAAATAATAAACACTGTGCGTTTTTGCTGAATCATAATATATCTCTCAACTAAAAATCTATTGGTCAAAAAAAGGGTTTGTGCTCTAGTTTAGAGCCAAACCCTTTTTTATACTTCATTTTTAAACAGCTAAACTTTTACTTTTTCGCCAAACGCTGCCAAGTGGTCACTACGGTATCAGGATTTAATGACATAGATTGTATGCCTTGATCTACCAGCCACTCTGCAAAATCTGCATGGTCAGATGGACCTTGACCACAAATGCCAACATATTTGCCTAAACGATTACATGTGCTAATCGCTAATTTGAGTAACTCTTTAACCGCATCATTACGTTCGTCAAAGCCGTCTGCCAAAATACCTGAGTCACGGTCCATACCCAATGTTAATTGCGTTAAATCGTTAGAGCCTATAGAAAAGCCATCAAAATACGCTAAGAACTGCTCAGCTAATAATGCATTAGATGGAATCTCGCACATCATGATAAGACGCAAGCCATTTTCGCCACGTTTTAAGCCATTTTTTGCCATAATTTCTGTAACAGCTTTCGCTTCAGCCAAAGTGCGTACAAATGGAATCATGAGCTCAACATTAGTTAAGCCCATTTCTTCACGTACTTTTTTCATGGCAACACATTCCATGGCAAAGCATTCCTGAAAGTCTTCTGCCATGTAGCGTGCTGCACCACGGAAGCCAATCATTGGATTTTCTTCGTCTGGCTCGTAAATATCACCACCGACTAAATTTTTGTATTCGTTAGATTTAAAATCAGAAGTACGGACAATCACTGGTTTTGGGTAGAATGCAGCCGCAATAGTCGCGACACCTTCAGTGACTTTATCAATATAAAATTGTTTAGGATTACTGTAACCACGTGCGCGATTATGAATCGTATCTTTAATCGCAGTTGGCATCGCATTGACATTTAAAATAGCTTTTGGATGGATACCTACCATGTTATTGATGACAAATTCTAAACGCGCTAAACCTACACCGTCATTTGGAATTTGTGCAAAACTAAATGCCATATCTGGATTACCTACGTTCATCATGATTTTGCATGGCGCTTTGCCTAAAGCACTATTAGTTTGTGTTGATACTTCAAAATCTAGCGCACCATGATAAACAAAACCAGATTCACCTTCTGCACATGAAACTGTAACAATTTCGCCTTCACGCAGAATATCTGTCGCGTTCACAGAACCTACAATCGCTGGAATACCTAATTCACGCGCGATAATTGCTGCATGGCAAGTACGGCCGCCACGGTTAGTGACCAATGCGCTTGCACGTTTCATCACTGGTTCCCAGTTTGGGTCAGTCATATCCGCAACAATCACGTCACCTGGTTGTACTAAATGCATTTCAGATGGGTCTGTCACAATACGCACTGGACCAACGCCCACTTTTTGCGTCACAGCACGACCAACCACTAAAGGCTTAGCGGCATGTTTTTGCAATTTGAATGTTTCAGTGACATTACTTGCAGATTCTTGCGATTTCACAGTCTCGGGACGTGCTTGCAAAATATACAATTTGCCATCAAGGCCATTTTTACCCCATTCAATATCCATTGGGCAACCGTAATGGCTTTCAATGGTCATGGCGTAACGCGCTAATTCTAAAATATCCGCATCGGTAAGTGAATAAACATCGCTTTGTGCTGGATCAACATCTACCGTATTTGTACTTTTACCTGCTTGTGTGGCATCACTAAACACCATTTTTATTAATTTGGAGCCCATAGTACGTCGTACGATTGATGGAAAGCCAAGTGCAAGAGTCGGTTTGTGTACGTAAAATTCATCAGGGTTAACTGCACCTTGCACAACAGTTTCACCTAAACCGTAAGATGAAGTAATAAACACCACATCTTTAAAGCCAGATTCAGTATCAATAGTAAACATCACACCTGCACAGCCAATATCTGAACGGACCATTTGTTGCACGCCAGCAGATAGCGCAACATCAGCATGAACAAAGCCCTTATGTACACGATATGAAATAGCGCGGTCGTTATATAGCGAAGCAAATACTTCTTTAATTGCGTGCTTGATATGATCAATACCGTGAATATTCAAAAAGCTTTCTTGCTGACCAGCAAATGAAGCGTCAGGTAAGTCTTCTGCGGTTGCAGATGAGCGCACTGCAAATGTAGTGCCAGCAGCAGAAGTTGCGGTTAAGCGTGTGTAATTTTCTTCAATCGCTGCATTTAATGCAGCTGGAAATTGCGCTTCCATAATCCAGTTACGAATTTTAGTGCCACAAATAGCGAGTGCTTGTGTGTCATCTACATTTAAGTGATCTAGTTCATGATTGATTTTAGCGTCCAGACCATCTTGAGCTAAAAATTCACGGTAAGCATCTGCAGTTGTTGCAAATCCTGTAGGCACACGCACACCCTTTGCGGTGAGCTGTGAAATCATTTCACCCAACGAGGCGTTTTTACCACCTACTGATGGCACATCAACGTTGCGTAAATTTTCAAATGGTATTACATGACTTGTCATACTAATCCTTTAATTCATGAGTTGGCAGCTCATTTTTATAATGAATATTGCACCGTAAATTGACGTGTTAATTTAAGTTTTAATGCTTAAGATTTTTACCGGAAATGATGTTGTGTTTATATTATTTATATATGTAAAAATTTTAGAAACGTACTATTCAACCGTTATTCATCAATTAAATTAAATAATAGAACCATTAAAATTTGGACTTATTAAGTATTGTGCCAAATAACAAAGCACATGTCACGTGGCTATAGGTTAAATATGGTTTTAAAGTTTAGTTAATTGCAGGAATATATTAGATGACCAGAATTTAGTGCTAATAAAAAAATAAACAAAAAGTAGCAATATTTAAAAAAACATTATCTACACTACAATAGCTGCCAAAGCGTTTGTTAACATTAACAGAAAATAGTTTGCGATAATGGTTGAAAAATTAAATACGATTAGGTCTGTGCATGTCACGGCAAATGCTCGGCTGCATATGGGGTTTTTTGATCTAAATGGTAGTTTGGGCCGTCGCTTTGGTAGCATAGGTTTGGGACTAAATGCACCCATAACAGAAATTAAAGTACATCATTATCTTAATAAGAGCTTTCTACCAAAAGAAGTTAATTTTAATGAACGTGCCGATAAAATCACTCAAAACTTTACTAAAGTATTAAATATAGAAAATAATTTTAAAGTGGAATGTTTACAGTTGATTCCTGAACATGCAGGTCTAGGGTCTGGTACACAGTTAGCTTTAGCAATTGGTTCGGCGATTAATCAGTTGTCAGGTTTAAATCTGACGATGCAGCAATTAGCAGCTATATCTCAGCGTGGTGCACGGTCTGGCATTGGCGTAGGTACATTTAAAGTGGGTGGTATTGTAATTGATGGTGGGCGTGGGGAACTGACGGAAGTGCCGCCTATTATTGCGCATGCAGACTTTCCTGAAGATTGGCGTGTGTTACTAATATTTGATGAAGCTCATATAGGTACACATGGTGAGCAGGAGGTAACGGCTTTTCGTACACTTTCAGCAGCAAGTTTGGCTTCTGCTGAGAAATTAAGCCATCGTATATTAATGCAGGCTTTACCAGCATTGGCGGAGCAGGACTTAATAAGTTTTGGACAAGCAATACGTCAGCTACAAATTTGTACTGGTGATTATTTCGCACCCGTACAGGGTGGGCGATATGCCAGCAAGTCAGTTGAACAAGTGCTAAATTTTTTAGAGTTACAAGCAGTACCCTGTTTTGGACAAAGCTCTTGGGGACCAACAGGTTTCGCTGTTTTTGTGAATGAACAAGAAGCAAGTAACTACCAAAATTTATTACATACACAATTTAAGCATTTACCAACATTAAGTTACCAAGTATGCAAAGGACTTAATCGTGGTGCTATTATTCAACCAACTATTCAGTCAACATCATAAAATAGGCATTTAATCTTATGGAAAAAGTATCGATATTGCATCTTATCACTGCCGCTAAAAATGCCAGTCCATTTGACGTAAATATGGCGTATGACGCGGGTTTTGATAAAATCATGCCTTACACTAATGTTGCCTTGCAAGAGCTAACTGGCCTAACACAAGATGCTATTTTTTCGCGAAGTGCATCAGGCATTAAACGCGAAAGTATTTTTATTGGTGGGCGCGATATTGATTTGGCAATGGATATGCAGGCAGCTGTAAAAAACAGCATGTTTGCGCCATTTGAAATTTCTAGCTTTTCTGATCCCTCAGGTGCTTTTACAACGGCTGCTGCCATGATGGCAAAAGTGGAGTTTGAACTTGTTAAGCATTTTGGTCACGGTTTTTCAGGCCGCCGGGTCAGTATTTTTGGCGCAGGTGGTCCAGTGGGCGGCTGTGCTGCAGTAATTGCGGCGCTAGCAGGTGCTACAGTGGAGCTGGTGGGGCATCTTGGCGTAGCTCAAATACAAGATAAAGTAGAATCGTATAACAAGCGCTATGGGATTAATACTGTTGCTGTAGATGGTTCAACCGATGCTGCAAAAAAGCAGTTGGTAGAAAAAACTGAAGTGGCGATTTGTGCAGCCGCCGCAGGTATGCGTGTGCTGGAATTGGCTCATTTTGGGCAATCTACTAGTTTAAAAGTGGTGGCTGATGTAAATGCAGTGCCGCCCTCTGGTATTGAAGGGGTTGATTCAATGACGGATGGTGCGTTAATTGCAGGTACTAATATTTATGCCATTGGCGCGCTAGCTGTGGGTAAACTCAAATACGAAACTCAACAGGCTTTACTCAAAAAAATGCTACACGCTAAACATGTCGTACACTTAGACTTTAACGCTGCATTTAGTTTAGCTGGTGAGTTATTCAAAGGTTAAAAAATTACTAAAAAAATAATTGTCGCTGCGCTTTCAGCACGTGCTTATGCGGCGATGGCGATGGCTGCAGGTTATGAGGTGATTGTCATTGATGCCTTTGCGGATGTTGATACACAACAATATGCGCAGCTTGTACTGCAAACAAAAATCAGTGATTTAGAACAAAGCCCTGAGTTTGCACAAAACTATGGAAATTTTGATACTGCTGATTTTTTAAGACAATTACGATCAATTCAATTGAGTGATTGCATTGGATTGCTCTACGGAAGTGGTTTTGAAGGCAACGTTGATCTATTGTCAGAAATTGCAAAGTTAGTACCTGTCATTGGTAATTTACCGCAGACAGTGGCTGCTATTAAAAAACCAATAGATTTTTTTGCGGTGTTAGATAGTTTACATATTCCGCATCCTGAAGTTTGCTTTAACGGTTTAGATAACACGCAAGGCTGGCTAATTAAACAAGCTGGTGGGGCGGGCGGAACGCATATTCAAAAAGCTAATACTGATGCCCGCTTAGGAATAGGTGAATATTTTCAACGTGAAATATCCACCAATTTAAAAGATGATGCTACAAAAGCCGACGCTATAAATAATGAAATTGTAAAAACCGTAATTCCTGTTTCATTATTATTTTTGGCAGATGGCATCAATGTACAAGATATTGGTTTTAATCAGCAGTTAATTGCCGCTACAACAGCGCAGCCTTATCGCTATGGCGGCATAATAAGTCATGGTTTGATCGATGATGCAGTTAAAGATCTGATGTTGAGTGCTGCAAAAAAAATCACCACGCACTATGCTTTACGTGGACTAAATAGTTTAGATGCTTTGGTAATAAACAGTGGGTTGAATGAGCAAGTGATGATATTGGAAATTAATCCAAGACTAAGCGTAAGTGTTGCGTTGTATCAGTTTGAATACGAGAATTTGCTCGAGTTACATATTCAATCATGCCATATTCAATGCTGCCATATTCAGCCTTGCCAATCTGCAGGCTTGGCTATTAACAACATTGAGTTAACTAAGTTTGAATCCATAAAGTTGGCAAAAAACAAAGACTCAATCGCCCATGCTGTTTTTTATGCACCATGTGATATGAATATTAAGGTGGATGAAGTTTGGCCAGATTGGACAGCAGATATTCCGCGACCCAATACTTATATTAAAAAAGATGAGCCTGTTTGCACAGTGATGGCAACTGGCTATACAGCTAAGTTGGCGCACCAGCAGCTTTGCAAGCGTCTTGATAGTATGAATAAAATGCTTAAATCTGATTCAGCAGGCGAGGGATATTCAGAATATTAAATTGCAGTCGTTAAAATGATATTCAAAGATTTATTTAATAAATTACTTACTAAAATTGGGATAACTATAATGAATACACCAACCAATACACGACAAGAAATCAACTTAATTAGTGTGAATGCACTTACTAACCCTCTAGTTCAATCCCTTATTAAACATGTACCGCAGTTGAGGTTGGGTGTAGAAACATTAAGTAATGGCTGTACGATTATTGATGCTGGTATAAATTCACCTGGAGGTTTGGAGGCAGGGCGTTTGATTGGGGAAATTTGTATGGGTGGTTTGGGGCATGTGCAACTACAATCCAGCCAGTCTTTTCCACATTGGCCGTTTGGTTTAACCGTACACAGTAACAACCCTGTGCTTGCCTGCTTGGGTAGTCAGTATGCAGGCTGGGCGCTACAGCATGAAAAATTCTTTTCTTTAGGTTCAGGTCCTGCACGTGCTGTTGCTAATCGTGAAGAGTTATTTAAAGAGCTTAATTATCAAGATTCAGCCGAGGCGACTTGTTTGGTGCTAGAAACTGATAAAGTGCCGCCATTAGAAATTATTGAAAAGGTCGCACGTGATACAAAAGTAAAGCCTGAAAATCTTACTTTGATTTTAACGCCAACTCGCAGTTTAGCCGGCACAGTGCAAATTGTAGCGCGCGTGCTAGAAGTGGCAATGCACAAAATTCACACTATTGGTTTTGATTTAAACTTAGTGGTGGATGGCATAGCAAGTGCGCCAGTTCCGCCGCCATCTCCTGACTTTTTAACGGGTATGGGTAGAACAAATGATGCTATTTTGTTTGGGGGGCAAGCACATATTTTTGTGAATAGTGATGATTTAGCCGCTGCTGATTTAGCCCGTGCCTTACCAAGTAGCACTTCTAGCGATTATGGACGCCCATTTGCGGAAGTATTTAAAGCGGTTAATATGGATTTTTATAAAATCGACCCTTTATTATTTAGCCCTGCAGCAGTCACGGTGACATCATTAAAGTCTGGCAAGAGCTTTAGTGCAGGTCAAATCGACCCAGCACTGATTGATATTTCGTTTGGTTATGGGCAGTAGTTTTTCAGGGAATTTACAAAACGTAAAGCACAGCATTTGACACATATTTCAAAACGCATTCCCATATTTACCGATGAACCGTTTGATTTAGGCGGATGGCATGGCAAAAAACTAAGTGATGCTTTTGCTAAGCGTGGCTTTGAAGCTGTGTTTATTTCACTCAAAGATTGCTGTTTTGACTTTAGCCAAAAGCTTACAGGCTCTAAAACTTCCATTCTGCTTCCATCTTTCTTAAATGATCTGCCACAAGCCGCTTTTATACGCGGTATTGCAGGTGGCAGCTTGCAGCAGGTGATTTTAAGATTAGATTTTTTGCATGCATTGCAACACGCTGGCGTAAAAGTTTATAACAGTGCAAAAGCCATTGAACGCACAGTTGATAAAGCGATGACCAGCTTTTTGTTACACCAACAAGGCATTGCATCGCCCAATACTTGGGTGTGTGAATCTCGTGCGCAAGCGCAGGCAATTGTTCAGCAAGAAATACAAGATAAACAAAAAATAGTCATCAAACCTTTATTTGGCTCGCAAGGCAAAGGTGTGCGTATTTTAGATGCTTCAACGCCTTTCCCCGTACCCATGCAAGAGCATGTGGATGGCGTATATTATTTACAACAGTTTATTGAGAGCAGCCAAGTTAATCGCTGGCATGATACAAGAGTGTTTGTGATTAACAATAAGGCGGTTGCGGCAATGAAGCGTTTTGGCAAAACTTGGGTGAATAATGTGGCTAACGGCGGGCGTTGTGAGGTCGTAGCACCAACAGGCGAAATTGTTGAGTTAGCTTTACAAGCCTCAAAAACGTTAGATATGGATTATTGTGGTGTGGATGTCATTACGGATGCCGAAGGTCAGCATTACGTGCTGGAAGTAAATAGTATCCCAGCTTGGCAAGGCTTGCAAAGTGTCGTTGAGCTCGATATTGCCCAAGCCATGGTGGATGATTTATTGGAAAAATGTATTTAAGTTTATGCATTCAACATCTGAGAAAGTTAGCTCTGAACATATAGCACAAGCTTTTAAAGCCGCATGTTTAGCTGAACTCCAAGCCATTAAGCCTGGTAATGTACATATATTTGCAGATGGTCATGGCATGGTGGTGCAAGATTTTATTAAAAGTGCAAACGTAGTTGCGCAAGTGATTGCACGACCAAATTTAAGCGTAGGGCAGCGTATATTAAAAGCGGTTGAAGCCACACAAGCCGCAGTAGCCTGCAATACTAATTTAGGTATAGTGCTGTTATCTGCCGTCATCGTGCAAGCCGCACTCAATCAAACTCAACTAACTTTACAGCTTAGCATTCAGCAAGTATTAACAAAACTAAGTGTTGAAGATGCCGAATGTGCTTATCAAGCGATTCGCTTAGCAAATCCAGCTGGCTTAGGTCAGGTGCATCAACATGATGTAAATGCCACGCCAAACATCAGCTTATTGGCGGCAATGAACGCCGCAAAAGAACACGATTTGGTTGCGCAACAGTATAGCAATGGTTTTGCCGATATTATGCATTTGGGCTTAAACAGCTATCAATCTGCAATGCAGAAATGGTCAAATCCAACTTGGGCAACTACTTATGTGTATTTGAGTTTTTTAGCGCACTATCCAGATAGTCATGTAGCTAGAAAGTATGGTGTTGCGGTTGCTAAAAAGTTGTCAGCTGAAGCGCAGCAACATCTAACAGCATTTACCGTTTTGAATAATCCTAAATTGTATTTGAGACAATTGCTCGCTTGGGATGCTGATTTGAAACAACAGAAATTAAACCCAGGTACGTCAGCAGACTTAACAGTTGCCACTTTATTCGTCGCACACCTACTATAAAACCTAATGCAAGTTACTATCAAAGCCAAATTCAGCCTTCAAAATAATCCAAATATAAAGCACTTCAGTAAGTGTGTCGCCAATAAATTAAATTGCGTTATAATATTGCTTGAATTTTAGTATGACTGAAATAGTTCAAGACTCTTCATCAAGAAGACTTATAGCGCAATTTAAAATTTAGGAGTTAGGCATGGCAAATCTATTAGACCAACTAAAAAGCATGACCACAATCGTGGCTGATACAGGCGATGTGGAAGCAATTAAAGCAGTAAAGCCGGTGGATGCAACAACTAATCCATCATTAGTTTTAAAAGCGAGTCAATTGCCACAATACGCACCTTTAATTGAAACAGCGATTGCTTATGCAAAGGCACAAGGCGGTACTAAAGCAGAACAAGTTGATAGCGCAGCTGATAAATTAGCCGTGTTGATTGGTGCTGAAATCACTAAAGAAGTACCAGGCCGCATTTCAACTGAAGTGGATGCACGCTTGTCTTTCAATTTAGATGCAATGGTGGCTAAAGGCCGTAAATTGATTGCGCTTTACGCAGAGTCTGGCATTAGCAAAGATCGCGTGTTGATTAAATTAGCTTCAACGTGGGAAGGTATTAAAGCCGGTGAGATTCTTGAAAAAGAAGGCATCCAATGTAACCTCACATTGCTATTCGGTTTCGGTCAAGCGCGTGCATGTGCTGAAGCTGGCGTATTCTTGATTTCACCATTCGTTGGTCGTATCTTAGACTGGTATAAAGCTAAAAACCCAACAACAGAATACACACAAGAAACAGATCCAGGTGTGGTTTCAGTACGTGCTATCTATGCATACTACAAAGAGCATGGTTATAAAACAGTGGTCATGGGTGCATCATTTCGTAACGTAGGTGAGTTAATTGCACTTGCTGGTTGTGACCGTTTAACTGTTTCACCAAACTTATTGCAAGATTTGGCAGCAAAAGAAGGCACTTTAGTGCAAGTAATGAAAGATACTGGCGCAACTAAAACTGCTCCAGCAAAAATGACAGAAGCAGAATTCCGTTTTGAATTAAACCAAGATGCCATGGCGATTGAGAAATTATCAGAAGGCATTCGTGGTTTTGTTGCGGATCAAAACAAACTTGAGGCCGCTTTAAGCGCAAAACTTTAAGTAAGTGAAGTGTCGTCAAATCACTGCAGGTGTAAGTCATCTATAAAATGAACTGCAAATGTAATTAAACTGTAATTTACAAAGTTTAATATTGACATAAATAAGCTAGACACTTAATATAAGGGTCCAGTTTTTTTGTAGCAAGATGACTTTAAGAAGTCGCTCAGAAACATTTAATAAAACAGTAATAATTAACGGAGAGTACACCATGGCATTAACCCAAATGGCTTTAGATTCATTAGATTTCGACGCTACAGTTGCATTAGCAACTTCAGTTGCACCACACGTAGATATCTTAGAAATCGGTACACCATGCATCAAGCATAACGGTATCAAATTGTTAGAAACATTACGTGCTAAATTCCCTAACAACAAAATCTTAGTTGATTTAAAAACAATGGACGCTGGCTTCTACGAAGCTGAGCCATTCTACAAAGCTGGTGCAGATATCGTTACTGTATTAGGTTGTGCTGATATCGGTACTATCAAAGGTGTAATCGATGTTGCAAACAAATACGGCAAAAAAGCACAAGTTGACTTAATCAACGTTGCTGATAAAGCTGCTAAAACTAAAGAAGTTGCTGCTGCTGGCGCGCACATCATTGGCGTTCACACTGGTTTAGATCAACAAGCTGCTGGTCAAACACCATTCACTGATTTAGCTTTAGTTGCTGCATTAAACTTAGGTGTTGAAATTTCAGTTGCTGGTGGTGTTAAAGCTGCAACAGCTGCACAAGTACGTGATGCTGGCGCTACTATCATCGTGGCTGGTGCTGCGATTTACGGCGCTGCTGATCCTGCTGCTTCTGCTGCTGAAATCACTGCAATCGCTCACGCTTAATATAACAAACCAATAATTTCTGTATAAGTAATTATTGAGCTTTAGTTAATGTAAGCAAATAAAAATCCCGACCCAGCAATGCGTCGGGATTTTTTATTTGGTTTTTAATTATAAAAGTTGAAAAAGGAAATTAAAATGGATTCTCAAAAGCTTATTTTAGATCGATTAACGACGATTTTGTCAGAAACCGACAAAAGCAATGCTGCAAAATTAATGCAGCTAGTAGATGGCGCAGGCCGCATATTTATTGGCGGAGCAGGGCGCTCTTTATTAGTGTCGCGCTTCTTTGCTATGCGCTTAGTGCATTCTGGCTACAACGTTAGCATGATTGGCGAAGTGGTGACACCAGCGATTAAAGCAGGCGATTTACTGCTACTGGTTTCAGGCTCTGGCGGCACCGAGACATTATTACCATTTGTTAAAAAAGCTAAATCTGTAGGCGCAAAATTGGCTGTGGTTTCAATGAAAGCTAAATCAGCCATGG
>JAYVFU010000071.1:0-4916 GCA_043772865.1 Methylophilaceae bacterium
TGTACGTGTAAAAGAAAATGAGCCGTTTGACGTTGCATTACGCCGTTTTAAACGCCTAATTGAAAAAACAGGTTTGTTAAACGACCTTCGCGCACGCGAATTTTACGAAAAGCCAACATGGGAACGTAAACGTAAAGCTGCAGCTGCTGTTAAGCGTCAATATCGTCGCTTGCGCAACCAAACATTACCCGCAAAACTTTACTAGTTTTTTATGTCGTTAAAAACTCAGATATCTGAGGACATGAAAAACGCGATGCGCGCTAAAGATAGCGTGCGTCTAGGTGCAATCAGGTTATTATTATCTGCAATAAAACAGCGTGAAGTGGATGAACGTGTAGAGCTAAGTGATGCCGATGTGATCGGTGTCATTGAAAAAATGCTCAAACAACGCCGTGATTCTATTGCTGCTTATGAGTCCGCAAATCGCACGGATTTAGCTGATATCGAAAAGTTTGAAGTTACTGTGTTACAAACTTATTTGCCGCAACAATTAACAGAAGCGGAAATTTGCGCGCTGTTAGAAAAAGTAGTCACTGAAACTGGCGCTAGTGGTATTAAAGATATGAGTAAAGTCATGGCGGCGATTAAACCACTAGTGGTTGGTGTTGCCGATATGGGTAAAATCTCTGGTTTGATCAAAGCGCGGTTAGCTTAAGACTTAATAAGTCTCAGTAGTTTATAAAAAGGAGCTTAACTGCTCCTTTTTTGTTTTTTTGATTATTAAGAAAGCACTTTTCGTCATTCTTGCGAAGGCGGGAACCCAAATCAAGTTTGAAGCCACGTCAAAATGGATTTCCGCTTTCGCGAGAATGACGGACTGAGAAAGTATTGCTTTTTGTACCTGTAGATTTATAGTTAAGCAAAGTTTAGTTTCTTAATTTAATGCCAAACTCAAGCTGAGGTAGCTGCATTTGATTCCTGAAAGCTTCATTCAAGATTTATTAAATCGCATTGATATTGTTGATGTGATTGATAAAAGCGTGCCGCTTAAGAAAGCTGGGGCAAATTATGCTGCTTGTTGCCCGTTTCATAATGAAAAATCGCCCTCATTCACTGTGAGTGCTACCAAGCAGTTTTATCACTGCTTTGGTTGTGGGGCACATGGCACAGCAGTAGGTTTTTTGATGGAATATCAAGGGCTTAGTTTTGTTGAGGCTATTCAAGAGCTCGCCAAAATGGCGGGCATGATCGTGCCACAAGAAGAACGTTCGGCTAATGCTGAAAATTATCAGGCAGCCAAGCTAGCAGCCGTAGGCTTGCAAGAAAGCTTGCAACAGGCGACAGAATATTACAAAGCTGAGCTCAAAAAATCTCAACGTGCGATAGGTTATCTTAAGGGTCGTGGCTTAAGTGGCAAAATTGCTGCCAAGTTTCAAATTGGCTATGCACCAGCAGGTTGGCAGAACTTGCAAGCTGTTTTCCCACAGTATGAAAGCGAAGTTTTAACTACCGCAGGTTTGGTGGTCACTAACGAACAAGGCAAGCGTTATGATCGCTTTCGTGACCGTATTATGTTCCCTATTCACGACCAAAAAGGTCAGGTAATTGGCTTTGGTGGGCGCGTGATTAACCCAGAAGACACGCCTAAATATTACAACTCACCTGAAACGCCACTATTTCAAAAAGGCCATGAACTGTATGGTTTGTTTTTGGCGCGTCGTGCTATTCGTGATGCAGGTCGCGCGTTAGTGGTTGAAGGTTATATGGATGTAGTCGCACTTGCTCAATACGATATTCATTATGCTGTAGCAGCATTGGGTACAGCAACTACGCCATTCCACATCACTAAACTCATGCGCCAAACTGATGAAATTGTATTTTGTTTTGATGGGGATAACGCAGGCCGTACTGCCGCATGGCGCGCGGCCATGAATGCACTCCCAGCGCTAACTGATGGTTTAAAGCTGACTTTTATGTTTTTGCCACAAGGGCATGACCCCGATAGCTATGTGCGTGAATTTGGCCGAGAAAAACTAGAGACAGAGATGAAAGTCGCCACGCCTTTATCTGCCTATATTACTGACCATTTGTGTGAAGGTAACCCGCTACAAAGCCAAGAGGATAAAGTTAAATTTCTTAATGATGCAGAGCCACTATTGCGCCAAATTCAAGCCCCTCGATTGTCAGTTATGCTACGTAAACGTGTGGCAGAATTGGCAGGAGTTACTGCAGAAGAAATGCAGGATATGATGCGTTTGAACTCGCCAAATAGACCATCACCGCGCTCTGCGCAAAAACAATTACGTACGCCACAATCAATTAAAAAACGTTTTGCATTGAGTTTGTTAATGAAGCCGAGCTTGGCGGATATAGATGATTTAACTTGGCTGCAAGGCAATGCAGAAGAAGATCATTTGGTGAGAAATGTATTGGAAATCGCCTTGCAGCAGCCGCAATCTAAACCTGCAGTACTATTGCGAGGTTTAGAAAATAAAACAGATGCCCGCTTGCTGCGTGAGATTGAGCGCGAATTATATTTGTTGGATGAAAGTTTAGACTTTGCACTTGAATTTAGCGGGGCACGGACGCAATTAAGAGACATGATGCAAAATGGTAGTAGTGCAATACTGCTTAATCGTGCCAATGAAAAGCCAATTAGCGCATTAACCGAGCTAGAACGTGAGCAGCTGGTAAATGCAGTTAAAAAGCTTAAACGATAAACCTGGCTGCGTTGTTTTTTTGTAGTCTTTTTTTTGGATTTAAACCAAATGATTTAAACACTTATCTACAAACAACCAGATCAAGGCTTTTGAGAAGTTGTTTTTTCGGGTATAATTTAGGGTTGTTTAGAACTGCTAGAAACCACGTTGGTTATATTGGCTATTTAGTCATTGGTTATTAAGCCAAGCATCATTCATAGCTAATAAAATCACCGTCACAGCATATTGAGGTAATACATGGCCAGACCAAAATCAGACAAGACGTTAGATAAGCATAAACTAACTGCTGAGCTTAAAAACCCAGAAGATGTCGCACTAGATGCAGAAGTACGTCGTACGCGTTTAAAAACGCTGATTATCTTAGGTAAAGAGCGTGGTTATCTTACTTATGCCGAAATCAATGACCATTTGCCAGATGACGTGCAGGAGTCTGAGCAGATTGATGGCATTATCGGCATGATTAACGACATGGGTATTCAGGTGTACGAAGAAGCGCCTGATGCTGAAGTGTTGCTCATGTCTGACACGCCTCCAGCAGTTACTGATGAAGATGCAGTTGAAGAAGCTGAAGCTGCGCTTGCAACTGTTGATTCTGAATTTGGCCGCACAACCGACCCGGTACGTATGTATATGCGTGAAATGGGCACGGTTGATTTGCTCACGCGCGAAGGCGAAATTGAAATCGCTAAACGTATTGAAGATGGCTTAAAACATATGGTTCAGGCCATTGCTGTTTGTCCAACAACCATCGCCGATTTACTTGCAATGGTGGATAAGGTAGAAAAAGATGAGTTGAGCGTTGATGATTTAGTTGATGGCTTAATTGATACAGACATCGGTTTAAATGACGCAATGGAAGCTGAAGAAGCTGATGTTGAAGATGAAGAAATTTCCGATGAAGATGACGAAGATGAAGATGGCGCAAAAGCCGCTGCAATTTCAGCTGAAGCATTGGCTAAGCTCAAAGACGAAGTATTAAAACGCTTCGCTATTATTCGTGCCGCAAACGAAAAAATGTGTGCTATTCGCCAAGTACAAGGCTCACAAGGCGCGGAGTATAAAAAACATTTAGATATTATTTTAGAAGAACTTACGGCATTTAGATTTTCAGCTAAACAAGTTGAAGCGCTATGCGCTCAAGTACGCGAAATGGTAGATGTTGTACGTAGTCATGAACGTAAAATAATGGATTTCTGTGTAGAAAAATCTGGTATGCCGCGCCCGCATTTCATTAAAAGCTTTCCTGGTAATGAAGTGAATATGGAATGGCTAGCACAAGAGCTTGCATCTGATAAGCCATATGTAGAGCGTTTGGTACGCTACAACCACTCTATTTTGGATCAACAACAACGGCTTATTGATCTGCAGCTGCGTGTTGGCTTGCCAATTAAAGAGTTAAAAGAAATTAATAAACAAATGACCACGGGTGAGGCGCGGGCTCGCCGTGCTAAACGCGAAATGATTGAAGCTAACTTACGTTTGGTAATTTCAATTGCTAAAAAATACACAAACCGCGGCTTGCAATTCTTAGATTTAATCCAAGAAGGCAATATTGGCTTGATGAAAGCGGTTGATAAATTTGAATATCGACGTGGTTATAAGTTTTCCACTTATGCTACTTGGTGGATTCGCCAAGCGATTACACGTTCCATCGCCGACCAAGCGCGCACTATCCGTATTCCCGTGCACATGATTGAAACGATTAATAAAATGAATCGTATCAGTCGTCAAATTCTGCAGGAAACAGGCATTGAGCCTGATCCTGCAGCATTAGCTGAAAAAATGGAAATGCCAGAAGATAAAATTCGCAAAATTTTAAAAATCAGTAAAGAGCCAATTTCGATGGAAACACCGATAGGAGATGATGAAGATTCACATCTTGGTGATTTTATTGAAGATAACTCAACGCTCGCACCAATTGATGCCGCTGTCTACGCAAGCTTGCGTGACGCAACTTCTGAAGTGTTAGAATCACTTACACCACGTGAGGCAAAAGTGTTGCGCATGCGTTTCGGTATTGAAATGAACACCGATCACACACTAGAAGAAGTTGGCAAACAGTTTGATGTAACACGTGAGCGTATTCGTCAGATTGAAGCTAAAGCGTTACGTAAATTACGTCACCCAACACGCTCAGAACGCTTACGTAGCTTTTTAGAAACAGGGCAAGACTAGTTTTAAGTTGCAAGTAAAAATTTAACAGTTTAGTTATAGGCCCCTTAGCTCATGCTTGGTTAGAGCAGCGGACTCATAATC
>JAYVFU010000072.1:0-15234 GCA_043772865.1 Methylophilaceae bacterium
TAGAAAAAATTCAGCTGTTGCAGAAGCTAAACTTGAAGCAGCCTTGGCAAATAGAAAACAGTAATGTTGAAGATTAGGTATCAAGTCGATGTCAAGTTGCCATTAAATTGACGTCAATTTGACATCAATTTAGTGGCAATTAACCTAAGAAATTTATGGTAAAAAATTACGGCTTCACTTTCAATGACTTAGGCGTGCGTTCTTGTCGCTCTTTGCGAGCAGCAGCATTCAACTTAATGCGCAAATTTTTAGCGAAATATTTATTAAATTGTCCACTTTTATAAACTGGTAATGGCGGTTCATAATCTAGCCACTTTACTAAGTCAAAAGCTGGAAAAACAATTTCCGCTAACCGTGCAGGGTCGAATTTAGCTTTACTGTAAACACTATGGGCATCTCCGCCCTTAATACCAAAATTATTTCTATTTTCTTCTTCATCAGAGTCATGACCAACAAAATGCCTACGCCATTCCTCATTTAATTGATTATATTGCAAGCAGCTTATGAAAGTTTTTCGGAAGCTATGAAATACTTTATCGTCACCTAAGCCTAATTTTTGCTTTAATGTTGTAAAAGCAGTAGTAGGTTTATTGGCGAACCCATTCTTCGAATCTTCAACCAAATGAGGAAATATACGGTCAGCATCTGGCCAGTAACGTTTAACATCATTGATATAAGATAAAAAACCACAATCAATAAGTTTTGGGTGAATCGGAATTTTTCGTTTAGAAGACGGACTTTTACCATATAAATAAATAGCCCATTTTCCCAAATCATACTCGTCAATACCATCAAGACGGGCAGAGCATAATTCCCCGATTCGGGCACCTGTATACAAGCCTAAGATCGGTAGCCAAAAGTCTGCTGGATTTTTTATTTCTGGCAAAGCGCTGAATATTTTTTGAAGATCCTCAGCATTGAGAGGGTTGCGAGGTTTTTCAAAATTTGTTTTCAAAATATCGCGTATTGAAATACTTGGATTAGACTTTTCAATTGGATTTGATCCAACATAACGACCACGTTTAATTGCCCACTCAAACCATCCGATAAGGGCTCCACAATCGCGATCAAGGGTGTCGGGGTGGATTGTAGATTCTAAAGGTTTTCGATATTTAAGAAAATTCTCAACGGTAATATCTGAAATTAATGTAGTAGCGCCAAATTCTTTGATAAATCGATTAAAAACACTCGTGTAGGTAACTTTAGTGCCAGCCTTCCATTGACCAGATTTTTCAGATAGATAATCATCGAGTGCTGATTGAAGTGCTTGTAAACGCGCTGGTTCAGGTTTTAGTGGTGAAGTTGCAAGCGTTTGTTGACTTCTCCACGCGGCGGCTTCCGCATGAATTTGTGCAAGTTCTTGCTCTCCCTGCATTCTTATATTAAGTAATTCAGCCTCGCTTAAATGTTGAATTGATGAGAGCGCTTCCATCGCTCGTGAGTGATCTTCAGCTGAACCGTCGGTTTTAATTTTTATGGTGGGAGTTTCTAAGGTATATCCTAGGCGTTGTCTGGAGCTCATACCATAAATTGTAGCACCAAATTTATAAGCTGCGGCGAGTGCTTCTGTAGGGTCGCGGGTACGTAAACTACGGCGTTTTTCAACACCATTGCGCTCAATTCTGAGATAGTAAATCCCGTAACGGCTTATTGCTAGATGTGATGGTAATTTCATTACAAACGGTACCCTTTGACGGTATCGCATGCTTTAAGACGCGTGTCCTAAGTTGTTGAAATTAAATGATTTTTAGATGTGTGGCGGAGAGCGAGAGATTCGAACTCTCGATACAGGGTTAAGCCCGTATGCTTCCTTAGCAGGGAAGTGCCTTCGACCACTCGGCCAGCTCTCCGTTTATTGAACCGCTAAACTACATATTTTTGTAAATATACCGCATTTACAAGGGCGCGATATTACGCGATTAATGACTAAAAATCAATCGCGGCGCGCAGATTAACATGAAAATTAATGAATTAATTTAAGCCTCTTCTAATTCAAATGCTTTATGTAATACACGTACAGCAAGTTCCATGTATTTTTCATCAATTACTACGGCAATTTTGATTTCACTGGTCGATATCATTTGGATATTGATGCCTTCTTCAGCCAGTGTGCGGAACATTTGGCTGGCAATGCCCACATGTGACCGCATACCGATACCAACGACTGATACTTTGGCGATTTTTTCGTTGCCAGTTATTTCACGTGCATGAATATAAGGTTGCACTTTTTCTTTAAGTACATTAATGGCTTTTGTAAGCTCATTTTTATGTACGGTAAAAGTGAAATCGGTGGTGCCATCAGCGCCAGTGTTTTGGATAATCATATCCACATCAATATTTGCCTCGGCGATGGGGCCTAAAATTTGATAGGCAATACCTGGTTTGTCTGGCACGCCTAATACCGTTACTTTGGCTTCGTCGCGATTAAATGCGATGCCTGAAATGATGGGTTGTTCCATGCTGCTATCCTTATTTTCATCTTCAAATGTAATTAAAGTGCCATCGCCTTCTTCTTCAAAACTAGAAAGCACGCGGAGTTTCACTTTATATTTACCTGCAAATTCTACTGAGCGTATTTGTAATACTTTGCTGCCTTGCGAGGCGAGCTCTAGCATTTCTTCAAATGTAATCGATTTTAAACGACGTGCTTCAGGCACTACGCGGGGGTCGGTTGTATAAACGCCATCTACATCGGTGTAGATCTGGCACTCATCAGCCCCTAATGCTGCGGCTAGTGCCACCCCTGTGGTATCTGAGCCACCGCGGCCAAGCGTCGTAATATTGCCGTGTTCATCAACACCTTGAAAGCCAGCGACTACGCACACATAGCCTGCATCTAAATCTGCTTTTAAATGATGCTGATCAATATTGAGAATACGTGCTTTAGTATGCGCGTTGTCCGTTAAAATCTGCACTTGGGCGCCAGTGTAACTTTTGGCTTTAATGCCTAGCTCAATCAGCGCTAGTGCTGTCATGCCGATTGTTGCTTGCTCGCCGGTTGATAAAATCATATCTAGTTCACGCGGGTCTGGTTCTGCCATCAACTCTTTTGCTAATGCAAGCAAGCGGTTAGTTTCGCCAGACATGGCTGATACTACCACCACAACTTGATGCCCCATTGCCTTGTAACGGGCTACGCGGCGTGCTACGTTGCGGATACGTTCAGGGTTGGCAACTGAAGTGCCGCCATATTTTTGTACAATTAGTGCCATAATTTTTCTATAGTTTAGTTATTTAATAAAAAACAT
The DNA here is from genome assembly GCA_043772865.1 of Methylophilaceae bacterium. Lineage (GTDB taxonomy): Bacteria > Pseudomonadota > Gammaproteobacteria > Burkholderiales > Methylophilaceae > JACMMS01. The sequence goes on from JAYVFU010000072.1 coordinate 3,249, forward strand.
GATTAAGGATTTGTATATTGCTAGGCTTTAAACTTACTAGTTAAGTTTTTGTAAAACCCATGCGTTTACGCTGGCCAATGCTGCTGGTAAAGCGCTGGCATTAGGGCCGCCCGCCATTGCCATATCAGGCTTACCTCCACCTTTGCCGCCAACTTGTAAGGCAACAAAATTCACTAATTCGCCGGCTTTAATTTTGGCTGTTAAATCAGCGGTAACGCCTGCTGCCAAACTTACCTTGCCATCATTGACACTGGCTAACACAATGGCAGCGGATTTTAGCTTATCTTTCAACTTATCCATGGTTTCACGTAAACCGTTTGCATCGGCACCTTCTAGTGTGGCGGCTAGCACTTTAACACCATTGATATCAATGGCTTGACTCACTAAATCATCCCCTAGATTTGACGCAAGTTTTGATTTTAAACGCGCAAGTTCTTTTTCAAGTGACTTAATGTTATCCGCCATTTGACCAATTTTTGTAGGTAGCTCATAAACTGGTGTTTTTAATTCGCTAATTAATTGGTTTAACAAAGCTTGTTGGTTCTGCACTAAACGCAAAGCGCCTTCGCCTGTAGTGGCTTCAACGCGGCGTACACCTGCGGCAACTCCACTTTCAGAGGTGATTTTAAACAAGCCGATGTCACCAGTACGGCTAACGTGTGTACCGCCACATAATTCGCGCGTAGTGCCAATGTCTAGCACGCGCACTTCATCGCCGTACTTTTCACCAAACAGCATCATGGCGCCCGTTTTTTGTGCATCCTCAATAGGCATTACGCGAGCTTGGGTTGCGGCATTGCATAAAATTTCTGCATTGACCATACGCTCTACACGGGCGATTTCTTCATTTGTCATCGGTGCATTGTGTACAAAGTCAAAACGGGTTTTTTCGGTATCGACCAAGCTACCTTTTTGTAATACATGTTCGCCTAAAACATCACGCAAAGCTTGATGCATTAGGTGAGTAGCCGAGTGGTTACGCATACTCGCGGCACGCGCTTGTGTGTTAACGCGTGCACTTAACGTATCTCCCACACTAAGCTTGCCTGTAGTGAGTGTGCCGTGATGACCAAATACTGCCGCTTGGATTTTTTGTGTATCTTCCACTGAAAAAATGCCATCGGCACCGCGTAATTCGCCAGAGTCACCAATTTGACCGCCAGACTCTGCATAGAAAGGGGTGCTATCTAACACCACAACGCCCACATCACCTTCTGCCAGTTGATTCACTGCTGTGCCATCCTTGTACAGTGCCAAAATTTTGGCGCTAGCTTCTAATGTTTCATAGCCTTTAAAGTCAGTATTTGCGCCGCTGTATTCGAGGTTGGCTGCCATTTTGAACTTGCCCGCTGAGCGTGCTTGTTCTTTTTGGCGTGTCATGGCGGCATCAAAAGTGGCGGTATCTACCTTTACATTTCTTTCACGGCAAATATCTGCAGTTAAGTCTAGTGGAAAGCCAAAGGTGTCATGTAGTTTAAAGGCAATTTCACCCGATAACATTTCGTTTGTTGAGTCGATTTCTTTTACAGCTTGGATGGCTGGCTTTAATGACCCGCGGATATAGAATATTTCGTATTGTTCAAATTGACTTACAGTTGTATCAAGAATATTTTGATTTTGGTGGAAATCAAAAATTGCAATATTCGCGGCAGATTCGCTTTTTGAGTGTAGTTTTGCTGATAAATATAAATCTGCACTTGAGCTTCCGAAGTTATTGATTGTTGTCATAACATCAGCACCACGCTCTTTTGCTATCCTTTGCAGTGCTTTAGAGCCACTCCATAATTCACTTTCCAACAAATGCATACCACTTTCAATCGTTGCAAAGAAGCGGTCCTCTTCCTGTTTCAACACATCCATGATGCGCGATTTATTCGCGACAAGTTCAGGATATGCTTCACCCATTTGCTTGACCAAATCTGGAACAAGTTTATAAAAGAATGCTGCACGAGCACCCAACTTGTAGCCATGGCGAATAGCACGGCGAATGATACGGCGTAGCACGTAGCCGCGACCTTCGTTACCAGGTATCACGCCATCGGCGATTAAAAAACTGCAAGCGCGAATATGGTCAGCCAGCACTTTTAATGAGGGGCTAGCAAGCTCTGCTGTTTTAGTTTCACGGGCAGCAGCAGCAATCAGTGTTTGAAACAAATCAATTTCGTAATTCGCATGCACATGCTGCAATACCGCAGAAATACGCTCTAAACCCATACCCGTATCTACTGATGGTTTAGGTAGCGGATGCATTACACCTGCTTCATCACGATTAAACTGCATGAACACGTTGTTCCAGATTTCAATGAAACGGTCACCATCTTCATCTGGGCTGCCTGGAGGGCCGCCAAAGTGATGGTCGCCGTGGTCGTAGAATATCTCTGTACATGGACCGCATGGGCCAGTATCACCCATCATCCAGAAGTTATCTGAGGCGTAGCGTGTGCCTTTGTTATCGCCAATGCGGATAATACGTTCGACTGGCACGCCGATTTTGTCATGCCAAATATTGTAGGCTTCATCATCATCCGCATAAACGGTGACGGTGAGTTTGTCTTTTGGTAGTTTGAACACTTCGGTGAGTAGCTCCCAAGCATAAGCAATCGCATCATCTTTAAAGTAATCGCCAAAGCTAAAGTTACCCAACATCTCGAAAAATGTATGATGGCGTGCGGTGTAGCCTACATTTTCAAGGTCGTTGTGTTTGCCGCCAGCGCGTACACATTTTTGGCTGCTGGTCGCGCGAGTGTATGAGCGTTTGTCAAAACCTAAAAACACGTCTTTAAATTGATTCATCCCAGCATTGGTGAATAGCAGGGTAGGGTCACCGTGCGGAACTAGCGAGCTAGAGGCAACAATTTGATGACCTTTGGAGGCAAAAAACTCGAGAAATGTTTGGCGAATCTCGTTAGTGCTAGGTATTTTATTCATTTTCTACTTTGTATTCATTATCTTGAATATTTTGATTTAACACTTTTTTAATGACATCAAAACTAAAGCCGCGGCTTTGTAAAAACCTTGCCCGTGAAGCCCATTCATTTCTATTTGCAGGCGGTGTTTTATATTTTTTACGGCAAATATCAGCAGCATTTGCTAGCTCATCCGTTTTGAAATTGGCTACTGCGGCAGAAATTAAAACGTCTTCCACACCTTTTTGCTTAAGTTCATATGCGATGCGGCTACTACCAAATTTTGCTTTGCGCGCATGCACTACTTGCTCGGTAAAGCGAGCATCAGAAACTAGACCACGCGCTTTAAAATCTTCAACGACTTCATCTATTTGCAGATAGAGCCATTCTAAAGTTATTTCAATAATTATTTTTGGACTATATTTTATAAAACAAGTGCTAAATTCATCTTCTAAATTTATATCGTTGCCATACGTAGATTCACTGTTCTCAACTTCACTATTGGCTTCGCTGCCGCCAGCTTCGCTATACTTAGTTTCGCAGTCTTTAACTGCGCCAGCCCTCAGCTTTTTTCTAAGTTCTTGCGCTGAAAATTCTCGTAAAGACAAATAGTAAACCGCTTTGTTTCTTAATCGTTGCTTTGCCTTTTTTTGGCTTTTTGATCGTTCGCTATCTACTGAATTTGAGTCAGATTGGGTATCTTCAACTATGCTTTGCTTTTGTCCAACCAAGTTAGCGGCTGATTTATTACTTGTTGGGCTGTTTTTAGAATCACTGCTTTTAAACTCAGAGCGCGAAAACTGGTTTAATAGTTCTCGCGCTATGTTTAATCTTTCACTATTCGATTTTTCAATGCCAGACATGCTTTTTAAGCCAACATCTAATTAGCTTTTAGTCGGCAGCATCATCTGGTCCAATAGTTTTAACAACAGCGTCTAAATTACCTTTAGCATTGGCGCGGATTTTCGCATCAATTTCATTAGCAATCGCAGGGTTTTCGCGTAAAAACTCACGTGAGTTATCTTTACCTTGACCAATTTTTTCGCCTTGATAACTATACCAAGCACCAGCTTTTTCTACGATTTTTAAATTAGCACCTAGTTCGATGATTTCACCTTCGCGTGAAATACCTTCGCCATATAAAATATCAAATTCAGCTTGTTTGAATGGCGGTGCTACTTTGTTCTTTACAATTTTTACGCGCGTTTCAGAACCAATCACTTCATCGCCACGCTTAATCGCACCAGTACGGCGGATATCTAAACGAACCGAAGCGTAGAATTTAAGTGCGTTTCCACCTGTTGTGGTTTCTGGGTTACCAAACATCACGCCAATTTTCATACGGATTTGGTTGATGAAAATCACCATGGTGTTGGTGCGTTTAATATTACCTGTCAGTTTACGCAAGGCTTGTGACATCAAACGCGCTTGCAAACCCATATGGCTATCGCCCATTTCGCCTTCAATTTCAGCGCGCGGTACCAGTGCTGCTACCGAGTCAATGACCACGATATCTACCGAGCCTGAACGCACCAGCATATCGGCGATTTCTAAAGCTTGCTCACCAGTGTCAGGTTGTGAAATGAGTAAATCAGGCACGTTTACGCCTAGCTTTGCTGCATATTGTGGATCTAAAGCATGTTCTGCATCAATAAAAGCCGCTGTGCCGCCAAGCTTTTGCATTTGGGCGATGACAGAAAGTGTGAGTGTGGTTTTGCCTGATGATTCTGGACCGTAAATCTCAATCACGCGACCACGCGGTAAGCCGCCTATGCCTAGTGCAATATCTAAACCCAGCGAGCCAGTCGGTACGGCTTGAATATCACTTGCTACATCGGCATCGCCCATGCGCATGATGGAGCCTTTGCCAAATTGCTTTTCAATCTGTGAAAGTGCTGCGGCAAGTGCTTTGCTTTTGTCCTCGTCTACTTTGCTGATTTTGTCTGCTGATTTTTCCGCCATAGCGTTTTGCCTTTAGTTTTAGCTGCGTAATTTAACTACTAATTATTTCATAAATAAGGGATTTAAGTAAGCCCAAGGCATCACTCAAGTTGAGATTAGTCTGAGACTTTGATAAGTAGTTGTTTGAATAAAAATTGCACAGACTGCAAACGAATAGCATCACGCGTGCCTGTGAAGTGTTGTGTGTAGGTTTTGCACTGTGCCTTTTGTTGCAAACAAATACTAAAGCAAATGGTGCCGACTGGTTTGTCTGTTGTACCACCGTCGGGCCCTGCAATGCCAGTAATGCTAGCTGTGATATTGGCAAGGCTTGCTGATAACGCGCCTTTAGCCATTTCTGTAGCAATTTGTTCGCTTACCGCGCCAAATTTTTCTAATGTAACTGGGCTAACATTTAGCATATCAATTTTTGCAGCGTTGCTGTAAGTAATAAAGCTGCAATCTAGCCATGCTGAGCTGCCTGCAATAGCGGTAATGTATTGCGTTGCCATTCCGCCTGTGCATGATTCTGCTAACGCGAGCTTGTAATTTCGCGCTTTTAATGCTGATCCCAGTTCGGCGGCTAAAGTTAAAAGCAGTTCGTGCATATCCATCATAATTTTGTGGTGATGAACATCATAATTTTTAGGCTGAATATGGCATAACCTGCTGCCAATAGGTCATCAAACATTACACCAAATCCGCCTTTAAGTTTGGCATCTACTTGACGAATTGGAAAAGGTTTCCATATATCAAATAATCTAAATAATAAGAATGCAGCTATCCACCAAATCCAAGTATAAAGTGTAAACATGAGTATCAGCATCATGGCGACAATTTCATCCCACACAATACTGCCATGATCTGACACGCCTAAATGCTGACCCGTTACGCCACACAAAGGCACGCCAATAATAAAAAACGCGCCGATAATAAACCACTGCACCAATTCAGGTAACGGCAAAATAAGCCAAAATAATGCCAAGCCGATGACTGTGCCAAAGGTGCCTGGCGCTTTTTTGGCTAACCCGCTGCCAAATCCCAGCGCGATAAAATGGGCTGGGTGTCGCAATAAGAAATTTAGATTAGGTTGCATTTTTTTTATCAAAATTTGATGAAATATTTTGCTCATCAAAATGGTTATAGCCCGTTTTTGTTTGCGGTATGGGCTGATGTTGGTCATCCATTACCATTAAGCCCTGCGTTTTGATGATGTTGCCAATACAGGTGAGGTTTAAATTAAGTTGCTTACTAATATCCGCAATTGGCTCACGTGCGCTAGGTGGGGCGGTAAAGCACAGCTCGTAATCATCACCGCTTGCCAGTATACAATTTTGAATTAATTTTTCGTTAATATGCTGGTACATAAATGCTGATACAGGAAGTTGATGTAAATAAATATTTGCGCCAATTTTTGAGGCGCTTAAGATATGCCCTAAATCGGATAACAACCCATCTGAAATATCAATTGCGCTAGTAGCAATATCGCGCAATGCTAAACCTAGTGCAACGCGTGGTTGTGGTGTGTGTAAGGCATGTAGGCAATATTCAATATAACCATCATCAAGCTGTAAGTGGGCATATAATTCATTTTGTAAATGGGCTATGCCAAGTGCTGCATCACCTAATGTATTGGATACCCAAATATCATCGCCCACTTGTGCGCCACTACGTTTAATGGCTTTGCCTAGTGGCACTTCACCCATGATTTGCACGCTAACGGTGAGTGGTCCACGTGTGGTATCGCCACCAATTAGATCAACATTAAACTTAGTTGCGCATGCAAAAACCCCACGTGCGAATTCTGTCAACCAATGCTTATCAACATGCGGTAAAGCGATAGCGAGTGTCGCCCATTTAGGGTTTGCGCCCATCGCTGCCATATCGGATATATTCACCGCGAGCGATTTCCAACCTAATTTATAAGCATCTGCATCATTAAAAAAGTGAGTGCCTGCTACCAGCATATCGGCTGATATTGCTAACTCATGCCCTGTGGTGACTGAAATTAAAGCAGCATCATCGCCGATACCTAAATTAGTCTGCTGAGTAACTTTGGTAAAATAATCGCGGATTAAATTAAATTCTGACATGAAGGTTTAGGCGAGCTTTATTGCAGATTTTGGTCTAAAGGCTTTTACTATTTTTTCGTTGGTTTCTAAATACGGCATGGCGCTTTCTTCTGTGGCCAGTAAGTCTAAACAATACGGTACAGCGGCAAAAATACCAGATACGGTGATATTACCATCACTATCTTTAAGGCCTTCTAAAGTCTGTGCAATGGCTTTTGGTTGGCCTGGTAAATTGATAATTAAACATTGCTTGCGTATCACCGCCACTTGACGCGATAAAATGGCCGTAGGCACAAAATTAAGGCTGATTTGGCGCATTTGCTCACCAAATCCGGGCATATCTTTATCGGCAATGACTAGTGTTGCTTCAGGCGTTACATCACGTAAGCTTGGGCCAGTGCCGCCTGTAGTAAGGATCAAATGGCAGCTTTCGACATCAACCAAATCAACTAAAGTATTAGATATTTCATCTTGTTCATCGGGAATTAAGCGCGCGATGATATCCATAGGGCTAGTTACAGCAAGGTCTAACCATGCTTTGAGCGATGGTATGCCTTGGTCTTGGTACACGCCGTTATAAGCGCGATCGCTAATAGAAACTAAGCCAATTTTAAGTGCTAGTGTTTGTGAGGTTATGGTCATGTGAATTATTTTAGAGTTAATATGTCGTAATGGGTAACTTAACATTTAGTTAAGCAATTCAAATACCATCTTTTCAAAGGGCTATGATGACCATAAAAAGTACAACAATTATAAGCACTATTGCCGCAACTGCTTTATTAAGTTTGAGCATTTTAAGTGTAGCTGCTGAGAATTTATACGAAAAAAATTATGTAAAACAAAACAACAGTAATTTGGTTTCGCTACAAGCCAAGCCAGATACCAAGCTCTTTGTGAGTAATCATAAAAATGAAGATAATATTCCCATGTTAGAAGATGGATATGACTTAATGGGCTTTTCATCTTTTGATGCAGGCGATGTGCCGCCGAATGATGCGCTTGCGCACGCTAAAACTATTAAGGCTGATACCGTATTAGTCTATGTAAAATACGGTTCTGAAAAAACGGCTAGCTCTAAAATTGCTGCCTTAAAAGAAGCGGCTAAAAAAACGGGCGAAGTCGATGAAAAAGATGTGCAAGCAAATGGCACACAATATCGCTATTACGCAAGTTATTGGGCTAAGCTACCCACGCCATTATTAGGCGTGCATATTATTAAGTTAAAACCAGCAGCCACAGGCGATGCGGAAGACGATGCAAAATTACAAGCGGATAATGGGTTGAAATTATTAGCAGTGATTAAAGACTCACCAGCAGCTAAAGCTAATTTATTGCGTGGTGATGTACTCATGAAAATTGGCGATGTTAATTTAGAGAAGCCAGAAGCGCTTTACGATGCGGTTAAAAAATATCAAGGAAAATCTGTGGTAATTGCCTATGAGCGTGGCGGTGAAGCAGCCGTAACGACGGCAATTTTAAATAAGCGTTAAGCCCATCAGTCATATTAAGTAAAAAAAACTAAAGCCTCAGCGATGAGGCTTTAGTTTGTAATCTGTAAAAATGAATCTATATTAAAAGGGTGATAATGGGTAATCGATTAAGTAAAATTTACACGCGTACAGGCGATAACGGCACAACAGGCTTGGGTGATGGCTCACGCGTGAACAAAGATAGTTTGCGCGTAGAGGCGATGGGAGACGTAGATGAGCTAAATTCAGTGATTGGTTTGCTCATTACTGAGCTTTCAGTTGCGCAAACATCAGCGCATTTACTACCGCTACTTACCGAAGTTCAACATGATTTATTTAATTTAGGTGGTGAAATTTGCATCCCTAATTACGTGATGATTGCTGATGCGCGTGTAGACGCCCTTGAAACTGCAATTGATCATTTAAACGATAGCTTAGAACCATTAAAAGAATTTATTTTGCCAGGTGGCACCAAAAGTGCGGCTTATTGCCATTTGGCACGTACGGTTTGTCGTCGAGCTGAGCGATTGTTAATCAAATTGAGTCGTGATGATGTTGTAACTACGATATCACTTAAATATATGAATAGATTGTCTGATTTATTGTTTGTGTTATGCAGGATTATCAATAAAGACGCTGGTGTTAGTGATGTGTTGTGGAATAACAAAGCAAAAAATCTATAGGTAATGGATAAGTTTTCCAAAAAGTTATTGCTTGCAAAGTAGCTTACGCACCTATTTTTACTATCGATTAGAGTAATTAAGTCAGCATCATGAATAAGCCACATGAATTACAGATGGCCTGGCATCAGTTATAATCTTGCATATGATTAAAAAACTATTCAATAAAGTGTTCGGACAAAAGATATTCCCCTCCGCTACCACGTCATCTCAAAGTGATATTCAGGCATCTAGTGCCAAGCCAAAAACCAAGGCTAATACAAAAAAAATTGATACCAGCAAAGCTAAACATACCAACAGTAACGTGCATAAAATCGATAGAAATCTTTTATCTAATGGCGCATTAAAAACTTGTGAAGGCCTACAAAAAGCTGGGTATGAAGCTTTTGTGGTAGGCGGTGCGGTGCGTGATTTATTGCTTGATCATAAGCCAAAAGATTTTGATGTGGCGACCGATGCAACGCCCGAGCAGGTTAATCGCGTCTTTAGGCGCAGCCGCATTATTGGACGTAGATTCCGCTTAGTGCATGTGATGTTTGGGGATGAAACCATTGAGGTTTCCACATTTCGCGGCAGCCATCTTAATGAAGCTAGTAATGACACCAATGCACAAGTGAACGATAGTGGCCGTATTATTCGCGATAACGTATTTGGTTCAATTGAAGAAGATGCAATTCGCCGTGATTTTACTGCCAATGCCTTATATTACAACCCTGTTACAGAAGAAGTATTAGATTTTCATAACGGCGTTGCGGATATTAAAGCAGGTATTTTACGCATGATTGGTGACCCAGCCACACGCTACGCAGAAGACCCAGTACGCATGTTGCGCGCGGTGAGGCTATCTGCCAAGCTTGGTTTGAAAATTGATCGTGCAACAGAAGCGCCTATTGAAGAATTGGCTGACTTATTGCAAGATGTACCGCCTAGCCGCTTGTTTGATGAAATGTTGAAGTTATTTTTATCGGGTCATGCGATTGAAAGTATTAGCGTGTTGCGTCAGCAAAATTTGCATCACGGCTTATTGCCCATGTTAGATGTTGTATTGGAACAGCCATTGGGCGAGCGTTTTGTAACGCTGGCGATGCAAAATACTGATGATCGTATTTTGAGTGGAAAATCTGCTAATCCTAGCTTTTTATTCGCAAGTTTGTTGTGGCATGAGGTGTTGGATGCTTGGGAGCAATTTCAAGCGGAGGGCAATCATTTAATTCCCGCATTGCATCTGGCGATGAATGAAGTGATTGATTTTCAAGCAAAAAAATTAGCAATACACAATCGTTATACAGCCACAATGAAAGAAATCTGGGCCATGCAACCGCGTTTTGAACAACGTGCGGGCAAGCGTCCATTTGCGCTGTTAGAGCATCCACGTTATCGTGCAGCCTATGATTTTTTGTTGCTCCGCTGCCAATCTGGCGAAATTGATACGGAGCTTGGCGAGTGGTGGACAGCCTTTGCTAATGGGAGCAGTGAAGAGCGAAATGGCATGTTGCAGGCTGATACCACCACAAAAAAACGTCGTAAACGTTCGCGTAAAAAGCCAGCTAATATCAGCTCAGTTAATGATGTAGTTGATGTTTAAGCGGCATGGCTATTTCACACATGGACTCAGACACAGTTTCAAATCCTGTAGATTCAAATTCTATAGATTTAAATCATAGAGTAACTGCTTATATTGCACTAGGTAGCAACTTAAATCAGCCTATTAAGCAAGTGCTTGCAGCGTTGCAGGCACTGCATACAATCCCAAAAACTACAGTGCTTAAACAATCAAGTTTATATCGCACAGCACCTATTGGCTACACTGATAGTCAGCTACAAGAAATACCTGACTTCATTAATGCCGTAGCTGAAGTCAACACTACGCTTACAGCTTTAGATTTACTAGAGGCATTGTTTGAAATTGAAAATAAGTTTGGGCGTGAGCGACCTTACCCCAATGCACCACGCTTGTTAGATTTAGACTTACTGCTGTACGATAAAGTAGTAATAAATACAGAACGACTTACATTACCCCATCCACGGATGTTCGAACGTGGCTTTGTGTTGTTACCACTTGTAGAAATTGCACCCAATTTACAAGACTCCATCTATGGCAGCATTGAAGATTTAGCAAAAAATTATCAAAATCAAGGCATTAATAAGTTATTACCTCATGAATATATTTAATAAATTTCCATACATTGTGATTGAAGGGCCCATCGGCAGTGGAAAAACTACACTGGCCAAGCTTTTGGCGGACAAATTTTCAGTCAATCTTTTGAGTGAAAAAGCCGAATCTAATCCATTTCTGGCCCGCTTTTATCAGGATGCGCAACGTTATGCTCTGCCTACTCAGCTATTCTTTTTGTTTCAGCGTTCAGGTCAAATTAGCGAAATGTTGCAGCGTGACATGTTCGCGCATGGCACTGTCTCAGATTTCTTTTTAGAAAAAGATCCGATATTTGCACGGCTGAATTTAGATGATGAAGAATACGCACTGTATAACCAGATTTACCAGCATTTACAGCTAAAAGCCAGTAAGCCAGATTTGGTCATCTATTTGCAAACACCGGTAGATGCTTTAATTGATCGTATTGAAGAGCGCAATGTGACTTATGAACAAGAAATGTCACGTGAGTACATTGAGCGCTTAGCGGATGCCTACAGTGCATTTTTTCATACTTATGATGCCTCCCCTGTACTGATTGTTAATAACGAAAAATTAAACATCATTAAAGACGAGGCTGCACTCAATTTACTCTTAGAGCGAGTGATGCAAATTAAAAGTGCTCGTGAATATTTCAATCCAAACTTTGAGTAAATGATCTGGAAATAAGGGTATTAGCATCATATTGACCCAAACGGGCTAATGGTTTAGCCCTGTTATACCTTATCGGACTATTGTTCGTTTTGGGTACCTAATAGAACATGAG
>JAYVFU010000073.1:0-4890 GCA_043772865.1 Methylophilaceae bacterium
ACCTTAAATATTACTCCGCAGCTACTTCAGCAGCCTCTGTAGTTTCTTCGGCAGCCATTTTCACAACTTCTGTAAGTGCAGCGCTACGACCTTCTAATACAGCATCTGCAATCCCACGAGCATATAAGCGAATTGCACGGCTTGAGTCATCATTACCAGGAATTACATAAGTCACGCCATCAGGTGAGTTATTAGTATCAACAACACCGATCACTGGAATACCTAATTTAGCAGCTTCAGTAATCGCGCCGTTTTCATGACCTACGTCAATAATGAAAATTGCATCTGGTAAACCACCCATTTCTTTAATGCCGCCGATAGAGCGCTCTAACTTCTCAACTTCACGCTTGTAGCCTAAAGCTTCTTTTTTACCAAATTTATCTAAACTGCCGTCAAGCAACATTGCTTCATAATCGTTTAGACGCTTGATAGATTGTTTAACTGTTTTGAAGTTAGTTAACATACCACCTAACCAACGGTGATTAACATATGCACAGTTTGAACGTACGGCTTCTTCTTTCATGATGTCGCGTGCTTGACGTTTTGTACCAACAAACATGATACGACCTTTATTAGCCGCTAATGTACGCACATATTTAAGCGCATCTTCAAATAGCGGTAAAGTTTTTTCAAGGTTAACAATATGAATTTTGTTACGATCACCAAAAATGTACGGTGCCATTTTTGGGTTCCAATAACGAGTTTGATGGCCGAAGTGAACTCCAGCTTCCAGCATTTCACGCATGGTGACAGACATTGTAATACTCCATTCAAGGGTTAATTTTGCGCATACCCAACATCATTTAAGTTACTCACTTAAACACCCTGTTAAGGGGTATGCACACTTATTTTAAAACATTAATTTAACTCATTATTTGCTTTGATGGCTATTCACCACACAAGCGATGCGTATAATAACACACGAACCGAATTAACAAAATAACAGTCGTATAAATTAACATTGAAAACGAACTATAAAATAACCTATTAGCATCAAGGCATTATGGCAATTACTATTAAAAACCAACAAGATATTGAAAAAATGCGCATTGCAGGCCGTTTAGGGTCTGAAGTGCTTGATTTTATTACGCCTTTTGTAGTGCATGGCGTGACAACAGAGCAACTTGATAAATTATGTCACGATTATATCGTCGATGTGCAAAAAGCGATTCCAGCACCACTTAACTATGCGCCAGATGGACATACCCCCTACCCTAAATCAATTTGCACGTCAGTTAATCATCAAATTTGTCATGGTGTGCCTGGTGAAAAAGTATTAAAAAATGGCGATATTGTTAATATTGATGTCACCGTCATTAAAGATGGCTATCACGGCGACACCAGTCGTATGTTTTGTGTAGGTGACGCATCCATTCAGGCCAAGCGCTTGTGTGACATTACTTATGATGCTATGTGGCTAGGCATTGCTAAAGTGAAACCAGGTGCAACGTTAGGGGATATAGGTTTTGCTATTCAAACATTTGCAGAAAAAAGTGGCTACAGCGTTGTGCGAGAGTTTTGTGGACATGGTATTGGTAAAAAGTTTCATGAAGAACCTCAAGTACTGCATTACGGCAAACCAGGTACGGGCTTAAAATTACAGCCAGGCTTAATTTTCACGGTTGAACCAATGATTAATGCTGGCAAACGCGACATCAAACAAATGCCAGATGGTTGGAGTATTGTGACGCGTGATCGTAGTTTATCTGCACAATGGGAACATACAGTATTAGTCACTGAAACTGGCTATGAAGTACTCACTGTTTCAGTTGGATCACCTGCAGCACCTAGCTTCATTAACGCTTAACGTAATAATTCCAAAGCTTTGACTATGCCAATTGGTGCACAAGTAAAGGACGCTCGATACTGGCGTAGCTTTTTTGCAGCCGAACTCACAGTAGGTCAGCTGAAAATAGCTGCAGCCTTTTATGAAAATGCCAATACAGCGCAAGTACTTAAACAAACCTGTGATTTAGTTGATCACTTACTAAAACAAATTTGGCAGCAAGGCGATATTAGCCAGCAAGTTTGCTTAATCGCGGTTGGCGGATATGGGCGGCGTGAGTTATTCCCTTACTCTGATGTAGATCTACTTATCCTACTGCCAGAAAACGCTGACCATGCTTTGACTTCTCAAATAGAAACGCTGATTGGATTGCTATGGGATGTCGGCCTAAATGTAGGTCATAGCGTACGCACTTTAATTGAGTGTGTAGAAGAAGCCAGTAAAGACGTTACTGTGCAAACCAATTTGTTAGAAGCCCGTCGGCTAATTGGGAGTAAAAAACTTTATCAACACTTTACGTACAGCTTAAACAATGTGATGAATACAGGAGCTTTTTTTGAAGCTAAATTAAAAGAACAGCAACAGCGATATACTAAATTTAACGATACCGCCTATAACTTAGAGCCCAATATTAAAGAAAGCCCTGGTGGCTTACGCGACTTACAAATTATCCAATGGATACTCAAAAGTCAGCAAAAAACCTCGTTAGAAACTAATAGTTTTTATAACGTTACCAGTAGCAATTTGCCTTGGGCTAACTTAGTCAAAATTGGCATGATTACTCAACTTGAAGCTAAAAAAATACGTCGCCATCAACAACATTTACAAATGTTGCGAGTGCGCTTGCATTTATTAGCCAAGCGCCGCGAAGACCGCTTACTATTTGATTTTCAAAATGAACTTGCTGCACAGTTAGGCTTAGAAAATACGCCAAAAATACGTGCTAGTGAGCAACTCATGCAAGGATATTATCGCAGCGTTAAGTTTATTAGCTTAATGAATGAAATTTTACTGCAGTCTTTACAACATCGAAATGACACCTCACCGCCGCAAATTAAACAAATTAATCAGCACTTTGAGGCACACGGTGGGTTATTAGAAGCAAAAAGCCCACATTTATTTCAACAATATCCGAGCACCATTTTGGAAAGCTTTTTGATACTGCAACAACACCCAGAACTGACTGGCATGAGCGCTTCGTTATTGCGTAATTTACAGCGCGTGAAAAAATTAGTTAATAAAGATTTTCGGCAAAATATTGTTAATAAAAAGTTATTTATAAAAATTTTATCGCAGCCAGATGGTGTCAACCATAGCTTGCGAAGAATGAATCGTTACGGCATTTTGAGTGAGTACATTCCTGCGTTTGGTAAAATAGTTGGTCAAATGCAGCATGATTTATTTCATGTATATACGGTAGATGAGCATATTTTAAATGTACTGGCTAATTTACGCCGTTTCGCAAAGCCAAATTTAGCTTATGAATTCCCGTTATGTAGCAAATTATTTGATGCGTTCGATGCGCCCTACTTGCTGTATTTAGCGGCATTATTTCACGATATTGCTAAAGGGCGCGGTGGGGATCACTCCACTTTAGGTACCGTAGATGCTAAACGTTTTTGCTTACAACATGGATTATGTAAAGTAGATGCGGAACTAGTCACATGGCTGGTTAAAATGCATCTAGTTATGTCTAGTACTGCGCAAAAATCTGACTTATCAGACCCACAAATCATTGAAAAATTTGCGCAACTAATGGGTGACGAAAGACATTTAAAAGCGCTATATTTATTAACGGTTGCCGATATTCGAGGTACCAGTCCTGCCGTGTGGAACGCTTGGAAAGCTAGACTTTTAGAGAGCTTATATTATGCAGCAGCACGTGAACTTAATGCCAAAGCAACGCTAAGCAATACCAATAGTATTCAGCAAGAAATCGTTTCTAGACAAGCACAATCTGCTATCAGTTTAGCCAAATATGGTCTGCCACAATCTGCTTACCAACATTTATGGGATAGTTTTGGTTTAGCTTATTTTATACGATTTGAAGTGAGTGAAATTGCATGGCATAGCCGTTTACTTACGCCGCATCTTAATACGCAGCAACCAATTGTTCGCGCTAGATTAAGCCCAAGTGGTGATGGCATAGAAGTTATGATTTACAAACAAGATCAAAATGATTTATTTGCACGTATTTGTAATTTCTTTGATCGTATGGGCTATAGCATAGCTCAAGCCAAAATCTATACAACCAATCATGATTATGCATTAAATACTTTTATTGTTTTAGATCAATATAATAAATCGGTTAGTTATAGTGGTTTATTAAAATATATTGAAGTAGAACTTGCAGAAAAATTAGATAAAAGTTCGCCGTTAGAATCGCCATTACAGGGCCGAATTAGCCGCCAAGTAAAACATATGCCAATCAATACTTCAGTCAAGATAACGCTTGAAAATAATTGCAATTATCATGTGCTTGAAGTTGTTGCAAATGATAGACCTGGCTTACTTGCTAACATTGCGCACAAGTTATTGCAGCTAGATATATTGCTGCATAATGCCAAAATCAATACTTTAGGTAATCGTGCAGAAGATATTTTTATGATATCTGCTAAAAAGAACCAGTTGCTAGATTTGGAGCGGATCAAAGATTTGGAAGTACTGTTGAAAATATCACTGTAAACACAAAATACAGAAAATTTAGGCAAAATAAAAGGTGAGATAAACTCACCTTTTATTTTATCAAACAGGTAGTTGGTAAAAAATAACTACTAGCTATGTTTGTAATGTTTACGTAATGGTTTAACTACTTCCCACATTGATTTCATGCCTTTTGGAAACACAACAAAATCACCTGCTTTAACCACGACTTTTTCACCGCCTTGTGGTGTTACATGAATTTCGCCTTCTAACAAATAAGCGCTTTCTGTCATGCCAAAATCCAATGGGAATTTAGATACTTCTTTTTCCCAGATTGACCAGCTAGAAACGCCGAGTTCTTTTAATTTTTCTGGACTTGGATTGTGTTCTACAATAATTTGGCTCATGTTTTTTCCTAAAAATAAATAAAATTAAATAACAAATTCGACTTAAAAATCTTG
>JAYVFU010000074.1:0-15201 GCA_043772865.1 Methylophilaceae bacterium
GCTTCATCCAAAGCAGAAGCTAAGCGAATTCTATTTTGTACGGTTGGCGTTAAGTCGAAAGCCTCTTCTGCATCACGCAATTCACGTGATGGGTCTAGCAGTTTAAGTGCAGATTTTGATACTTGCTGCACGCCGCGATTAAGTTTGTTGGCAGGTAAATACTCAGCAAAAAAGTACACAATGCTACCTAAACCGGGGAAAGAAAATAAGATAATCAGCCAATAAAACGGCCTACCAGTGCGTAGTGCATGTACCGCAAAAAACAACGCGATAATAACGTGTAAGCCTAAACCAAAAATAAATTCCATCCGTGCCTATCTTTTCTGTAACTGAATTTGTCTACAACTGATTTTTAAAATTGACGCTTTGATTAAATCGCGCTGTTAATGATGCCGCCGCCCAAGCAAACATTGCTTTCATACACCACCGCAGATTGCCCAGGAGTAATCGCCCATTGTTTTTGACCAAACTTAATCGTCACCTCACTCGTAGATAGCGCATCAATTTCGCATGGGGCATCGGGTTGGCGGTAGCGTGTTTTGGCGGCATAAACCCAGTTGGTTTTGGGATCTTCACCGCTAATCCAATGCAATTGCCCAGCTTTTAAACCATCACTGAGTAATAAAGGATGCTCATGGCCTTGCACCACTGTAAGAATATTTTTCTCCATATCTTTAGCCGCAACAAACCATGGTTCGCCATTACTATCTTTAGCACCGCCAATTTTCAAACCTTGGCGCTGGCCTAATGTGTAATACATCAAGCCTTCGTGCTGGCCTACCACTTTACCTTCTGGCGTGCGCATTTCACCAGGTTCGCGTGGCAAGTAGCGTGCTAAAAATTCCTGAAAAGGTCGTTCGCCAATAAAACAAATGCCCGTTGAGTCTTTTTTATCAGCATTAATTAAACCTGCCTCACGCGCAATTTCACGTACTTCACGCTTGAGATAGGTGCCTAGCGGAAATAAGGTTTTGCTTAGCTGGGCTTGATTTAAACGGTGTAAAAAGTAGCTTTGATCTTTGCTACCGTCATCTGCTTTTAATAACTGAAATTGCCCCGCTTGAATCGGGTTTTCGCGCACTTGTGCGTAATGCCCCGTTGCAATTAAGTCTGCACCCATCTCCATTGCATGGTCTAAAAACGCTTTGAATTTAATTTCGGCATTACATAAAATATCAGGGTTAGGCGTGCGACCTGCTTTATATTCGCTTAAAAAGTTAGCAAATACGCGGTCTTTATATTCGACACTAAAATTGACTGCTTCTATATCAATGCCAATTTTATCAGCGATAGATACGGCATCAATTAAATCCTGCTTAGATGAACAATATTCGTCAGTATCATCATCTTCCCAGTTTTTCATGAAAAGTCCTGTGACTTCATAACCTTGCTGCTTTAATAGCAAAGCGGTGACGGATGAATCCACGCCACCTGATAAGCCAACGACTACTCTTTTTTTACTCATAAATGTGTCACTACTTCCAAAGGAAAACGTTTCCCACTTAAATAATCTTCAACGCAAGTCAGCACTTGTGGGCTGCGTGTTAGATGTTGTTGATCTAGCTCACGAATTTCATCTGCACTTAACCACACAGCGCGGATGATGCCATCATCTAGCTTTTGCATTGTTTGGTGGCTATGCACGTTGCCAATAAAAGCAAAGCGTAGGTAAGTAATATCTTTTTGCGCTAGTTTCCAATGATAAACACCCAGTAAATGGGTAGGTGTAAAACCATAAGCGGATTCTTCTTGCGTTTCACGAATCACGGCTTGCAATAGGGTTTCACCATCTTCTAAATGGCCAGCAGGCTGGTTGTAGCGATTACCACGGTCAGTGGTTTCTTCTACTAGCAAAAATTTTCCATTTTTTTCAACAATGGCAGCAACGGTAGTGTTTGGTTTCCACGTCATGTTTAACTTTGCTCACTATTTTTGATAAACACCATTTTACATTGAGCTAGCTTAACTTGCTAATTTTGGGAATAAACCCACTAAGCCATGTGCAATAAATTCAACGGCCATTGCCGCTAAAATTAAGCCCATTAATCTCGTCACCACATTAATGCCTATCACGCCTAGTTGCTTGGCAATTGCCCCAGATAAGCTAAGTGTGAGCCACACTAGTAAGCTTACTAAAGCCACAGGAATGGTTAACGTTAAATGGCTTAAAAAGCTAGGATGCTGCTGCGCCGCAATAATCATGCTACTGATTGCACCTGGGCCTGCAAGTAGAGGAATACTTAATGGCACAATCGCAATCACCTCACGCTCTGCCAAAGTTTGAGCTTCTTCTGCAGTTTGTCTCGCTCGCGATTGTCTGCCATGCATCATAGAAATGGCAATCAGCATCAGTAAAATACCACCGCCCACTTGAAATGATGGAATAGATATACTAAAAAAATCGAGTAATTTATCGCCCAAAACTGTTGATGTAACTAATACAATAAATACGGTAATCGCGACAGTTTTACTGGTTTTTTTGCGTTCAATATTGCTCCAGCCATCTGTTGCAGTGATAAAAATAGGCACAATGCCAATTGGGTTCACAATGGCAAATAACGCGATTGCGATTTTAAGTAAGTACGACCATTCAATCATGTATAAAGCTCAAGAGGTTAGGTGTTTTTTGCGATTTGTTAACATACAGTCATTAAGCTGCATTTTGGTGCATATTCTGTTATGGTAACCGACAAAATTAATAATGTGGCACAAACAATATCATGACCCAGACTATTTACTTGGCCTCGCGTTCACCTAGGCGTGTAGAACTGCTAAAGCAAATAGGCTTTGATTGCATAATTAAACCAGCTGATATAGATGAATCTGTATTAGCTGGCGAGTTGCCAAAAGATTATGTGCTGCGATTAGCGCGTGAAAAAGCGATCGCTTGCCAAAAAATGTTAGGTAATGCTTGCCTGAATGGTCCAATTTTAGCGGCAGATACTACTGTAGCGCTAGATGATGTAATCTTAGGTAAGCCTATCAATGATACTGATGCCTTCACCATGTTAAAAAGCTACTCTGGACGGCAGCATGAAGTGCATACAGCAGTTGCAGTTTTTTTTAATCATGAAATGCAAGTAGCACTTTCAAGTACGTTAGTTGAAATGATGGTGCTAAGTGATGCCATGATTATTGATTACATTGCGATGGGCGAACACAAAGATAAAGCAGGCAGCTATGGAATTCAAGGCTTAGCTGGCGCATGGATTAAGCGTATCGAAGGCAGTTACTCTGGGGTGATGGGTTTGCCAGTGTATGAAACAGTGCAGTTATTGAGAAATCTAAGCTAATCTACTACAGCCCCAAAAATTAAGTGTTAGAAAGTAAATAATGAGCCAAGAAATTTTAATCAACGTCACCCCACAAGAAACGCGGGTAGCGATTATGGAAGATGGCATTGTGCAAGAATTGCACATAGAGCGCAGCTCATCGCTAGGTATTGTAGGCAACATTTATCGCGGCAAGGTCTGCCGTGTATTGCCAGGCATGCAATCTGCCTTTGTGGAGATTGGTTTGCAGCGTGCGGCTTTTTTACATGCGGCAGATATTATGGAATGCCATATTGAGGGTGAACCCAAGCTAGAGCGTCCGATTCAGGAAGTATTACGTGAGGGGCAAGATATCATTGTGCAGGTCATTAAAGAGCCTATTAGTACTAAAGGCGCGCGGCTTACCACTGAAATCAGTATTGCGGGGCGGTTTTTGGTGTATTTGCCACAGCAAAATCATATTGGTGTTTCTCAGCGTATTGAAGACGAAACTGAGCGTGAGCAACTGCGTAATCGGCTTATTTCACTGTTGCCAGAAAATCGAGAGGGCGGATATATCATTCGCACCATGAGTGAAACCGCTACAGATGAAGAGTTACTAGCAGATATTGATTACCTACAAAAAGCCTGGCTGAACATTACAGAAGCTAGCAAACAAGCGCCAGAGCGCTCATTGGTGTTTCATGATTTAAGCTTACCAAAACGTATTTTGCGTGATGTGGTGAATGAGAAAACCACCAGCGTCAATATTGATTCACGCGAAACTTTTCAAAAACTGACGAAATTTGCGAGTTTATATGTCACAAAAGCCAGCCAAAAACTCATGCATTATCAAGGCGAGCGACCTTTATTTGATTTTTATAATGTAGAAATAGAAATCGAAAGAGCCATGTCGCGTAAGGTGGAGCTTAAATCGGGTGGCTATTTGATTTTTGACCAAACTGAAGCCCTTACTACTGTGGATGTGAATACAGGAAGCTTTGTCAGTGGTAAAAATTTATCTGATACCATTTATAAAACTAATTTAGAGGCTGCACATTGCATTGCGCGCCAACTCAGGCTACGTAATTTAGGCGGCATTATTATTATTGATTTTATTGATATGGATGAAGACAATCAGCGTGAAACGGTGTTAGAGGAATTAAAAAAAGCCGTAAGCGCAGATAGATCCCGCACTGGCGTGAACGGCTTTACACCTTTAGGTTTGGTAGAAATGACACGTAAACGCACGCGCGAAAGCCTTGCACATTTACTCTGTGAAACCTGTGCCACTTGCCGCGGTCGCGGTGAAATTAAAACCGCACAAACTGTGTGCTATGAAATTATGCGAGAAATTTTACGCGAGGCTAAGCAATTTACTGCAAAAGAATTACGCGTGATTGCCAACCCTCAAGTGATCGGTTTGCTGCTGGATGAAGAATCGCAAGGCTTAGCTAATTTATCAGACTTTATTGGCAAACCAATATCACTTCATGCTGAGCCTCAATACGCGCAAGAAGCCTTTGATGTTGCATTAATTTAAACGCTCACTATTGGCTTCAAATTTGCACTTGAATATGCAAAAGAATGATGACCCAGTAGATCTTTTGTGTTTCGCAGAGCTGGCTTATGTTTTGCTATGCAGAACTTACTAAAATAAACTGCCAGAAAAATACCCCTCAAGCGGCAAAATTAAACTGATGATAATAAGTTGTGCAGCAATGGTGAATACTAGCGGTGAAAAGTCTAAACCATTCGTTAATGTAAACAGCTTGCGAAATGGCTTAAGCACTGGGGCGGTAAATGTGTTGAGCATAGGCGAAACAGCAGAATAAGGGCTTACCCAGCTAATAACAGCTTGAATTAATACCGCACCAATAAAAATATAAATACTGGTTTTAATAATGCCGATGAGCGCTAAACCAGCCAAGCTAATCCATACCTGATTGCCCGCCAATAGCACGGGGAAACCCCTTAATGATAATAAGGTAAGCTGTAATAACCATTCACTAATAAAAGCCAGTAATAGTGTAGATAAATCTATATTACGTAGGCTTGGCAGCAATCGGCGCATTGGTTTTACTGCAAAATTAGTCACCATAATAACGGTTTGTGCCAATTGGTTTTGAAACGAACTACGGGTGAGCTGCAAAAAAAATCGTACTAAAAAGGCTAGCACTAATAAGCCAAAAACAGTGTTGAGTAAAAAACTTAAGGCATTAACCGCAATAGAGTTGGTGAGCATATTTTAAAATTACCTAAGGTATATATTTGTTTAAAAGGTATTGAGTTCTTAAAGTTAAAAGTAAATTTAAAACTAAATTTAGTTAGATTGGCTAAGTAAATCACCTAACTCTACAGACTTTGCGGCGGCTGCTTTTGCGGCATCAACAATGGCGGTTTTAACCTGTGCATTTTCTAAACTTAATAAACCTTGTTCAGTAGTGCCGCCTTTTGAGGTGACTTGTGTGCGTAATGTGGCTACATCAACGGTGCTTTGTACGGCTAAAGCGCTGGCACCTGCAAACGTTTGTAGGCTTAATAACCGTGCTTCATTTTCATTTAAGCCCAATTCTAAAGCGGCTAGTTGCAAAGCTTCTATCAAGTAAAATACATAAGCTGGACCGCTACCTGATATGGCGGTGACTGCATCTAGTTTGGCTTCGTTATCTAGCCATAATGTTTTACCAACCGCGCTTAAAATCGTATCGGCTTGTTCAATTTGCGTTTTTGTCACATTTGGCATTGCAATAAGCGCTGTGACACCTGCTTGAATTTGTGCTGGTGTGTTCGGCATGCAGCGCACAATGGCTGCGTAATCGTTTAGCCAGCGACTTAAATCAGCTAATCGAACACCTGCAGCAATTGAAATCACGCATTGTTTTGTTAAAAGCGGGGCAACTATCGTTGTAACCGCTTTAAGCTGTTGCGGCTTAACGGCTAAAATCACCACATCAGATTTGGCAATATCAGCGATACATTCGTTTGCCACTACGCTGTAAGTTGTTTGCAAGTGCTCACGTTTATTGGCATCTAGCTCAATGACATGAATATCTTGCATGTTAAAATGATGCTTTTGCAGCCCGCTAATAAGCGCTTCTGCCATATTGCCGCCGCCAATAAAACTAATGTGCATGTTCAACCTTCTTAATAAAACTTTTAACTTTTAACTTTTAACAATGAACAGCAGTTTATTTCATCGCTTTTTAATTGTTAACCATTAGTTTCTGGCACCAAAAATAGCTGAGCCAATTCTTACTACAGTCGCGCCCTCGGCAATGGCAATTTGATAATCATCTGACATGCCCATTGATAATGTATCAAGCATCAAGCCATGGTTATTTAAATCTATATAGCAATCTTTTAATACTTTAAATTGCGCGTGTTGTAGTATTTTGTCTGTTGTGGGGGCAGGTATAGCCATTAATCCACGTAGTTTTAAATGCGGTAATTGCTTTATTTGAGTGGCTAAAGCTAAAGCATCTTGAATTTGAACGCCGCTCTTACTTGTTTCACCACTCACATTGATTTGTAGGCAGATATTAAGGGCGGGTAGATGCGGTGGGCGCCCGGCACTTAAACGTTGTGAAATTTTGAGCCTATCTACACCGTGTACAAAGCTGAAGTTTTCGGCAATTGCAGAAGTTTTATTACTTTGGATTGGCCCTATAAAATGCCAGTCTAGTGTTAAATCTGTTAACTCTTGCTG
Source organism: Methylophilaceae bacterium (assembly GCA_043772865.1). Taxonomy (GTDB): domain Bacteria; phylum Pseudomonadota; class Gammaproteobacteria; order Burkholderiales; family Methylophilaceae; genus JACMMS01. The sequence continues at coordinate 6,961 of JAYVFU010000074.1, forward strand.
CTTGCTCAACGCTTCTTGCAGATAATTTTCACCAAATACCGTTTGACCTGCTGAAAATGCTTCTCGAATAACTTTTGCTGTTTGTGTTTTACTGACTGCTACCAGTAAAACTTGATCATCGCGCTGTGCAGTTTGTAAGGCATGCGCGATATTGATGCTTATTTCTTGCAAGCGCTGGGCAATTGGAGCATTTATGTTCATAATTCAGTGATAATACTTAAATATATTGTTTTAAAGCCGTAAAGTTAAAATCCGTAAAATTAGTGAAGCAAAGAAACTAATCGAATCATCAAATTTAACTACATTATAGCGACACAATTTAACAATAAGGGGCCTCGCTTTGGACATTTCAGATTTACTCGCATTTTCGGTTAAAAATAAAGCTTCAGACTTACACTTATCTGCTGGATTGCCACCGATGATACGTGTGCATGGTGATATTCGTAAAATCAATTTACCTGCGATGGATCACAGTCAAGTGCATGACATGATTTATGACATCATGAATGACACACAACGAAAAGTGTATGAGGAAACCCTAGAATGCGATTTTTCATTTGAAATCCCCAATTTAGCACGTTTTCGCGTCAATGCGTTCAATCACAATCGTGGCGCAGGTGGCGTATTTCGGACAATTCCATCTAAAATTTTATCGCTAGAAGATTTAAAATGCCCGCCGATTTTCAAAGAAATTGCTAACACGCCGCGCGGTATTGTATTGGTAACAGGGCCCACAGGCTCTGGTAAATCTACCACGTTGGCGGCAATGGTAGATTATGTTAACGAAAATGAATTCGGTCATATATTAACGGTTGAAGACCCCATTGAATTTGTACATAACAGCAAAAAATGTTTAATTAATCAGCGTGAAGTTGGACCCCATACACTATCTTTTCAAAATGCTTTGCGTTCAGCCTTACGTGAAGATCCTGACGTGATTTTAGTCGGTGAAATGCGCGATTTAGAAACCATACGTTTAGCATTAAGTGCTGCTGAAACAGGCCATTTAGTATTTGGTACTTTACATACGAGTTCAGCTGCTAAAACAGTTGACCGTATTGTGGATGTATTTCCCGCTGCTGAAAAAGAAATGGTACGTTCAATGTTATCAGAGTCACTTCGTGCGGTTATTTCACAAACCTTATGTAAAACTAAAGATGAGCAAGGGCGTGTTGCCGCCCATGAAATTATGATTGGTACCCCTGCAATTAGAAATTTGATTCGTGAAAACAAAGTCGCACAAATGTATTCTGCCATCCAAACTGGTCAAAACATCGGTATGCAAACACTAGACCAGAACTTACAGGATTTAGTACGTAAAAATGTGATTTCTGCTACTGAAGCCCGTTCAAAAGCAACGAATAAAGACTCAATTATTGGGTAGTTACCTCAAATTAACACCAATTAACCAATCACTATCAATAAGGTTTAAATAATGGAACAAGGCCAAGCAGAGAAGTTTGTATTTGATTTATTGCGTTTAATGTTGGCAAAAAATGCCTCAGATATGTTTATTACTGCAAGCTTTCCCCCTGCTATGAAAATAGATGGAAAAATGACGCCAGTCAGTAATCAAGTACTCACTGCACAACAAGCGCGTGAAGTGGCTCGTTCTATTATGAATGACAAACAAGTGAGTGAGTTTGAGGCAAGTAACGAATGTAATTTTGCCATTGGTTTGCCAGGTATTGCGCGTTTTAGGGTCAATGCTTTTGTACAACGAGGCTCTGTAGGCTTAGTGTTTAGGACCATTGCTTCTAAAATCCCTGAAATCGAAGAACTTGGCTTGCCTGACGTTTTAAAAGATATTGTGATGACCAAGCGCGGATTAGTGATTTTAGTGGGTGGTACAGGCTCTGGCAAATCTACTACTCTGGCTGCAATGACGGGCTACCGCAACGAAAACAGTTTTGGTCATATAATTACCATTGAAGACCCAATAGAGTTTGTGCATGAACATAAAAATTGTGTCATCACACAGCGTGAAATTGGTGTAGATACTGATAATTGGTCAATAGCCCTTAAAAACAGCTTACGCCAAGCACCTGATGTCATTTTAATTGGTGAGATTCGTGATCGCGAAACCATGGATTACGCAGTGGCTTTTGCCGAAACTGGTCATTTATGCTTGGCAACCTTACATGCAAATAACACCAATCAGGCCATTGACCGCATTATTAACTTTTTCCCAGAAGAGCGCCGTCAACAGCTTTTAATGGATTTATCACTCAATGTACGTGCCTTTATTTCACAGCGTTTAATCCCTAAAAAAGATGGGGCAGGGCGGGCTGCAGCAATAGAAATTTTAATTAACTCCCCATTAATTGCTGATTTAATATTAAAAGGTGAGGTACACGAAATTAAAGATGTCATAGGTCGCTCACGCGAATTAGGCATGCAAACTTTTGACCAATCGCTATTTGATTTACACGAGGCGGGTGCAATTAGCTACGAAGATGCCTTACGCAATGCCGACTCTGTAAACGAAGTTCGCCTCAAAATTAAACTTGAAGGTAAAGCCGCGCACGGTAAAAATTTATCTAGCGGTTTAGAAAATTTAGGGATCGTTTAGGCTGAAAAGCAATTAATTAAATTTGCAAACAGCAAAAAAGCCGAAGATTAGTCCGCTTTTTTTAAATCAGTGATTAATAACTAGTTCATTAATGAGAAACGTTAGTTTTGGTAAACAATTTGCCCATTAAGTAGCGTGTAACGTACTTTTCCAGCCAGTTCTAAACCTAAGAAAGGTGTGTTTTTACCTTGGCTTTTGAGGGCTTTAGCCTCAATTTTCCAATATTGATTTGGGTCAAAAATACACAAATCAGCATTGCTATGTAATGATAAATCCCCCGCGTGTATACCCAGCACCTGCGCGGGCGCTTGTGTAATCGAGCCGATTGCCTTGGATAACGGTATTTTATGCAGCGCTGCCCATTTTAAGGTCAGTGGTAATAATAACTCTAGGCCAGTAGCCCCAGGTTCAGCCTCGGCAAAAGGCAATAATTTTGCATCATCATCCACAGGTGTGTGGTCAGAACAAATGGCATCAATTGTGCCGTCATTTAAGCCTTGGCTTAGCGCGGCACAATCGCGATGCGTACGTACAGGTGGTTTTAAATTACAGTTTGCGTTAAAAAATCCAATGTCATGTTCGGTTAAATGTAGATGATTTGCTGATACATCACAACTGACTTGAATGCCTTGTTTTTTTGCCATGCGCACCATCTCAGTGGCTTCAGCAGTAGATAATCGGCATAAATGTACTTTTGCCGTAGTTTCTTGCGCGATACGTAAAATGCTAGCAACAGCTAATGCTTCAGCCGCGGATGGGATGCCTTTTAAGCCTAATCTTGCGGCAATTTCACCATCATGAGCAACGCCATTTTTGGCTAAGTAATGGTCCTCAGGGCGCAACCAAATAGTGAACCCAAATGTAGCTGCATATTGCATGGCCCGCCACAATACTTGTGTGTCGGTAATGGCAGTGTCAGCCTGGCTAAAACCTACACAACCAGCTTCAGCCAACTCGCACATTTCAGTGATTTGCGCACCGCTTAATTGTCTAGTTAGCGCACCTAGGGGATAAACGTGCGCTAGATTAAGTTGTTTGGCACGATGTTTTAACATTTCAACCAGGCCAGGTTCATCTAGCACTGGATCGGTATCAGGTGGGCAAGCCAAGCTGGTGACTCCACCTGCTGCGGCTGCTTGCATTTCGCTGATAAGCGTAGCTTTATACTCAAAACCTGGTTCGCGTAGGCGTGCAGATAAATCTACTAAACCTGGACATACAATTAATCCAGTTGCATCTATCATTTGATTGGCAGTAAATTTATTTGGTGATTTGCCAATGCCAACGATTTTTCCAGCGGTAATAAATACATCGAACTGATGATCTATTTTGTTTTTGGGGTCGATGACATGACCATTTTTAATATGGATTTTCATGAGGCGTTCCCTGTTGCAGAACCGACAGAACTACCCGCCAATATCGCCATTACCGCCATACGCACGGCAATACCATAAGTCACTTGCGGCAAAATAACCGATTGGTTGCCATCCGCAACCGCGCTATCAATCTCTACACCGCGGTTCATAGGGCCTGGGTGCATCACAATAGCATCGGGTTTTGCACAATCTAGCTTTTCTTGCGTTAAGCCATAAGTTTTAAAATACTCTTGTGCGCTGGGTAGCATCGCGCCGTTCATGCGTTCGTTTTGCAAACGTAGCATCATCACAACATCTACATCTTTTAAGCCAGTTTTCATGTCATGAAACACTTGTACGCCCAATTTTTCAACGTGTTCAGGCAATAAAGTTTTAGGTGCAATCACCCGCACTTCTGGTACACCTAAAGTCGTGAGCGCGTGGATTTCAGACCTTGCAACACGCGAATGCAAAACATCGCCCACAATCGCCACACGCAGATTGTGCATATCGGGCTTGTAGCGGCGAATGGTAAATACATCTAATAAGCCTTGGGTAGGGTGCGCGTGGCGACCATCGCCTGCATTAATCACATGAATATGCGGTGCAACATGCTGGGCGATTAAATGCGCGGCGCCACTTTGTGCGTGGCGCACGACAAATATATCAGCGTGCATGGCAATAAGGTTATCAACCGTGTCTAGAATCGTCTCGCCCTTGGCTTGCGATGAGGTATTGACATTTAAATTAAGCACATCGGCAGATAGGCGTTTTGCCGCAATTTCAAAGGTAGTGCGCGTGCGCGTGCTGTTTTCAAAAAAAATATTGCAGACGGTTTTTCCGCGTAGTAGCGGTACTTTTTTTACTTCGCGCTCTGCTACACCAACAAATGATTCGGCAGTGTCTAAAATCTGTGTGAGAATTCTTTTTGGCAAACCTTCGATGGAAAGTAAGTGCCTTAATTGTCCATCACTAGTCAGTTGAGGATTGTACATTTAGAGTTTTTCCGCTCTATTTTCTTCAAGGTTTTCAATTAGTGCTAGTGAAAATTTACCTTGTTCGTCACGTGATAATTGTAAGTTTTGATGGGCTTGTAATGGAATTTTAGCGCCAAAAAATTGCGGCGTAATAGGCAACTCACGCCCACCACGGTTAATCAACACCGCAAGCGATATACTCGCTGGACGACCATAATCGAATAGCTCATTCATAGCGGCGCGCGTGGTGCGACCTGTGAAAAAAATATCATCAATCAAAATGATATCTTTATCTTTTACATCAAAGGTAATTTGTGAGGGTTTATTTTCGGCACGTAAGCCGCGGTGAGCAAAATCATCACGATAAAATGCAATATCAAGTAAACCATATTCAAGCGCATGCGCTGTTGAAAGCAGGGGTAATAAACGCTCCATTAGCCAAACACCACCACTGTGTATGCCTACCAATGCGGTATTCTCTGTGATAACTGGCATTAATTGTTCTGCTAGTTGTGCAAGTAATTGCTCTGGGTCTGGTAGTGAGGTGCTTGTTAAATTCATGGTGTTTGGTTAACAGTTAAGGCGTTTAACAATAATGGCAATTGGTCAAAATAGGATTGTAATATAGTTTGCGCTGCTACTTGGTCTATCATCACTTTTTGCGCTTTACCATACACGCCAGCTTGTTTTAAGCTAAGGCTTGCTTCTGTTGAACTAAATCGCTCATCAATCAGTGCAACTGGCAAGCTAAATCGACCTTCTAAACGTTGTGCAAATTTACGGCTAAGCTTAGTCATTGCATGTTCCTCGCCATCAACACTTAATGGCAACCCTACTACAAGCAATGCAGGGCGCCATTCTTGAATAAGCGTTTGAATTTGCAAAAAACGTACGTCGTTGATTTCTGAGTTTATAGTCATTAATGGATGTGAGATTTTTAGTAACGACTCACCCATTGCTACACCGATACTTTTTTCGCCAAAATCAAAAGCGAGTACCGTGCCTACTATGGCAGGGTAAGTGCGGTCTTGAATACGCAAATGCGTTTGCATAAGTGTAGTCAAGCGAACCCCTTAAGCATGGCCTACCCATTCGCTTAGTTTAGCAAAGTCTAAACCAAGCAAACCTAGAGCAACACCCATTTTTTGATTACTTGGTACATCGTAAATCAAACTTGATTGCGCATGTACGCTTTCAGCTTTTACTGAAAGCCAAGCATTTTTTGCGAGTTCAGCTTCTAATTGACCGGGGTTCCAGCCCGCATAACCTAATGCCAGCAACACCTTTTCTGGCCCAGTGCCATTTGCAACGGCTTCTAAAATATCTTTAGAAGTGGTAAGCGCGGTATCGTTATTAATTATAATGCTGGAATCCCAATCACCAACTTCTTCGTGATTGATATCGGCAGTTACTGTATTCACTTGATGCAACACAAATCCGCGCTCAGGCTGTACCGGCCCGCCAACGTGTATGGGCTGATTAATGAGAACGTTGTTAGAATGCTCAATATTAAGATTCATTTGTTTGAATAAGTTTTTGAGTGAGAAATCAGAAGGGCGATTAATTACCACGCCCATGGCACCATCTTCGTTGTGTGCACAAATGAACATGACAGATTTCGCAAAAAATGGATCTTCCAATGCGGGCATCGCGATGAGAAAGTGACCTGTGAGATTAACGTTTTCTAATGTCATTGATTTTAGTTGGTCTTCAGTAAGCTTTAATTTTGATTAATGGGGTTATTAAGCAAGTTTAAATTCAGTTGCGTACATAACTTGCCTCAATGTAGCCAGTCACTTCTAAACCAAAGCCAGTCATACTGGGCATTTTGCGCGGTGTGGCTAGTAATTTCATTTTACGCACACCTAAATCTAGCAGAATTTGTGAGCCAATACCATAATTTCGCAACTCTTGCTGGCTACGAATTGGCTCATCAGCATGTTGGATTCGCTCAACTAATTTTGCACCATCTTCATTATGATGCAGTAACACCATGACGCCGCAATCTGCTTCGCAGATGGTTTGCATGGCTTTGAGTGTATTCCATGAGTGGGTACAGCTAGAACTATCGAGCAAATCAAACACGCTTAATGGCTCATGCACACGTACTAGCACTTCTTGCGTTGCATTAGGCTTGCCTTTTATAAGCGCAATATGTGTTTCGTTAGATATTTTATCAGCGTATGCAATCAATTGCATGGGGCCAAATGGGGTTGTTATAGCGCGTTCTACCGCGCGCTCTATCAACTTTTCATGCGCGCTGCGGTAGTGAATCAAATCTGCGATGGTACCAATTTTAATATCATGTTTTTTGCCAAACTCAATTAAATCAGGCAGGCGAGCCATATTGCCATCGTCATTTAAAATTTCACAAATAACCGCCGCGGGTTCAGTGCCAGCAAGGTTTGCTAAATCACAACCTGCTTCAGTGTGCCCAGCACGGACCAGTACGCCACCATTTTGTGCACTTAGAGGAAATATATGGCCTGGGCTTACAATATCTTTAGGCGAAGCATTTTTTGATACCGCTGCTAATATAGTGGTGGCTCGATCTGCGGCGGATATCCCCGTTGTTACACCAGTGGCTGCCTCAATAGATACCGTGAAATTGGTGCCGTAACTCGTACCATTTTTTTGTACCATGGGTGGCAAATTTAATTGGCGACAACGTTGTTCTGTGAGGGTTAAGCAAATTAAACCACGCCCATATTTGGCCATAAAGTTGATATGTTCTGCTGTGGTAAATTGCGCAGCTAATACTAAGTCACCTTCGTTTTCGCGATCTTCTTCATCAATTAAAATGACCATGCGCCCTAAGCGCATATCTTCAATAATCTCTTTCGTACTATTAATCATGGCTTCTAATCATAACTTGCTCTTAAAAATTAAGACCTGTTGATGCATCTTTTACTACTTTAAGCACTTTCGTTAGCGCTTTCGGTATTCCATTGCGCCATACGTTCTACATAACGTGCAATTTGGTCAACTTCTAAGTTGACACGACTACCAATGCCCAAATGTTTAAGCGTGGTATTTTCTATGGTATGCGGGATTAAATTCATTGTGAACGTATCTCGCTCAACCGTATTCACCGTTAAGCTAACGCCATCTACTGCAATTGAGCCTTTAGTGGCGATATATTTAGCTAGCTCATGTGGTGCACGAATCGCAAGCAACCAGCAATCGCCTATAGCTTCAAATTTAACCACCTGACCAACACCATCTACATGGCCGCTCACCAAATGCCCACCTAACCGGTCATTTAAACGCAACGCTTTTTCTAAATTAATGGGTTTTAGTGAGTCTAAACCAACCGTGCAATTCAACGTTTCTTTAG
>JAYVFU010000075.1:0-4881 GCA_043772865.1 Methylophilaceae bacterium
GATGCAAAGCATAGTTTTGTGATTTTTGACCAATGCCGCCAAGTCATTATAAAAATACGTAAAAATACTGCGCAAACAGGCACTAGCATTGATCTTACATTTTTAATGCAACGTATGACACAACAGTTAAATAGGCTTGAGCACTTACTCAATATTTTAGTAGGTATTAAAAATAAAACTGCCGTTGATGGTGACGTGTTGAGTTTATTTAAAACTTTGGTCTATGCCGAAGCGCATAAAAATAATGTAACGCAACATTTTAACCAAAACGTAGAGTTACTTGCGCTACGGGTGACTGAAAACGCCAGTAAAACTGGCGAGCACTATATAACAACGACACGAAGTGAATATTTTCAGCTAATGCGCTCTGCCATGGGTGCTGGTTTTATCGTGGCATTTATGGCGGCCATTAAAATAGTCATTGCAAAACAACATCTTGCGCCGCTTAATGAAGCCATTTGTTTTAGCTTAAATTATGGAATTGGTTTTGTATTAATTCATACCCTACACTTTACTGTGGCCACTAAACAGCCGGCCATGACTGCGGCAACTATTGCAGAAAGTATTGATAGTGGCGATGGAAAAACGCGCGATTTACATAGGCTAGTCAATATCATCGCGCAAACAGTGCGTAGCCAAACTGTGGCTATTTTTGGTAATGTAGTGTTTGCTATTCCATTTGCGATGTTGATCGCTTGGTGCGTGCACTACTTTACAGGGCAACAATTTATTGATGCCAATAAAGCACATCGCTTGTTACATGATATTGATGCACTGCACACACCAGCCCTATTCTATGCGTCCATCGCTGGCGTTTGCTTATTTTTATCTGGGTTAATTGCCGGCTACCACGATAATTTAGCCATTTATAATAAAATTCCGCAACGCCTAGCAGCGCTAAAATGGCTCCAAAAAATTCTTGGAGAACCTCGTTTAAACCGCGTAGCCACATATATTGAAAATAACTTAGGCGCTATTGCTGGTAATTTTTATTTTGGCTGTATGCTGGGCGGCATGACGGCGGTGGGCGTACTTTTTGGTGTACCCGTTGATATCCGTCACATTACATTTTCTTCTGCGTTTGCTGGCTTTTCATCCGTTGCGTTAGATTTTAATATGACTAATGAGATGATATGGCTCGCTGGTTCAGGTATTTTACTTATTGGTATTGTTAATTTACTGGTGAGTTTTAGCTTAGCCATTTATGTTGCTATGAAATCACGCAAGTTGAGCTTTGCACAGTGGCGTAATTTTCTAAAGAACTTGCTTAGTCGGTTAAATCGGCATCCAGCAGAATTCTTTTTACCACCCAAAAGAGAAGTTGATCTGTTAGAAAAAGATTGATAGAGAAAGATTGACAGAGAAAGACTAATAGAGAAAGAATAAATAAAAATGGCGCTTAAAGCGCCGTTTTTATTCAATGGTACAAACTAATATTCTAATAATTTCAATTTGCTCGCCAACCAGCGTGTTGTCGTGGCTTGCAAAATAATGGTGATTAAAATGGCCATAAACGTCACTGACGCAATCACATCAGCATGCGGCGCTTTCATACCAACCAACATACCAGCTAATGCAGCAGGCATCACGCCTGTTTCCCGCGTCCAACACATAAAAACCAGCTCTTGCCAAGTCCATTGGGCGCGACGATTTGGCAAGGCACAAGCAAACACGGTGATAGGACGTGCCATCAGCATAAACACAGCCACCACCGCAAATGATCCCCAAAAGTATTGTTGTAGTAATGCAAAATTAACTTGCGAGCCCAATAAAATAAAAATAAACATGCGCATAATGAGTGATGTGGTCAGAATAAAATCCTCTAATTTAGCCTCTTCCCCCTGCTCCATTTTAAAGCCGAATAACGCTTTATTTCCAAGCACTATGCCAAACACAAACACGGCCATAAAGCCGCTTGCATTTAAGCTTTCTGCACTTAAATAGGCAGCGGCTACTGAAATTAACGTCACAACAGGCGCGTACTCCACTAAAAAGCTATATTTCTCATGTGCTATCAATAATGCGGCTAAATAACCTAAAACTACACCACTAATCAAGCCAATGAGCGATTGTTTTAACAACTCAAAAACGCTGTCAGTTAATGAAAAACTGTTATTACTCATCACTATACCTAATATGGTAAATGTGAGGGTTGCCCCCATGGCATCGTTGAATGCTGATTCACTCATGACGGTTTGTGCCACTTTAGCGCGAATTTTAACTTGCCTAAATGCTGGCACTAAGGTAGCAGGGTCGGTGGATGCAATAGTAGAACCCAGCAATAGTGCAATGATCCAAGGTAAGCCTAAAAATGCCTGGGCAGCTAACCCTGTAATACCCGCCGTGATAAGAACGCCGATTGTTGAGATGATGAGCAATGTTGGCCATACGTTGCGCAACACACTTAACTTGATGCTAGCACCGCCATCAAACAAGATATAGCATGAACCAAAAATAAGAATCAATTGATTGACGGTGGAATCAACAGGTATATTCACCCAGCCCAAGCCTGCATTGCCAAGCAGCATGCCCACCAGCAGAAATAAAACCACATCTGGCACTTTAATAAGCTTTGCTATAAAGCCTGCTAACATACCTGAGCATAAAACTATGCCAAGTAACAAAAGTAGCGATTTGGCATGAATAATGGCGGGGGAATGTTCCATAACCTACTACGATATTTTTTAATTAAACTTCAAACGTTTAATCTTCTGGCTCTTCATGCAACAGCTCGTCTATATTTGAGTTTTCAGTAGGCTTTGCATCCGCCTCTGTCACCTCACGAATTAACTTAAATAATTCACGGCTACTTTTAGGTGGTTTATTCGCCGCAAGCTCTTTTTGTACATTACGAATAAGCGTGCGCAATTGCTGGCTATCAGTATTGGGATGTAGCTCCATCCACTCCGCAACCACTTCAGGACTAGCTATCATACGATCACGCCAACGTTCTAACATATGGAAGTGCGCGTTTTCTGCCGTATGCTTACCATCCCAGCGATGCAGTTGGTCTATAATCTCAGTGGTTTCTATATCGCGCATCAAGCTGCCAATGTGCTGCTTTTGACGGCGAATGGCACCGTTTGCGGTGAGTCTTTTCGCTTCACGAATTGCATCATCTAAGCGCTCAGGTAGATTGAGCTTGGCTAACTTATCTTTGGGTAGTGCAATCAGTTTTACGCCTAAATCCTGCAGTGCATCCGCCTCCGCTTTAAGTTGCGTTTTACTTGGTGGCTCATTAGGATCAATTTCTGGTTTTTTGACACTATAGCCACGGAAAGTATTTTCTTGCACATCACTTTTTTGCGCAGCCGCTTTATTTGGCGCAGCCGCTTTAGCATTATCTTTTATATTCGGTTTCATTTTCTATATCTTACTCACATCATCGAAGGCTACGGTATTATAACGGTTAAGCGTAAACGCGCGAAATGTACAAATAGCGCAAACGCGCGAGATTAACCAAAAGCGCAAATGCGCAGAATTAACTACAAGCGCGCAAGCGATGGATGTGAACCAGTGACTGAGATAAAAACCAACCCAAGCGCAAGCTATAAGTTAGACGATATTAAGCAAATGACCCAAGATGTGCTGCAAATGGCCAAGTTAGCAGGCGCGTCATCGGCGGAAACAGAAGTGAGTTTTGGCACTGGGCAAAACGTTTCGGTGCGTATGGGCGAAACTGAAACCATAGAATATAACCGCGATAAAGGCATTTCAGTTACGGTGTATTTTGGTCATCAAAAAGGCCATGCCAGCACCTCAGATTTATCGATAGATGCCTTGCAAGATACCGTATCCGCCGCGTGTAATATTGCACGCTACACAGCAAAAGATGAATTTTGTGGGTTGGCAGACGTGGCACTCATGGCAAAAGAGTTTCCTGATTTAGATTTATTTCATCCTTGGAATTTATCGGTAGATGAAGCCATCATCATTGCGCAAACCTGTGAAGCGGCAGCACGTAATGTGGATAAACGCATTACCAACTCTGAAGGCGCTAGTGTTTCAATTTCTGAAGGCGTATTTGCATATGCCAATAGCCACGGATTTGTTGGTGGTTACCCTACCTCACGGCATGGTATTAGCTGTTCAGTCATCGCCGAAGGTAAAGCTGACGATATGCAACGCGACTATTGGTACACCAGTGCACGTAGTCATTTAGATTTAGAATCAGCGACATCTGTTGGTACGACGGCGGGAGAACGCACAGTGCGTAGATTATGCTCACGCGCGATTAAAACCGCACAAGTACCTGTGATGTTTGAAGCATCGCTAGCCTCGGGTTTAATTTCATCACTTATTAGCGCAGTTTCTGGCGGTAATTTATACCGAAAATCATCTTTCTTATTAGATAGTTTAGGTACCCAAATCGCATCGCCAATATTAAATATCTACGAAGATGCGCACCTGTTACGTGGTGCTGCAAGTAGCCCGTTTGATAGTGAAGGTGTAGTTACCAAGTCACGCCAATTAGTAGAAAATGGTGTTTTGCAGGGCTATGTGCTCTCAAGCTATTCTGCAAAAAAATTGGGTATGCAAAGTACAGGCAATGCGGGTGGAAGCCATAATCTACTTGTGCAAGCTGCAGGCATTGGTAGCGCTGCTCATGATTTAAGCTTTGCTGGGTTAATCAAAACCATGGGGACTGGCCTTTTAGTCACAGAAGTGCTCGGTCACGGCCTTAACATGGTTACGGGAGACTACTCGCGAGGTGCCGCAGGCTTTTGGATAGAAAATGGCGTAATTGCTTACCCGGTAGAAGAAATCACCATCGCTGGCAATTTAAAAGATATGCTTAAACAAATCGTTGCGATTGGTAGCGACTCACTTAAGCACAGCTCTAAACAGGTTGGCTCTATTTTAATTGAGAAGATGACTGTA
>JAYVFU010000076.1:0-15154 GCA_043772865.1 Methylophilaceae bacterium
CTGTGGTATTACTTGAAAAAAATGATCGTATTGGCGGTTTATTGCGTTACGGTATTCCTGATTTCAAGATGGAAAAATCGCACATTGACCGCCGTGTGGCGCAGATGGAAGCCGAAGGTGTTGAGTTCCGTGTGAATCAACATGTGGGCGGCGCTGGATTAAATAGTGTAAGCGCAGATGATTTACTCAAAGAATTTGATGCCGTGATTTTAACTGCTGGTGCAGAATCACCACGTGACTTACCCGCTAAAGGGCGTGAACTAGATGGTGTAATGTATGCCATGGACTTTTTAACGCCACAAAATAAAGTGGTGGCTGGCGATACTGTTGCCAATCAAGTCATGGCAACCAATAAACATGTGGTAGTGATTGGCGGCGGTGATACTGGCTCTGATTGCGTAGGTACATCCAACCGCCATGGTGCTTTAAGCATTACGCAATTTGAGTTAATGCCACAACCGCCAGAAAAAGAAGATAAAAACCTAATATGGCCAAATTGGCCACTCAAAATGCGCACATCAAGCTCGCATGAAGAAGGCGCGCACCGTGATTGGTCTATCACCACTAAAGAATTAGTGGGTGAAAACGGCAAAGTGACGCACTTAACAGGCGCAAAAATTGAGTGGAAAGACGGAGAAATGACAGAAGTTGCTGGTACTGAATTTACCATAGAGGCAGATTTAGTCTTGCTCGCCATGGGTTTTGTGAGCCCAGTACAAAAATTATTAGAAGCATTTGGTGTAGAGAAAGATGCCCGCGGTAACGCTAAAGCCGATACAGAAGGCACGCAAAGCTATCAAACCAGCAAAGCTAAAGTGTTTGCCGCAGGTGATGTACGCCGTGGTCAATCATTAGTCGTGTGGGCAATACGTGAAGGTCGCCAAGCGGCCAAAGCAGTGGATGAATTTTTAATGGGGTCATCTTCCCTGCCGCGTTAAACTTAGCACGCAAATTGTCAAATTAGATTAATAGCAGTAGAGTGACGGGGATACATCAGTAATCATGTATCCCCAATTTTTTGGATAACGATTTTTTATGGCACAACTTCAAAACGACACATTCCTCCGCGCATTGATGCGCGAACCAACGCCTTATACACCGGTATGGATGATGCGCCAAGCCGGGCGTTATTTGCCAGAGTATCGTGAAAGCCGTAAAACTGCAGGTAGCTTTTTAGATTTGTGCAAAAACCCAAACTTTGCTACCGAAGTCACTTTGCAGCCACTAGACCGTTACCCGTTGCTAGATGCGTCTATCCTTTTTTCAGACATACTCACCGTGCCAGATGCGATGGGATTAGGTTTGTATTTTGAAGAAGGTGAAGGTCCAAAATTTGAGCGCACCCTGCATGAAGAAGTTGACATTAAAAAACTACACGTACCAGATATGGAAAAATTGCAGTATGTGTTTGATGCAGTAAGCAGCATCCGCAAAGCCGTGAATGGTCGTGTACCTTTGATTGGTTTTGCAGGTAGCCCATGGACGCTAGCTACCTATATGGTAGAAGGCAAAGGCGGTACGGACTTTTTAACCATCAAAAAAATGGCGTATGCCCGCCCAGATTTACTGCACTATATTTTAGAAGTTACCGCACAAACGGTGATGCAATACCTCAATGCACAAATCGCCGCTGGCGCACAAGCAGTGATGATATTTGATTCATGGGGCGGCGCATTATCACATAAAGCTTACTTAGAGTTTTCACTGCCATACATGCAAAAAATCATTAACGGTTTAACTCGTGAAGCGGATGGAAGAGTGGTGCCTCGCGTAGCTTTCACCAAAGGTGGCGCGCTGTGGTTAGAGGCACAAGCTGAAATTGGCGCAGACGCACTAGGCTTAGACTGGACTATCGACATTGGCCAAGCCCGCAAGCGTGTGGGTGATAAAGTAGCACTACAGGGCAATTTAGATCCCGCAATTTTACTAAGCACGCCGCAAGCCATAGAAAAAGAAGTGGCGAGTATTTTAGCCAGCTACGGGCATGGCAACGGTCACGTATTTAATTTAGGTCATGGTATCACGCAGTGGACACCACCTGAAAATGCCGCTGCCATGATAGGGGCAGTACGTGATTTGAGTAAGCATTACCATGAGTAATATCAGCCACATATGCAACTCAAAATTATCAATTAAATGAATCTTTTTGCCAAAATTATATTATTTTTTTTCCTGTTAGGCATTGTCGTTCTTAGTACTGGTTTCGCAATACTTACAACTGCATTTGCGGGGGTCTGGAAACAATCCACCAACTTGGTATTTTTTCTACTTAGGATTAACACAAGGCATTCCTATTATTGTTTATGCAGTGTCTTTTACATTAATTGCCTTTAACACATTACTGGAAATGCAAGTAAACGCAAAAATTTCATATGCTTTGGGCATTTCATTCGCAGTGTATATGCTTAGCTTCTTTGGGCTGATTATCATCAGCGCTATAAATAAATGATTTAAATTAAAACAAGTAGCCTACTTCCCACCTACCAACGATTTCACTGCCCCAACTAAATCCCCAGGCATCATTATGATTTTGGCATTATCTGATGCTGATATTTTTTGCAATGCAGTAATGTAGCGGTCACCCAGTAAAAATGTAGCAGAAGTATTATTTTCTTTTACTGCTTCTGCGATAAATTTAATCGATTCTGCTGAGGCTTTAGCAGCCACCATTTGTGCTTCCGCATCCTTGCGGGCAGCCTCAAGTCTAGCCTCTGCATTCAGTATCAGTGATTGTTTTTCACCCTCTGCACGCGTAACGACCGCTACGCGCTCACGCTCTGCACTGGCCTGTTGCTCCATAGCGTGTTGCATATTTTGTGATGGTTTAATATCTTGAATCTCTACCGATTTTACTGTTAAGCCCCAATCCATTGCTTCATCAGCAATGGCGTTTTTCAGTTCAGCTTTAATGCGGTCACGCGAGGTGAGTGCATGGTTTAAGTCCATGCCGCCAATAATTGAGCGCAAATTAGTTTGCACCATATTACGCATCGCCTCACGAAAATTCTCAATGCCGTATACCGCGCGCTCAATATTGCTCACTTTAATAAACGCAATGGCGTTCGCCAAAATCACCGCGTTATCGCGTGTAATCACTTCTTGTTCGGGTATTTCTAAAATAATGTCTTTAGTTGTGACTTTATAACTCACTTTAGTGAATACAGGATTAATCACGGTGAGGCCCGGGCGTAAAATACCTGCGAATTTCCCTAATCGCTCTACTACCCACTCCTCACCTTGAGGCACTATGCGCACGCCTTTTACCAAGCCGATAATGACTAATGCAATAAGTACGTAACCGAAAATTTCTGGCATTTTTGTTCCTTAAGTGGTTGTTAAACTAACTGATTGTATAAATGGTTAATCTTTAAATGACGTAATTCAATATTAATAGTAATTAGCAAAGCGACTAGATTTGTTTAATTCTTAAAATGTTACCTTCAACCGCAACCACAGCGGCTTCTTCACCTGCTTCAATACTATGATCTGAAACAGCCACCCATTCACGGCTACCCATTACGCCTTGAACAAAGTTAATTTTTCCAGTTTTTGTGTTGCTGGTAGATACGGTCACCGTACCTACGCGACCAATTTCCTCACCTTGCGCTTGGCCTACTTTTGAATGCGTTTCAGTTTTTTTATAATATTTTTTCCATATCGTTAATGAGCCAAGTGATAACACAGCAAACATAATAATTTGTGTAAATTGCGAAATATTAGGTGAAATCAGCAATGCTACCGCAACAATTAAAGCAGCTACACCAAACCATACGACATAAAAAGTGCCTGTTGCCATTTCAAGCCCTAACAGCAATAAACCTAGCGCACCCCAACCCCAAGTTGCGTCCATTTCTTAAGCCTTAATATAAATAATTATCAACAATCTTAACATTAATTATCTTCTTACAATCAAGTTGCTGAACGCTTAATGATATCGCAAGGTCTTTATAATGTTGGTATTAATATATTTAAGCTTTTAGATTGTTATTGTCATGAAACAACCGCTGCATATTGTCTGGTTTAAGCGCGACTTACGCATTGCAGACCATGCCGCGCTATCTGCTGCCTGCAATACGGGTGCGGTTTTACCGCTATTTGTGTGGGAACCTACCGTTTGGGCAGGTGAGGATTATGCCGCACAGCATGCACAATTTATTGCAGAATGTTTGGTAGAGTTAAAGCAACAACTGCAAACCATCGGGCTTAATTTGGTTGAATCTTCTTTAGGCATTGTAGAGGTTTTAAATAGCATCATCTCTCAACATCCAATTGCCGCCATTTATAGCCATGAGGAAACAGGTAACGGCAATACTTTTACGGTAGATATTGCCGTTGCTGCATGGTGCATAGCCAACCGTGTGACATGGGTAGAGTTACCTCAAAACGGCGTGGTAAGGCGCTTAAAAAGTCGTAACTACTGGAATGGCGTGTGGGAAAAACGCATGAACGCGCCACAGGATGTGCTACCAAAACAGTGTATTGCCGCACCACTGATTAACTTGCCAGTAGAGAATACACTCCAAATAAATGGTGTAGATAAACCGCAACGCCAACAAGGTGGTCGTAGCCAAGGTTTAGCGCTGCTAGGTAGCTTTTTAAATGGTCGTGCGGCGCGTTACCGCGGCGGCATTTCTAGCCCGATTAATGCCGTCACGGCGGGTTCACGTTTATCACCTTATTTGGCTTGGGGTGCATTGAGCATGCGGGAAGTGGTACAAGCATCGCGCATTCAACAACGCAAAATTAGCGAAAACCCACAACAGTATCCACATAGTTTAAACGCTGGGCTGGTGGGCTTTGAAAGTCGCCTGCATTGGCATTGCCACTTTATGCAAAAACTTGAAAGCGAACCCGCGCTGGAGTTTGAAAACTTACATCATGCCCATGACGGGATGCGTGATGAGCAATTAGTAGATATAGATGCTCAAAAGCGTTTAACCACGTGGTGCAAAGGCGAAACTGGCTGGCCATTAGTTGATGCTTGTATGGCCATGTTGCGGGCTACAGGATGGATTAATTTTAGAATGCGTGCCATGTTGATGAGCACTGCCAGCTATTTATATTGGCTACACTGGCGAGAAACTGGGCTGCATTTAGCGCGCGAATTTTTAGATTACGAACCAGGTATTCATTGGTCGCAATCACAAATGCAGTCTGGTACCACAGGTATTAATACGCTACGGATTTACAATCCCATTAAACAGGCGATGGATCAAGACCCTGAAGGTAAATTTGTACGACATTGGTTACCCAGTTTAAAAAATGTGCCTACCACTTGGATCTTTCAACCATGGCTAATGCCACCTAACTTGCAACTGCAATATGGCTGCGTGATAGAGCGTGATTACCCAGCACCGCTGGTGACTATTGAACAAGCGTTGCGTGAAGCACGTAGCAAAATTAGCAGCGCACGATCAGCCAAAGACCACAACCTAGAAACTGCGAGCATCATCAAAAAACATGCCTCACGCAAAGGTATGCGAGGTGGCATTCGTGATGCTAATGGGAATGAAATACCACGTAAAAAGTCTACCAGCAAAGCTAAAGAAAAGCGTGATACCAACGTTAATAGTGGTATGCAACAAGAATTATTTTGATGGAAATTACGATGCTAGCTACTATGGAACCTCATGTAATATTGTCACACAAGCTTATTTTGCCCGCCGATAGGTCTGAGCGTTTGCATTATATTAAGCATCAGTTTCCACTCGCCAAAGGTGTGAGTTTATCTAAACAATGGGTTGGTGGTAGGCATGCTGCAATAAAGCAACTTAATCAAGTTGATGGCATTGCTTATAATCGAAATCGTAACTTTTTAAATGGCGCTGTGACATATTTATCGCCCTATTTAAGGCACGGTTGCATTACGCTAAAAGAAGCGTTTGATCACATACAAGCGCGTTATGGTAACACTGCCGAAAAGCTGATTTTTGAACTCGCTTGGCGTGATTATTGGCGGCAAGTTTGGTATATGCAGGGCAATAAAATTTTAAACGATATGGAAGCGTCCAAAGTACTACTCGGCGCTAAACCTTTGCCTGACTTTGTTAAAAAAGCACAAACTGGCTTACCGTGTATGGATGCGTTTATTCACGACTTAATCGACGATGGTTATGTACACAATCACGCCCGCATGTGGTTTGCGGCGTACGTGCTACATTGGTTAAAAGTAGATTGGCGTGCCGCGGCAGATTGGTATGAAAGCTATTTATTAGATGGCGATTTATCATCTAATCACCTGTCATGGCAATGGATAGCCACTACCAATAGCAGTAAACCTTACTACTTTAACAAAGAGAATTTAGCGCGATTTACAGGCGAAAAATATTGCACAGGCTGCACCGCAAAATGCCCGTTTGATAAAAGTTATGAAGATTTGCAAGCTCAACTGTTTGACACTAATCACCAAGCCATTACTAATGTATACCCAATTGTTGCAGCGCCGAAACAAGCTTTATCTGGCTTATCAACAGTTGCTATTTTTGTGCATGATGAAATGCTCTCACCCGCACACCCGTTGATGCAACAGCCTTTTCCTAAAATTTTTGTATTCGACAACATGCTGCATGGTCACTGGTCAATTAATCGCCTGCAATTTATGGCGGATTGTTTAAGTGAAATGCCCGAAGTTGAAGTGTGGATGGGAGATACCAGACAAGTGTTGCAAGAACGTGGCGTGGGGCAAGTGATTACACAAAACACGCCCAATCCTGCCATTAAGGCGCTGCTACAGCCTTTTTCACCCAAATGGCAAGCAGAAATAGCCTTTGTTAACTTAAAGCTTGATGAAAAAAACCTCAGCCGTTTTTCTAAATATTGGGGGAAAGTTGGGCCAGTTTTACTAGGTGATAAGGAATATAGAAAGCCGTAGCTAGAACTAGGCCGTGCTATTCCCTATACGCACCGCCTGGGCCAAAAAACTCTTTCATTAAAAAGCTTTCCAATCCATCGTTATCTTCTGGTCTTGCAGACATCACAATAACTCGGTCTAATCTGCGTGATTCCCAGTTAAAATCACCTTTGTATTCTCGACGAATAATCGCAATCATTTTTCTAATGATAGCGAGTTTAACATCGCCACCATCTGGCACGCTTACATCAATATTTTCAGAAATAGCACGGCTGACATTATTATTTTTCCAGCCTTTAAAATTAAATTGAGCGCTATTCAAACCAATATTTTTTATTTCAAAGATGCCGTTACTACCGCCAAATTTCATATTTTCGGCAATTGCGCGGTTTCTACGTCTATCTTCTGAAGGGCCATTATCTGGGTTACCTTCAGCTAAATCTTTACTGGTATAGCCTTGTTTATGCTGGCGATTATCTTGCATACGCTGGGTATAAGCTTGCATATCTTCGCCTGGTAATGGCTCTGCTGGAGTATCAGGTGCTGACTTAGGTAATTTTTTAGGGATAACAATGGGCGGCACTTTAAATGCATTAGCTGCTGATTGCGTTGATGGTTTAGTGGCTGTAATCACACGTGGGATAGGTGTTGGTTTAACTATTGCAGATTTTTTAGTGGGCTTGGTTATTTCTACAGGCGGTTCAACCGCCGCTGGCTCAGCAGGTTTAGACGCAGATTTGCTGGGAGGATTCAGATTAACCGTCAACGGTTGTGGCGTGCTTATTGGCTTGCCTTCTGGAAAAAGCTTAGGCGCTAATGCAATTAGCAGCAACAAATGCACCACTAGAGAAATAATCAGGGCGATGCTGGTATTACGGCTTAAACGAATTTGTAGCACGCTATCCACTTTTTTACGTCGCTCAAAAAAAGCCGCGCTCACATCGCTAGTATTTGGGGCAATACTAAGTGGTGACGTTGAAATTAAATCGGGTGGATTTAGCAAAAAAAGTTTCTCATAATTATGGGTAAAGCCACAAACTTACTGCATATTTTAACATCCGAACAAATGAGGTACCTGGTTTAAATGAATTAGCTAGGCTATTTAACTAAAATTTACAACGCATATGCTTACAATGGTTTACTTCGTGCCTATGTTAAAATCATACCCATGATGAATAACAAAAACCTTACAAACACCGTGCAAAACACTACACCACCTAAAGAACTTGCAAAATCCTTTGACCCTAAAGCGATTGAAGCACATTGGTATGATTTTTGGGAGAGCCGTGGCTACTACGCCGCTGGTTTAAATACCACAAAACAAGATAATTTCTGTATTTTGTTACCGCCACCTAACGTCACTGGCACGCTACACATGGGGCATGGTTTTAATCAAACATTGATGGATGCTTTAACCCGTTATCACCGTATGAGTGGTGCCAATACGTTGTGGCAGCCAGGTACAGACCATGCAGGTATCGCAACGCAAATCGTAGTTGAACGCCAGCTAGACGCGCAAGGTGTAAGCCGTCATGATTTAGGTCGCGAAAAATTTCTAGAAAAAGTCTGGGAGTGGAAAGAATATTCAGGCGGTACCATTACCCAACAAATGCGCAGGCTGGGCACATCCCCCGATTGGAGCCGTGAACGCTTCACCATGGATGAAGGGCTCAATAAAACCGTGACAGAAACCTTTGTGCGTTTATATAACGAAGGTTTAATTTATCGCGGCAAACGCTTGGTCAATTGGGATGTAAAACTCGGCACAGCGGTGTCTGACCTCGAAGTAGTGCAAGAGGAAGAAGATGGCTTTATGTGGCACATCAACTATCCGCTTGCTGATGGTACAGGCAGCTTAACAGTCGCGACAACCCGCCCAGAAACCATGCTGGGCGATGTAGCGGTGATGGTAAACCCAGAAGATGAGCGTTATAAACACTTGGTTGGTCAATTTGTAACCCTGCCATTATGTAATCGTGAAATCCCAATTATTGCTGATGATTATGTTGATAAAGAGTTTGGTACTGGTGTTGTTAAAGTGACTCCTGCGCATGATTTTAATGACTATGCGGTTGGTCAAAGGCATAAAATTAAGCCAATATCAATATTAACTCTTGAAGGTAAAGTGGTCGGTGGTACAAATACTGATATTTTGCAACGCGAAATGCAGTTAGCTAAATATGAAGCTGACGGTGATATTGGTCGCTGGGTTGATGAACCAGTTTCTGGAAAAGAAGCGTGGGAGTTAGTACCTCAAAAATATTGGGGGCTAGACCGCTTTGATGCCCGCAAACAAATTGTTGCTGACTTAGAAACCCAAAGCTATCTCGTCAAAACCGAAAAATACAAACTTAAAGTGCCACGAGGTGACCGTACTGGCGTGATTATTGAGCCTATGCTCACCGACCAATGGTTTGTGGCGATGAGCCAACCATCCGCTGATGGTAAAAGCATCACGCAAAAAGCATTAGATGTTGTGGCATCTGGCGAAATCAAGTTTTACCCAGAAAACTGGGTCAACACTTATAACCAATGGCTCAATAATATTCAAGATTGGTGCATTTCGCGCCAACTATGGTGGGGGCATCAAATCCCTGCTTGGTACTCTGATGCAGGCAAAGTCTATGTAGCACATGATGAAGCGGAAGCAAAAGTACTAGCGGCCGAAGATGGTTACAATGGCAACTTAAAACGCGATGATGATGTGTTGGATACTTGGTATTCAGCCGCACTATGGCCTTTTTCAACCCTAGACTGGACAGGTGATCAAGCCAAAGATAAAGCCAATATTGCTTTGCAGCAGTATTTGCCTTCTAGCGTACTAGTCACAGGGTTCGACATTATTTTCTTCTGGGTGGCGCGTATGGTCATGATGACTACGCACATCACGGGCAAAATTCCGTTTAAACATGTGTACGTGCATGGCTTAATTCGCGATGCCGAAGGTCAGAAAATGAGTAAATCTAAGGGTAACGTACTAGACCCGATTGATTTAATTGACGGCATTGGTTTAGACGCGCTGATTAAAAAACGCACAACGGGTTTAATGAACCCCAAAGATGCTGAAAAGATAGAAAAGCGTACAAAAAAAGAATTCCCAGAAGGGATAGCCGCATTTGGTACCGATGCATTACGTTTTACGTTTGCGTCACTCGCTTCACCTGGCCGCGACATCAAGTTTGATTTACAACGTTGCGAAGGTTATCGCAACTTTTGCAACAAGTTGTGGAACGCCACGCGCTTTGTGCTAATGAACATCCAGAATGAAGATGGCAGCCTTAAAAACTGCGGTTTGGAAGATTGCAGCACTCAACCTGAAGGCTATTTAAGCTTCTCGCAAGCCGATCGCTGGATAGTGAGCAAACTACAACGTACCGAGGCAGACATTGAAAAAGCCTTTACTGACTACCGCTTTGATTTAGCCGCAAAAGCCATGTATGAATTTGTATGGGATGAATACTGCGATTGGTATTTGGAAATCGCTAAAGTACAAGTACAGGGCGGCACAGATGCAGAACAGCGTGCCACACGTCGTACCTTGCTACGCGTATTAGAAACCATATTGCGTTTGGTGCACCCCATCATGCCGTTTATTACCGAAGAAATTTGGGCAACGATAGGGCCAATGAGCGGCCGCACAGGCCCAAGCATTATGTTAGAAGCCTACCCCAAAGCGCAACCAAGTAAGTTGGATGATAAAGCGGAAGCATGGGTCACATTGCTCAAAACAGCGGTTGATGCATGCCGTAGCTTACGCGGTGAGATGAATGTATCGCCCGCCACAAAAGTGCCGCTAATCGCCGCGGGCGATGCCGCGCAACTAGCCCTTTATGCGCCCTACTTAAAAGCGCTGGCTAAATTAGCCGATGTAGAAATAGTCAGCGAATTGCCCGATGCCGATGCCCCAGTGGCGTTAGCAGGTGATTTTAAGCTAATGCTAAAAATTGAAATAGACGTTGCTGCTGAAAAAGAGCGCTTAGGCAAAGAGATTGCGCGTATACAGGTTGAAATTACCAAGGCAGAAGGCAAACTTAATAATGAAAGCTTTGTAGCACGCGCGCCAGCGGTGGTTGTGGAACAAGAAAAAGCCCGTGTAGCAGAGTTTGGTGCAAATTTAGAAAAACTACAGAGACAACTGGTTAAGCTTAAATAAAATTTGAATAGCGTTTGATGAATAAAGCTCGAATAAAAAAGGCCTCAATTGAGGCCTTTTTTGTTTTATTTATTTCACATTAAGAATGTAAAGCTTGGCGTTCCATTTCTTGCATACTGACATGGCGTACATCTTTACCTTTAACCATGTACACTACATATTCAGCGATGTTTTTTGCATGGTCACCAATACGCTCAACCGCTTTAGCCACAAAAACGACCTCAAGTGACATAGAAATAGTGCGTGGATCTTCTAACATAAACGTAATGAGCTGACGCATTGCAGTACGAAACTGCTCATCCACTTGCTCGTCTTGACGCGCAACTTCTACTGTTTTGCTGACATCCAAACGCGCAAATGCATCAAGCGAAGTGCGTAACATCTCACGCACTAGCGCCACCATGGTTTTAATTTCATTAAAACGTGGCTTAAACATACGATCTTCTTCATATATTTTATGGGCAGTACGCGCAATTTTAGTGGCTTCATCACCAATACGCTCAAGGTCTGTAATGGTTTTTACAATGCTCATAATCATACGCAAGTCGCCTGCTGCAGGCTGGCGACGTGCAATAATATGGCTACAGTCTTCATCAATTTGCACTTCTAAATTATTGACACGATGATCGTTGTCCATCACTTCACGCGCAAGTTTTACATCCGCTTTTACCAGAGCATCTAGCGCATTAACGATTTGGCTTTCTACTAAACCGCCCATTTCTAGTACTTTAGCGCGTACGGATTCTAACTCTGTGTCATATTGCTTAAAGGTATGTTCAACTTGCATGTTTTATCCTATTGTTACTTTTATCGACTGTTTCAATAGTAAAAACCATTTGTGACAGTTTGATGAAAAATAATCATATAAATCATTGATGTTAATCGCCAGCTGTAAAATTTCATAGCGATTATTTTTTGTAGGTTTTAACGCCATCGGCAGTGGCTAACAACAAGATATTAGCTGGGCGCGCTGCAAATAAACCATTGGTGACTACACCCACTATTTGATTGATTTTAGCTTCCATTGCAATGGGGTCGCTAATGGTTAAACCATGCACATCTAAAATCAAATTACCATTATCCGTTGTAAAGTCACGTAATTGCGGCTGACCACCTAATTTAACTAACTCACGTGCAACGTAGCTGCGTGCCATGGGCAGCACTTCTACAGGTAGTGGAAATTTGCCTAAAGTTGGCACATATTTGGTCTCATCGCAGATACAAATGAATTGTTTTGCGCAAGCTGCCACAATTTTTTCACGTGTTAAAGCGCCGCCGCCGCCTTTTAACATGTGGAGGTGTTCAGTAATTTCATCGGCACCATCCACATAAATTTCCATGCCATTGACAGCATTTAAATCAAATACTTCAATGCCGTGATTACGTAAACGCTGTGCTGTCGCTTCGCTACTTGCCACTGCGCCTTCAATCTTATGTTTTACTTTAGCTAACTCTTCAATAAAAAAGTTGGCGGTAGAACCTGTACCCACCCCAATAATGCCTTCTTTTACGTATTCAACCGCTGCTTTAGCGACTTGTTGTTTTAATTCGTCCTGAGTAAATGCCATTTTTAGTTTATTTCCTATATTTTCTTTATAATTACGACTAATTTGTATGATACACCGCGTAAAGCTTAACTTAAATAGTCAATTTGCTATTTGCGCTTGCTAGATAATTGATTAAGCAAGTTGAGCATCGCCAATTGAAAAGCCTCATGAAAAACCATTATTTAGATTTAGCCACTTACGTCAAAAAAATCGAAAACTCCCGTGTGTACGATGTCGCTAAAAATACACCGTTAGAGTTTCAACCCAATTTATCTGCACGTATGGGTAATCACATTCTTTTAAAGCGCGAAGATATGCAGCCTGTATTTTCGTTCAAACTCCGTGGCGCTTACAACAAAATGGCGCATCTGCCAGCAGAGGCCTTAAGCCGTGGTGTCATTTGTGCCTCGGCAGGCAACCATGCGCAGGGTGTCGCTTTGGCAGCGCAAAAACTAGGTTGTCGCGCCGTGATTGTCATGCCAACTACTACCCCGCTCATTAAAATTAACGCCGTTAAAAGCCGTGGCGCAGAAGTTGTATTATTTGGTGATTCTTACACGGATGCTTATGTCCACGCACTAGAGCTAGAAAAGTCTGAACAACTGACTTTTGTACATCCTTATGATGATCCTGATGTCATTGCAGGGCAAGGTACCATTGGTTTAGAGATATTAAAAGCACATCCAACACCTATCCATGCCATATTTTGTTGCGTTGGCGGCGGCGGCTTGCTTGCAGGCATTGCGGCTTATGTTAAAGCCATGCGCCCAGAGATTAAAATGATAGGTGTAGAAGCGCGTGATGCTGAAGCAATGACCGATTCACTTAAATTAGGCAAACGTGTCATGCTTGACCAAGTGGGATTATTTGCCGATGGCGCAGCTGTTAAGCAAGTAGGCGAGCACACTTTTAATCTATGCCAACATTATGTGGATGAAATGATTGTGGTCGATAACGATGCAATTTGTGCGGCGATTAAAGACGTGTTTGAAGATACTCGCAGTATTTTAGAGCCGGCAGGCGCACTATCCGCGGCAGGAATGAAGGAATACATAAAGCGCAATAATATCAAAGGTCAAACTTTGATAGGCATTGCCTCTGGTGCCAACATGAATTTTGATCGCCTGCGTTTTATTGCAGAGCGTGCAGAAATAGGTGAAAAACGCGAAGCCATTTTAGCGGTCACAATTCCTGAAAAACCAGGTGCATTTAAAACATTCTGCCGCCTATTAGGCAACCGCAATATTACTGAGTTTAATTATCGCTACTCTGACCCTGTTAAGGCGCATATATTTGTCGGCATTGCTATTACCGAAACCAGTGAAGCCACTAAGCTAGTGAGCGAACTGCAAGCAGAGGGCCTGCCCAGCATTGATTTAACTGATAATGAAGTTGCTAAATTGCATTTACGCCATTTGGTTGGTGGGCATGCGCCGCAAGCAAAAAATGAAGTGGTGTTTAGATTTGAGTTTCCTGAAAAACCTGGTGCGTTAATGAAGTTTTTAGATACGATGGGACAAAACTGGAACATCAGCTTATTTCACTATCGTAATCACGGCGCAGATTTTGGTCGCGTGTTGGTTGGCATGCAAGTGCCACCAGATGAACAAGACGAATTTACTCATTTTTTAAAAAATCTAGGCTATCCCTATTGGGATGAAACGCAAAACCCTGTGTATGCTTTATTTTTAGGTTAATTTTAAATTTGGTGGTTCATTACAACCAATTGGTTGTTAAGAAAGGTTGTAGTCAACCACAAACACAAGTGTTAAAAGTTAAGATTATGTTTTATATAGTCATTTTTTACATACAAAGTGTGAACACTTCTTGCTACATATTTTATAAGTGATGTGCATCTGTATAACTTGATGAACTAGTGACCTGCAATATTGCCTACTGAATATCAATAATACATAATTAATGATCAACTATCTTTGGAGATGAAATCAATGAAATTTATTTATGCCATGCTGGCAACTGCAATTGGCCTATCAATGCAATTACCAGCCTCTGCCGCAGACGCTGGCAAAGCTTATGTCACTAATCAAGATGGAAATGTATCTCTCATTGATTTAGCGACCATGGAAACCTTGGAGAGTATTGATGTGCAGGCCACAGGTACACGTGGTTTGGGTGTAACAGACGATGGTAAGTTTTTGATTACGGCTAATAAAGATGAGGGTACTATTTCTGTCGTAGATTTAGCTACTAAGTCAGTTAAAAAAATCGCCGTAGGTAAAAACCCAGAGTTTGTACGCATTTTTAAAGGCTTGGTTTTTGTCTCTACAGAACCCAGCTCAACTGGTGGCCCACCTCCCAAATCAGGTGAAGTTGTAAAAGAAGAAGCTAAAGACGACGATGATGACAAAGTGCCCGCCAGAATTGCCGTAGTCGATTTGAAAAAGGGCAAAAAAATTCGTGAAATAGTTGGCGGGCCAGAGACTGAAGGCGTGGAATTTTCAAAAGATGGTAAACAAATTATCATTACTAACGAAGCCGATAACACAGTTACTGTTCATAATTACAAAACAGGTAAGTTAGTCAAAACTATCAAAACCACAGAGTATGGTGACAGACCTCGCGGCATTAAAGTATCACCCGATG
>JAYVFU010000077.1:0-4831 GCA_043772865.1 Methylophilaceae bacterium
TTGTGCGCTCTATATAAAATGCCGGAAATTGTTTTTGAATGAATTTAATTAAGCCAGTTGCGCCTGTATCTGTGATTATTCCTTGCTTTCGCTGTGCCACTACAATTAAGCGTGCAATTGATTCTATTGCTCTGCAGACGCAAAAACCAGCAGAAGTTATTCTGGTTGACGATGCGAGTGGAGATGATACTTTACGTGTTCTGCAAGCAATAGAAAGCCAATATTGTGGCTGGGTGAAAGTAATTGCGCTCAATCACAATCAAGGTGCAGCTAATGCGCGAAATGTAGGCTGGAACTCAGCTTCTCAGCCATATATTGCATTGTTAGATGCTGATGATGCTTGGCATGCTGAAAAAATTAAAATTCAATATCAATTCATGCAAGCAAACCCTGATGTGGTGCTATGCGGGCATAATGCCAGAATTATGGCTGATAATACTCAACTTGATTGGTTATTGGGTATCTTTGAATTTAAATTGATTTCAAAGAAAAGATTGTTGATTTCTAATCCATTTGTTACGCCATCGGTGATGTTTAAAAAAGACATTGGACTTAGATTTAATCCAAAGAAAAGATATGTGGATGATCATTTGTTATGGCTCCAGATAATTTTTGATCATCATAAAGTCGTAAAATTAAACCAAGCTCTTGTTGTAATTTACAAACCTATGTTCGGTACGTCTGGCCTTAGCTCACATCTTTGGGCAATGGAAAAGTCAGAGTTAGATAATTACTGGTTACTATTTGAAAATAAAAGTATTGGTTTTATTTCTGTAATTCTTTTGAGTTTATATTCATTGGCAAAATATATGCGCAGACTGCTGATTGTGAGTTTAAGGTGAATAATTTTTGTTAAAAAACAAACCGAAAGTTGTCGTTTTACTCGCTACCTTCAAAGGTGAAGCCTATCTAAATGCTCAATTAAAAAGTATCCAATACCAATCAGACGTTGAAGTTTTTATTGTTGCTTCTGATGATTATTCAATAGATAGTACGCCGCAATTGTTAGCTGAAGCATGTGCTGTAAACCGCAATTTTATTGTACTACCTAGCAAGAAACTCGGCAGTGCGGCCGCTAATTTCTTTAGATTATTACGAGATGTTGACTTAACGCATTTTGATTATGTGGCATTGTCTGACCAAGATGATATTTGGCACGCGGATAAATTGTCTTATGCTGTAGAAATGATTTTAGCTAAAAAAATTGATGCTTATTCAAGTAACGTAACGGCTTTTTGGTCGAATGGTTCACAGACGCTAATTAATAAAGCACAAGCGCAACGGCAATGGGATTATATGTTTGAGTCTGCTGGCCCTGGCTGTACTTTCGTAATCACAAAATCCCTGGCTTTAGTTTTGCAAGAGTTTTTAGTTAAGCATCAAGTTGCATGCCAGCCTATTGCTTTGCATGATTGGTTTATCTATGCCTTTGCAAGATCGCGTGGCTATCAATGGTTTATAGATGATGAGCCACACATGCTTTACAGGCAGCATGCAGATAACGTACTGGGCGCTAATGTTGGCGTGAAAGCTAAGTTAGCCCGATTGAAAAAGTTGCGCGAAGGTTGGTTGGTTAAGCAGGCGCTTTTGATTGCAGAAATTCTAGGTTATAGCGATGCATGGCCAATACAAAAGTTAAACCGTTACCATTTTTTTGATAGGTTAGTTTTAATAATCAATGTATCTAAATTACGCAGGCGCATGCGTGACCGTGTTGCTTTGGCGTTGTTTCTATTATTGCCATTAAAAAAATGAAATTATTAATCACGGGAGCCAATGGGTTTGTTGGTGGGTCGCTTTGTGCTGAATTGAGTCGTCAAGGGCATGTAGTACTGGGAGCCGTACGTTCTGCGAGCGAAGGAATTGATGGCTTTGAGTACTCAATTTCTGGTTCGATAGATGGTGCTACGGATTGGTCAGCCGCACTACGTAATATGGACGTTGTCATTCACCTCGCCGCACGCGTGCATGTGATGAATGACGCTGCTGCTGATCCATTGGCGGAATTTCGTAAGGTTAATGTTGATGGCACATTAAATCTTGCACTGCAGGCGGCTAAGGCAGGTATAAAACGTTTTGTTTTTGTTAGTTCTGTTAAGGTAAATGGCGAATATACAGAAATAGGTAAGCCATTTACGGAAGAGGATGCTGCGAATCCGCAAGATGCTTACGGAATATCAAAGTTTGAGGCTGAGCAAGGTCTTTTGCTGATTGCACAACAAACAGGCATGAAAGTAGTGATCATCCGTCCGTCGCTGGTATATGGGCCAGGTGTAAAGGCTAATTTTGCAAGTATGATGCGGGCTATTCAACGTGGCATCCCCTTGCCGCTTGGCGCTATACATAATAAACGTAGCTTTGTGTATGTGGAAAATTTGGTGAGCTTGATAATATGGTGTATTGATCACCCAGCGGCAGCAAACCAAGTGTTTTTGGTTTCTGACGGACATGATTTATCCACCACTGAGTTGTTACAGGCATGTGCTAAGGCACTTGGCGTAAAGGCTAGATTGTTGCCCGTACCACAAAAATTGATTGAAGTTGGAGCAGCTATGTTAGGCAAGCGCGATGTCGCACAACGCTTGTGTGGTAATTTGCAGGTAGATATTACCAAAGCACGCACATTGCTTGGCTGGGTGCCGCCTGTGTCGGTTGCGGATGGTTTGAAGGCGACCGCACAGGGTATGATTTAAGACTAATTCATTTGGCAAGGCTCTAAGGAATTGCTGACTAACTCCCTCCCCCTTGATGGGGGAGGGCTGGGGAGATGGTGAAAAATCAAGCACTTACCCCTCTCCCCAGCCCTCTCCCTCAGGGGGAGGGAGAAGTTGATTTAATTAGCACATCCCTAAGTCTTTCGATCAATTTTACGCTTGCAAAATATACTTAATTACTGTTGACGCGGTTCCATTATATGATACCATATATAAACATGAGCGCAACGCATAAAAAGACCTTAGAGGCTATCTTTACTAATCCAGTATCAAAGTCTCTTGAATGGCGTCGTATTGAAGCGTTGCTGATTGCTATCGGCTGCCAAGTAATTGAAGGCAACGGCTCAAGGGTAAGGTTTGAGAAGGGCGGATTGATTGCTACCTTTCATAGGCCTCACCCAGCAAAGGAAGCCAAGCCGTATCAGGTACGTGATGCAAGACAATTTATTGAGAGTTTAGGAGTAAAACCATGAATACAATGACACATAAGGGTTATGCGGCCCGTGTTGAATATAGCGAAGATGATGAATGCTTTATTGGACATATTGCTGGTATTCGTGATGCCATTGGCTTTCATGGCGAAAGCGTTGCAGAGCTTCGTGCAGCTTTTATAGAGGCTGTAGATGATTATTTGGCGACGTGCGAAAAGCTAGGCCGCGAACCAAATCACCCATACTCAGGGCAGTTTAGATTGCGCTTAAAACCTGAGCTGCACGCGAGAGCAGCAATAGCAGCAGAGACTAAGGGCAAGAGCCTTAACACTTGGGTTTCAGAGGTTATAGAAAGAAGTGTTGCCTCAGCTTAATAGTTTGGTGAGGATGGGTAATTTGCAGGTAGATATCCAAAGCGCGCATATTGCTTGGTTGGGTGCTGCCTGTGTCGGTTGCTGATGGTTTGAAGGCGACCGCACTGGGTTTGTTCGAGACTGATAGATAATGAAGCGTTTATTTGATTTGTTGTTTAGCGCTGTTTTTGATGGAGGCGCCGATGTCTTTCGTGTTTCTATTTAAATTAGACTTTATCAAACGTGAACCGCTTGGTGATAGGTAAAGTAAACAAGTGTATAATTAAATTCTAGTTAACCAGAATTTGGAGTTTATATGCAATCAGTCGCTATTTTTGAGGCAAAAGCAAAATTATCAGAACTTGTTAAGTCTAGGCATGTGGTTGAAATTACCGTGCATAAAAAGCCTGTAGCAAGGATTTACCCGGTGTTTGAAGAGAGTGAGGCATTTATGGCTGAGCTAAAAAGGCAGTGTGTTATTTCTGAAAATATCACTGAAGATGACGGGTTAGAAGCGCTACAAGACTGGGGCGACTAATGCACCGTGGTGAAATATGGACAGCTGCTGGGCGCGAAAAGTTTAGCAACAAGCCTGCTCCTGTTTTAATTATACAAAGAGATATTTCAATACCTGTACATCAAAGCATTATTGTTTGTCGCATTACATCAAACATTGCAGTATTGCCATTTATGCGCTTGCGTTTACAGCCTAGTGACAGCAATGGCTTGCTGCTTGATAGTGATGTGATGGCAGATAAAGTTCTTACGCTTAGAAAATCTGATTTAGCGCAAAAATTAGGCAATATTAGCGAAGATGAATTAGAGCGTTTAGATGAATTATTGTTTTTTTGGATAGGTTTATAGACCTTTGCACCACAAGGGTACTCCGATCAGAACAAACTGATAAGATTTGTGATGAAGCGTTTATTTGATTTGTTTTTAACCGCATAGCGACTTACTCAAGGTGAATAGCCTATTAGCATTTATCTTGTCCTTGACTTGCTTTACTTAAAAAGGACATAATATCCACTATTAATTTTAAATAAAGGGCTTATATGCAAGTGTCTATGCAGGAATTCAAGTCTCATTTATCACGCTATGTTGGTCAAGCGCAATCTGGACAGTTGATAGAGCTGACCTCACATCGCAAGGTAGTGGCTAGGATTGTAGGCGTACCTTCTTCCAGCAGTGCTGGTGTGGCTTGTTTGCTAGCCGCTGGCGTTGCAACTTGGCAAGGCGGCAAGCCTGCAGGCGCAGCTTTAAGGTTGCAAGTGCACGGCAAGCAGGTTTCAGCAATGGTGTTAGAAGACCGCGTATGATTTTGTTTTGTGAC
>JAYVFU010000078.1:0-14988 GCA_043772865.1 Methylophilaceae bacterium
CGCTTTTACTAGTATGTGAGCTAGCTAAACTAGCCTTTTTTATGACGTAAATTTGCAGCAATGCGCATTCTTAATGCATTTAGTTTAATAAAGCCACCTGCATCTTTTTGATCATAAGCGCCTTTGTCATCTTCAAAAGTGGCAATGGTTGAATCAAATAATGAATCGGTTTTACTATCGCGCCCCACTACAATGACGTTGCCCTTATATAACTTAACACGCACCCAGCCGTTAACTGTACTTTGTGTATGGTCTATTAAGGTTTGCAATGATAATCTTTCAGGACTCCACCAGTAGCCGTTATAAATCATGCTGGCGTAACGGGGCATGAGGTCATCTTTTAAATGCGCGACTTCGCGATCTAATGTAATAGATTCAATAGCACGATGCGCTTTAAGCATAATCGTACCGCCTGGTGTTTCATAACAGCCGCGTGACTTCATACCCACATAGCGGTTTTCAACTAAATCTAGGCGACCAATCCCGTGTTTACCACCAATGGCATTTAAATGTGCCAATAATACGTGTGGCTTCATGGCTTCACCGTTTAGCGAAACTGGATCGCCATTCACATATTCAATATCTAAATATTCTGCTGCATCAGGCGCTTTTTCTGGGCTTAATGTCCAGCGCCACATGGTTTCTTCAGCTTCTGCGGCTGGGTTTTCTAGGTGGCGACCTTCATAGCTGATATGTAGCAAGTTAGCATCCATGCTGTATGGGCTGCCGCCTTGCTTATGCTTCATATCCACTACGATGCCATTTTTTTCGGCATACGCCATTAATTTTTCACGGCTTAATAAATCCCACTCGCGCCATGGGGCGATAATTTGGATGTTTGGATTAAGCGCGTAGGCACCTAACTCAAAACGCACTTGATCATTGCCTTTGCCAGTCGCGCCATGAGAAATGGCATCTGCATTGGTTTCTGCGGCAATTTCAATTAAACGTTTAGCAATTAATGGTCGAGCAATTGAGGTGCCAAGTAAATATTCGCCTTCGTAAACCGTATTTGCGCGGAACATAGGGAACACAAAATCACGGACAAACTCTTCACGCACATCATCAATATAAATCTCTTTGACACCCGCCGCTTTGGCTTTAACACGCGCTGGCTCTAGCTCTTCGCCTTGACCTAAGTCAGCAGTAAACGTCACTACTTCACATTGGTACTCATCTTGTAACCATTTCAAAATCACGGAGGTATCTAACCCGCCAGAATAGGCCAACACAACTTTGTTAATCTCTTTTTTCATATTACTCATTACGCTAAACCTTTAACCTTTAAATAATTCAAATGCAACTAAAAAACTCACAAAAACCATGACGCTCATGCCTAATAAAAACAATCTATCGGCATAGCGCTCAATATGCAATAAATCCTCTTTGTGTCGAATTGACCAGTAAGACAACATCACACTAGCTAAAAATGCGAGGCTCGCTATTGCTAATAAATTGTCAGCCCAAGGAGAAATATTATCTTTTGGAATAAGCTGTATCAACGATATTACCGTCATACACATGCCCACCATGGTAGCTGAAACTGGGAATATATAATTGGAGATATTATTATTGGTCATATTGTCATGAATTTAAAAGTAGATAAATGCTAATAGACAATATAAAAAAATATAAAGCTATTCTCTTTACTTAGCTTTACCCAATCAACTCAACTTTACCCAGCAACAAGTACTCCATTAGCGCTTTTTGTACGTGCAGTCTATTTTCCGCCTCATCCCACACCACGCTGTGTGCGCCATCAATCACATCTGCTGCGACCTCTTCACCACGATGCGCTGGTAAACAGTGCATAAATAACGCATCTTTAGCAGCGACTTTCATCATATCGCTATCGACTTGCCAATCTGCAAAGTCTCGCAGACGCTCCTCATTTTCTGCCTCAAAGCCCATGCTAGTCCATACATCGGTAGTGACTAAATGCGCACCACGCGATGCCTCCATCGGGTCAGCAAATTCCTCATAGTGGGCATGACCATATAAGTTGGCGCGTTCTGGCTCCACTTCATAACCCGGTGGGGTAGAAACATGCACATTAAAGTCCAACACTTCTGCTGCCTGCAACCAAGTATTGCAAACGTTATTACTATCGCCAATCCAAGCTACGGTTTTGCCTTTAATTGGCCCACGATGCTCAATAAAGGTAAAAATATCGGCCAAAATCTGGCATGGGTGATATTCATTAGTTAGACCATTAATCACTGGCACACGTGAATTAGCGGCAAAACGCTCAATAATAGCCTGCTCAAAAGTGCGTATCATCACAATATCGCTCATGCGTGAAATCACTTGTGCAGCGTCTTCTACTGGCTCACCACGCCCCAATTGGGAATCACGCGTATTGAGATAAATGGCTGATCCGCCCAGTTGCTGCATGCCAGCTTCAAACGAAAGTCTGGTGCGTGTGCTGGCTTTCTCAAAAATCATGACTAAGGTACGATCACTCAAAGGCCAATAAGGCTGGTAAGCCTTAAACTGCTGTTTGATGATATTAGTACGCGCAAAAATATGATTGAGCTCTTCTGCGCTTAAATCATTAAATTGCAAAAAGTGTTTTATTGCTGTTTTTTTTATTTCTGGTTTTATAGTCGCCATGATGGTTTTCTATGCGGTTTGGTTGTATTGCAAATTGTTACTTTGGTGAAAATATAAACTTTTTAAGTTAAAAATTGCTTTATCAACATACTTAAGCGGCTCACCAACTCAGTGGCTTCTACTTTATTCATAATCAATGGTGGCAGTAGACGAATGACTTTATCTGCAGTCACATTAAGTAGTAGCTTGGCTTCTAGCGCCATTTTTACTATTTCAGCACAAGGTTTATCTAACTCAATACCAATCATCATGCCTGCATTACGGATATTAACAACGCCTGTTAAGCCTTGTAATTGGTCGGATAATTGCGCATTAATAAAATTGCCTACATCAAGCGCATTTTGACGAATATTTTCTTGCTCAATGGTATTTAATGTCGCTAAACCAGCCGCTGTCGCTAATGGATTACCACCAAAAGTAGACCCATGTTTGCCGTAAGTAAACAACTCTGCTGCTGCGCCACGGGCTAAACATGCGCCAATTGGCACGCCAGAACCCAAGCCTTTAGCCAGTGTCATTACATCAGGCATAATCTCTGTGTGCTGAAAGGCAAACCATTCGCCAGTACGCGCGATGCCAGACTGCACTTCATCCACCATAAACAACCAGTTTTGCGCATCGCAAATTTCACGAATACCTTTAAAGTAAGCGTTTAGGTTTTGTGGGATATGAATGCCACCCTCACCTTGCACGGGCTCAATCAAAATGGCTACGATATTTGGATGATAACGTGCTAGTACTTTAATCACTTCAATATCATCAAACTCAACGCGGATAAAACCTTTCATTAATGGCTCAAAACCTGCCTGAACTTTAGCATTGCCAGTAGCCGATAATGTCGCAAAAGTACGTCCATGAAAGCTTTGTTCCATGACAATAATTTCTGGATTTTCTATGCCTTTTTTATGCGCATGCAAACGCGCCAATTTAATAGCTGCCTCGTTGGCTTCGCAGCCAGAATTGCAGAAAAATACTTTATCCATGCCAGATATTTCATGCAGCTTATCTGCTAATGCAGCCTGTTCAGCAATATGGTAATTGTTTGATACATGAATTATTTTTGATACTTGCTCATTAATAGCTTTGACCAAGTTCGGGTGCGCGTGACCTAATCCGTTTACAGCTACGCCTGATAGCGCATCAAGGTATTGATTGCCTGTTGTATCCCACAACCACACGCCTTGACCATGCGTAAAAGTCACAGGTTGACGATTGTAAGTATTCATTAAATGTTGTGACATATATGTGCTTTTAATTTAAGCGCTTAGAATACAAGCGCTTTTGATATAAAAATTGGGCTTAAAATTTAAAGCGATGGATGAAAAAGAAAAAGCGGCACATGCCGCTAAATTATCTTTACAAATACAAGTTTGAGAGTAGCGCAAAAGCGCATTTTAAGCAAGATAAGCCTGCTGGTTTAACGGGATATTAACAACGCTATCAACCACCTATGACATTACTTTTAATAACAATGGTTCACTTTAAAAGACAAAAATCGCTTGATAAAAAAACTTATTAAGGCAAAATCGCACTCCTTAGTTTTTTATCTATTAAACTGCTTATTGCGCATCATTTAAATATACTCATGTCATCTGTTACCGCTTTAAACTCAACGCCACTCGCGCTAGATGCGCCATCACCACAATTACCCATAGCGTGGTACGCCAGCGCTGATGTATTTGCTTTGGAGCAACAATATTTATTTCCCAAAATAACACAATATATTGGGCATGAATTGATGGTACCTAATATTGGTGATTACTATGCACTTAATTGGATGGGTGATGCAAAAGCACTCATCCATAATACAGATGGCATTTCGCTGATGAGTAATGTGTGCAGGCATCGCCAAGCCATCATGTTAAAAGGTCACGGTAATATAGGCGGTTCTGCACACAATATCGTTGGCCCCTTACACCGCTGGACTTATGATGCAAAAGGCAAACTTTTAGGTGCGCCGCATTTTGAGCAAGATCCTTGTCTGCATTTAGAAAACAAACCTTTACTTAATTGGCATGGGTTACTGTTTAATCAAGTGAATCATCAAAAGTTTGATATTGCAAAAACACTCTCTAGCCTTGGCTCGGCAGCAGATTTTGATTTTACAAATTATCACTTAGACAAAATCAATATTGAACATTACAGCTTTAATTGGAAAACTTTTATTGAAGTGTATTTAGAAGATTATCACGTGGGTCCATTTCACCCAGGGCTTAATCAGTTTGTAGATTGCAACGTACTAAAATGGGATTTTGGTGGTCACTATAGCGCTCAAACCGTAGGCTACAAGCCAGCGCCTGACAAATATGCCTCACCAGTTTACCAACGCTGGCAAGCGCAAGTAAGTCAATATCATGGTGAAACACTGCCTGCTAAAGGTGCAATTTGGATGGTGTTATATCCATTTTTAATGATTGAATGGTATCCCAACGTACTGGTGGTTTCGCACCTCGTACCCACTGGCTTAGAAAGCTGCACCAATGTGGTTGAATTTTACTATTCAGAAGATATTGCATTGTTTGAGCGAGAGTATATTGCAGCCCAGCAAGCGGCATATGCTGAAACGGCGATTGAAGTTCAAGAAATTTGCCAGCGCATGCATGATGGCCGAAAAGCATTATTTGCACAAGGTTTAGACCAGCATGGACCTTACCAACATCAATGGAAACAGGGTTGGCACATTTTAATAACTGGTATCGTAAGCAGATGGAAAAATATCTACCAAACCAATATCTGAATCATCAAAACTCATGAGATTTCCTAAAATCAGGCTACCAAACTTAGGCAGCTTATGGATGTTAGTAGCAGCTGTAGGCTTTGCCATTATGGGCGCCCTAGTCAAAATTGGCGCACAAAAATTTAGTAGTGCAGAGTTGGTTTTTTACCGCTCTATCTTTGGCTTAGTAGCCATTTATATCTATATCGGCATACGCAAATTACCACTAGCTACACCAGTGCTCTATAAGCAAATGTCTCGCGCCTTGGTGGGCTTTGTTTCACTGGTTTTATTCTTTTACGCCATCAGCAAGCTCGCACTGGCAACTGCCATTACCCTTAATTACACATCTCCCCTATTTTTAGCGATTTTTATGCCGTTATTTCTAAAAGATGAGCTAAGACATGAAAAATCTAAAAAATGGCTTTATGGCGCAATTATCTTAGGCTTTATTGGTGTGGTTTTATTATTAAAACCCAGTATAGATAGCAATAATTGGCTGGCAGGTGCGGTGGGCTTGTTATCTGGTATTGGTGCATCACTTGCCTATATTGCGGTTAAGTTACTGGCTAATTCAGATGAGCCCGATTGGCGTACAGTGTTTTATTTCACGCTGATATCGACCATTGGTAGTGGCGCTTGGATGTTATTGCAACACTTTACAGCGTTGAGCTGGCAAGACTTACCTTTACTTACTGCGTTAGGTGTATCTGCCACCATTGCACAATTAGCCTTAACGCGTGCTTATCGCACTGGTGATACGTTGACGGTGGCTAGCCTAGCTTATGTAACAGTTGTACTAGCTAGCTTATTTGGCTGGTGGATATGGCATGAAAAATTATCCATTCAAGAATGGTTAGCGATAGGTTTGATTATATTGAGTGGAATTGTGAGTGTGCGAGCCAATTACAAATCTACGTAACACTGTTAAAATTAAATATGAGCATGAATGATTACTCAACAATTATTGAAATATACACTACTAATTGCATTAGCAAGCCTGCTAAGTGCTTGCTTAGGCGGTAGTATTGCGCAGCAAATTGTCAGAACCATGTTGACTAGCACAGCAGATAAAGTAGTTGCAAATGCAGTTGATGAACAAGAACGTAAAGACATATTAGCTAAACAAAATGCACCCTTAAAAGATACCGTACCCGACCCTTACTGGGCTGCTTTTTTGACTTCAGGATTTGAGCAGGTACAAGCCATAGTTACACCACTACCGACAACCAGCTTTTCTACGAGTGAAGAAGCTCAAACCAGCTCAACACCACAGTTTGCACTTTTAGTACAGGTGGAATTATTTAATTTTCTGATTGGTGAAGAAAAAAACAAACTGTTAGAAAAGGCAAGGGTACTGGGTGCAACCACATTACCAATTAAATCTGAATGGCAGAATTGGCAGGTAGGTATGGGTATTATTGAGGGCAATAAAAAAATGATTACATTTTTAATTCCACCAGAATTTGGCAAAATGCAAAGTGGCGCAAAAGTAACCGTAGAAATTGCATCTTTAGGTGAGTTGAATATGTTGAGATACGCTTATAACTGACACCGCTGAGCTAGCGGCATCACCCTATTATCAATCAAGGGTCAATTAACCCACTGCGCATGGCAATAAGTGCAATTTCTGCCGAGTTATTTGCATTTAATTTTTGCTTAATATTGTATAAATGTGTACCAACTGTGCGCGGGCTTAAACATAATGTATCCGCAATCTCATTAGTCGTTCTACCTTTAGCCAATGACATAAACACTTCAAATTCACGTTCTGATAACACATCAACTGGGTTAGTTTCGCCTGAAATTTGTTGTATGGCTATTTGTTGCGCAACGCTTGCTTCTAAATATTTTTTACCACTTGCAACTATACGGATAGCCTTAATCAACTCTTCAGCGGCACTACGCTTAGTTAAATATCCCATCGCCCCAGCATTGAGTACACGCTTGGGATGTACTGAATCCTCATGCGCCGATAACACCAAAATTTTAGCGTGATTATCTTTTGCCATAATGCGTTCTATCGCCTCTAAGCCACCAATACCGGGCATGGTGATGTCCATTAACACCACATCTGGCTTATGCTCCATGTAACCTTTTACACCTTGCTCACCATTTTCGGCTTCGGCAACGACTTTAATATCGCTTGCCGTTTCTAGTAACATTTTAAAACCCATGCGTACTACGGCATGGTCATCTACCAGCATGACATTAATTTGACCCATTATTTTTATACTCCTGTGACAATTTTTTTAACACCTTGTAATTTTTAGACTAATTTAAATTGATTGTTGATTAAGCACGTTTTAATGGAATGCTAATGTTAATAGCTGTTCCATAATCTGGGCTAGAAACCAAGCTGAAATTACCATGCAGCCCTTCAACACGCTCACGCATGCCTAACAAACCAAAATGACTAGATTGATCTACATCATCCATATTCATCCCTTTACCATCGTCCTTTACAGACAATTGCAATACACTCTCGTTGCGTGATAACTCAATGTTAATAGACTGTGCTTCGGCATGTTTAAAGGCATTGTTAATCGTTTCTTGCACAATGCGGTAGATATTAATATTCAGTATTTCACCTAAATGATCTAAATCCCCGCTTAGCTGTAAGCTAATAGCAATATCAACATTCTGTTTTTGCCAATTCATCACCGCATCACGTAACGTCTCAGATAAACCTAAATTATCTAAGGAGCCTGGCCTTAATTGCCGAATAATATTATGCATGCCATCGTAAATATGATTAGCCGCCGCCACAATCGTTTGTGCGTTGCTTTCAATTGCAGGCAAATACTCAGCGGCGGGCGTTTTATTCTCCAGTACTATTTTAGTTTTATTAGTTATACCAACGGCAAATGTCTTAATTGCAGTAACGTATTGACCAAGTTCATCGTGCAACTCGCGCGCTAAACTACGACGCTCATCTTCAATATGGCGTTGAATTAAATGGGTTACTTGACGATTCTCTTCAAGCTTTTTAGAAGCTTCTTCTGCTAATTTACGCTCAGTAATATCGCGCATACTGCAAATATCGCCAATAATTTCATTGGTTTGTGGGTCTATAAGTGGCGCAGCAGAAATAGACACATCAATTACACGACCATCGCGCGCAAGACGCTGCGTATCATGATTCTCAACAATATGACCTTGATTAATGGCTAAGAAATTTTGCGCTAAATCACTCTCTTGATTTTTGGGAGTCAATAGCGAGGCGGATTTACCAATAATATCTTCTGGTGCGTAACCAAATATTTTTTGTGCTGCACTGTTCCAAAATGTGATGTTGCTATTTAAATCGTGAATCATTACAGCATCTGCTGTTTGTTGTGCAATGAGCGCTAAACGTCGATTTTCAGCGCTACTCAATTGTAAAGACTCACCCATCAAATTAAAATTTTGCGCAATTTTATTAAATTCTGGCAAATCAAAGTTTGGTAGGCGCGTAGTTAAATCCCCCTGACCCATGTAATTAATGGCTTTAAGCATAGGCTGCAATGGCCGTAACCACCAGCCTAACATCCAATAAACAATCACGTTAAGTAAAACAAAGAAACCAACGCCAATAAAAAGCAAATTACGCATCTTGCCCCACGCCTCACGGATTGCTCCGCTTGGATTAGGTTGTACTACCAATTTACCATAACGAATATAACGCGTTACCGCTTTTTCGGTAGGCGCTAACAT
The DNA here is from genome assembly GCA_043772865.1 of Methylophilaceae bacterium. Classification (GTDB taxonomy): domain Bacteria; phylum Pseudomonadota; class Gammaproteobacteria; order Burkholderiales; family Methylophilaceae; genus JACMMS01. Next base: position 9,026 of record JAYVFU010000078.1, read on the forward strand.
GTGTGCAAACCACTGTGGTGGATTTTCTTTAGTACGGTATTTTGAAGGTGGTGATTGATAAATCAAATTATCACTAATATTATATAACTTGATTTCATTACCCCGCACATGACCAAGGTGCTCTAAAAACCGTTTCATCACATCGTGTGTGTAGCCCCAATCTGGATTAAGTGCAGAGCTCACAATAACGGTGTCTAGCAACTGCACTGTAACGCGTGAAGATGCTTCTACACCTTCTTGTATAGAAGCCTTAGTGCCTTTGATCATAGTAAAACCAACGACCAGCATAAAAAGCAACAACAACGCGGTAATCAAAAGATTAAGTCTAAAACGTAAGCTCATTTTGTTCATGCACAAATTAATTAGCAGATTGTGTAGCCAAAACAAGCTTATCTGCAAGTGTAAAAATCATGATTAAGTTATGTGGTTAAAATTAGGTTTCTATTTAATCGTAAGCTTTCACTGTGCAATTTAAAGCACGAATAATCTATTGATTAATGAAACTGAAATAAAAAAGTGCTCATATTGAACAATATGAGCACTTTTTAGAACCATCACAAAATTACAGGCTAACTAAAACATATCTCTGCCGTCTGGTAGTGAATTTGAACCACAATTCATTTTAGCATTTAGACATTTTTTTACGATTAGATCCATAATTTCAGGCTTCCACCCATTAAACCAATCACCATGACCAGAATATCCACCTGGTGAAGTATTTGGGTACATATCACTGGATAATCTCCATTTAGTCGTGTCACTACCAGCAGGAACATAATAACGAACATTATAAGTAATGGATGGAATTAACACGGGGTGAGTTGTCGGACAGCCATTAGATGTAGTAGAGCCATCAGCATAAGCCATGTGTGATTTGTGATCTGCACTATCTAAATTGACACCATCCCAGCATTGAGGGAAAACAACCACCATAATCACTGAAGCTTTACTTAACCAACCATCTGGCCATGTATGATCTTTGCAAGATGATTGTGCAGAGATACCAGACTGATCTGTATTTGCATCATTTTGAGGATCACAATAATAGTGAGCTGCATTATTTGTTTTTGGAGAGGTTGTTAACATGGTGCCGGCAATCATTCTTAAACCTGCTGGTGGCGACTTAATGAAGCTGTAAGTTCTAGTATCGTTACCCTTGTAATATACAGCTAATCCAGCTGGTTTTAATGGCGTGTTGGTTACTGTATCAATCATTGCAGGCACCCAATATGCTGATCGGTTAGCCACCCCACCTTGACAAGTACTGTTACCAGAAATGGCTAATGAATTTGCCGTGCTCAAGTAAGTGGTATCTGTATTGCCGAAAAAAGTATGCAAATGAGCTGCGCCTTTTTTCCCAGGATATACTATCGGGTCGTCAAAATTCATATGACTAAATCCACAATTCATTCTAAACTCACCAGCACCTCCACTTGGCAGCGGCTTATTATTAGTTTGCGTTAATCGCAATTGATTGCTGCCTACATCGCCTGTTGGGATTTTGCCTGTATTAATATCTGGCATATAAAAATGACTAGGTGCGGCAGGCGGTCCATTTGTAGCAGCTGGCGTTGTAACGACAGGTACAATTGCTGGTGGCTTGGCTGTTGTAACTCCGGCAGTTTGAGAAATTTTCACTGCTGCACTTATGCTAGTCGCATTAATAACCTCTAGTTTAATGGTTTTATCCGCTGGTGCCACACTGCTATAAATAGTATAACCACTAGCATTTTTCCACTTAAAGATTGTTGCTTGACCTTGAACGCTGGTAATTAGCATAAAACAAAGAAATATTAAGTAACTGATTTTTTTCATGATAGGTTCATCCATAATTAAAGCTTAATCATTTAATTTTAGGTCAAATTATTAAAGCTGAGTCCATAAAATTTATGATTTTATTAATAATAACATTATGTTATTAATAAAATCTTATCTAAATTGTAAGTAGCTGTGCCATGTTGACCCCCAACTATCAATCATATAACGGATATATTTATTTAAACTTTAGGATTAATTAAAAAAAATGCCAAAAAAAACGCTGCCAATAGAACGCATTCTTAACAATCAAGGTTTTGGGGTACGCAAGTTTTGTCGCATACTGATTCGGCATAACAAAGTGACTGTAAATGGACAACCGTGTGATGACCCTTTTGCAGAGTTTGAGTTGGAAAATCTAAGCTTCACTATAAATGGTGAAGCTTGGCAATACCGCGAAGAATCCTACCTAATGCTCAACAAACCAACTAATTATGAGTGTTCGCACAAAACCCAACACCACCCCACTATTTACAGTTTATTGCCTTATCCATTAGTAGCACGTGATGTGCAATGCATTGGCAGGCTCGATGAAGATACAACGGGCTTGATTTTACTCTCTGATGACGGACAATTTATTCATAAAATGAGTTCGCCCAAACATAAAGTAAATAAAATTTATGAAATAACGTGCAAACATACCATTGATGACGCACAAATTGCACACATATTAAAAGGCGTACAGCTGCTGGATGAAGATGCACCTATTGCGGCATTGGCTTGTGAGCGTATAAGTACGCATGTGATTACAATGACCCTCGCTGAAGGAAAATACCATCAGGTAAAGCGCATGGTGGCGGCCATAAGCAATCGTGTAGAGAGGTTAAAGCGTACTCAGATCGGCGATTTAAAATTACCAGTAGACTTAGCCGCTGGTGAGTGGCGTTGGTTAAGTGAAAGTGATTTAAGCAGTTTAAATAATCCAAAAACTTAACCTTCATCGATTTGAAGATGATGTAAAGATGTTTTAAAATTAAAGCGATGGTAATTCAGTGCCGTAATAATGGTATTGAAGGATAAATATTGACTACCGAGGTACAAAATGCCAGCTGCCGCAAAGCCCGATAATGAGCTAAAAAGACTTAACTCTCTATATGAACTTAATATTCTGGATTCTGAACCTGAAATCGAGTTTGATGCACTGGTCAGTGCAGCGGCACTTGTTTGTGATTCACCCATTAGTGTAATAAGTTTAATTGATGCTGATCGCCAATGGATCAAGGCAAGCATTGGTTTATCAGGGGTTACTGAAACACCACGTGATGTTGCTTTTTGTGCACATACCATTCTTCAAGAAGACATATTAGAAATTAATGACGCTACAACTGACAGTCGTTTTTCAGATAATTCTTATGTTGTTGAAGCTCCTTATACTCGCTTTTATGCTGGTGTACCTATACGTTTAAGTAATGGTGCTGCCGTTGGTGCGTTGTGTGTTGTTGATTTTAAACCATACCAGCTGAATGAAAAACAGCGTGAAATTCTAAAATATTTAGCTATAGTTGGAGCAAAAGCTTTAGAAAGTCGGCGTGCGCGTGTTGCAGAACATGCGTTAATAAAAGAACAAAAAAACTTTGCCTCCGTAATTGAAGGCACAGCGGCTGGCACGTGGGAGTGGAATGTACAAACAGGCCAATGTACATTTAATGAGCATTGGGCAGCAATGCTTGGTTATAAGTTAGACGAATTAGGCATCATTTCAGTTGATACATGTCATCAGCTTTCACATCCAGAAGATGCTGCACGAGCAGTTGAAGTGTTAGAACGTCACTTTGCAGGTGAAACTGACACTTATGAGTTTGAAAGCCGCATGCGCCATAAAGATGGTCATTGGGTGTGGATGTATGATCGCGGACGTGTGCTTAGCTGGACTACAGACGGCAAACCAGAATGGATGTTTGGTACCAATATTGATATCAGCGACCGTAAATTACAACAAGAAGCTTTGCGAAAAAGCCAAGCCTTCCTTAATCGCACTGGCAAAATGGCAGGTGTGGGTGGCTGGTCTGTTAATTTAAACACGAATGATGTTTATTGGTCTGACGAATCATGCAGCATTCATGGTGTTGAAGCGGGTTACAAACCTACCCATGAAGAAGCTTTTAACGCTTACCCTGCAGAGGCTAAGCCGATTTTACAAACGGCTTTTTTAAATTCTACTACTACAGGTGTAGATTGGGATTTAGAACTTCCCTATATAAAAGCGGATGGATCAAAAATTTGGGTGCGTACTATGGGTTCAACCGAATTTTTAGATGGCAAACCAGTGCGCGCATTTGGGGCTTTCCAAGATATTACCGAGCGCGTATTGCAACAACAAGCAGTGAATGAAGCTAATGTTCGAATGACCATTGCGACTAACAGCGGCGGTATTGGCATTTGGGATTATGACTTAGTCACTGATACCCTCGCATGGAATGATTGGATGTACCAAATCTTTGGATTATCTGGCACCAATCAAACTATATCCTATACACTTTTCAAAAGCTTTTTACACCCCGACGATCGTTTAGCTACCGAAGTAGCTCTTCAAGATGCAATAGATGGTATTGCCCCATACGATACCGAGTTTCGTATTATTTGGGCGGATGGCAGTTTGCATTATTTAAGAGCCACAGGCAACGTAACATATGATGAAAACGGCAAAGGACTCCGCATGATAGGCGCGAATTGGGATGTAACTACTTTACGCGTGCTATCCAAACAACTATCAGAGCAACATGAAATGTTACGTGTTACTTTACAGTCAATTGGTGACGCTGTTATTACGACAGATTCGCGCGGTAGTGTTACTTGGCTTAATCCTGTGGCAGAAAATATGACAGGATGGCTATCAGATGAAGCTAAAGGCAGGCAATTAGCACAAGTATTTAATATCATCCATGAAGAAACACGTAAACCTACGGAAAATCCTGTGGCTCAATGTTTAAAAAATGGCAGAGCTAGCCCACAAACTAAACAGACAATTTTAATTTCACGTAATGGAAGTGAGTTTGGCATTGAGGATTCTGCAGCACCTATTCGTAATCAGCTAGGTGAAATATTAGGCGTAGTGTTAGTATTTCATGATGTTACTGAACAACGCAGACTAAATAGTGAAGTGAGCTATCGAGCTACGCATGACGCATTAACAGGATTAATTAATCGTTCAGAATTTGAATCACGTTTACAACGCGTACTCAATATAGCGCATCAAGAACAGACGGTGCATGCACTGATGTATATTGACTTAGATCAATTCAAATTAGTCAATGATGCCTGTGGGCACAGCTCTGGCGATCAGCTATTGCAGCAGGTGAGTAAAATATTTGCCGATTGTATTCGTTCACGTGACACATTAGCGCGACTTGGCGGCGATGAGTTCGGCATTATTCTTGAACAATGTTCAACCGAACAGGCGGGCCGGATTGCACAAGACATTTGCGACCGCATGAATGAATTTCGCTTTATACACGATGGTCAACGCTTCCGTATTGGCACAAGTATCGGGCTTGCGCCAATTGATAGTCGTTGGGCAAATACAGCTACGCTTATGCAAGCAGCTGATACTTCTTGTTATGCTGCAAAAGAGGCTGGGCGTAATCGCGTGCATGCCTGGTTTGATAGTGATTTAGCGATGCGCGCGCGCAGTGGTGAAACACAATGGGCTGCTCGTTTAGAGCAAGCTTTAGATGAAAATAAATTCGTGCTATTTGCACAACGAATTACAGCAATCAGTCATCAAAAACATGGTTTGCATCTAGAAGTACTTATTCGCATGTTAGACAATAATGGTGGCTACATTCTGCCTGGGCTATTTATTCCTGCTGCAGAACGTTTTCATTTCGCATCACGTTTAGACCGCTGGGTGCTATCTAACGCAATTAGCTGGCTTATGTCGTTAGAAGATTTAAGTGCTATGAATACCCTTTGCATCAACTTATCAGGTCAGTCAGTTGGCGACAGAGCTTTTCATCGGCAAGCCATAGAGGCATTAACTGACGCGGGCGAAGCCATATGCCAGCGTATTTGCTTAGAAATTACAGAGACTGCAGCCATCACTAATATGACAGATGCTAAAACATTCATAGAACAAGCACGTGCCTTGGGCGTACGTATTGCGCTAGATGATTTTGGTGCGGGCTCATCTTCATTTGGCTACCTTAAAA
>JAYVFU010000079.1:0-4817 GCA_043772865.1 Methylophilaceae bacterium
TGTACTTTTACTGACCCAACTGATAAAACTTCACGATTAGCTAATTGCACAGGATTCATAATCAATACAATATGACCATCGCCAGTGACCGTTGCACCAACCAAGCCAGGCGCGCGCGATAACTGAGAGCCTATAGGTTTCATTACAACCTCTTGGTTGCCCAAAATCTCGTCCACATGCAAAGCGATATGATAACTACCACTGCGTAGCAGTAATACGGAAGTGTAATTATGTGTTTCTGGTACAGCTTCACTTAGGCCAATCAATTTAGATAAGTAACGTAGTGCATATTGCCTACCGCCCCATTCAATTACACCCGCAGCGTAAGCAGCCGCTAATTGCTGTGGTTTAATTTTTTGCGCTTGCTCAATCATGGTCACAGGCAAGGCAACTTTATCTGCCCCAGCCCGCACTAGTAGCACTTGGGCGACTGATAGCGTCACAGGAATATATATGGTGAATATTGTAGTTTGATTGGTGACGCTATCAACATCAATGCGCCCCCCTAAGCCGCTGATATCGCTACGTACAGAGTCTAAACCTACACCGCGGCCTGCAATTTGTGAAAGCTCGGTTGCAGTAGAAAATCCTGGCTCAAAAATTATCGCCATCAATGCCTGATCTGAAACTTCGGTGTTTTCTGCAATTAAACCATTTTGTATGGCTTTAGCTTTTACGCGTGCTAATGGGACACCGCCACCATTGTCACTTACCACTAAAACAATTTCATCATTTTCTTGCCGTACTTTTACTGTAATTATTCCAGTAGTGTCTTTACCACTATTTTTGCGCTCTGCTGGTGATTCGATCCCGTGGGCAACTGCATTACGTAATAAATGTTCAAGTGGCGCACCAATTTTATCGAGCACGCTGCGATCCAGCTCAATCGCTTCACCTTCAATAATCAACTCAACTAGTTTATTAAGCTCGCGAGAAGTTTGGCGCACTATGCGGTGTAAACGTTCTGTCAATAATGAGAACGGCAGCATACGCACGTTGAGCAATGCTTGCTGTAGTTCACGATTCATACGATTTTGTTGTTGTAACGCAGATTCTGTTTGATCAAGATTCATGAGCAAACCGTGTTGAATAGTTGCGACGTCATTCACGCTTTCCGCCATCATGCGGGTAAGCTCTTGCAAACGTGTAAATCGGTCAAACTCTAAAGGATCAAAAGCTTCATTGGCCTCTTGCAAAATACTTAAACGTGATTGCAACTGTGTGTCTGCTTCAATTTCCAACTCACGCAAATAATTACGCAAGCGCATGACACTCTCAGTTAAATCGAGTGAAAAGCCTTTAAAACCTTGCATCTCTCTATCCATACGTGAGCGCGCAATACTAATTTCGCCAGCTTCATTAATAAGTCTATCCAACACATCAGCACGCAAACGCAAATATTGAGAGTTTCTTTGGGCAGAACGGGTAGGTAAAGCCTCTAATTGCATGGATGTTGCAAGCTCGTTAGGCTCTAGAGCTACATTTACTGGACTACTACTCAGCACTACCGCCGCATCAAATAAATTACCAATAGAATCTAATGCAACGAACATATTTTCAAAATCGCTGTGCACAACTTTGCGTTTAAGTGCCCTAATCACTTGGTCTTCAAGCTCATGCACTGTATCCCCAAGGTTCACTTGCCCAGCCATGCGTGCACTACCTTTAAGCGTATGTAACGAGCGCTGTAAAGCATCGGGCCATTCTTGATCTTGCGGTTTACTATGCCAAGCACGTAACTCACTACCCATTTGTGGGATTAGCTCACGCGCTTCTTCGATAAAAATATTGAGTAACTCGTTATCAGCTAAGCTCACATTGCTTGACCGCACATTCTCAGCTAATGGTGTTATTTCAATTGAGTGCGGATTGCTTATTACATCTACAGGTTTAATCACTTCATTCAACAACTCAATTGGCACATCATTAGCCGTAATTTCTACTACTGGAGTATCTTCAGTTAATGCCGCATTAGCTTCTGCAGAACTTACTAATAAAAGGACACTGTTTTCAACCTTAGGTGAATCGTTATCAACTATTTCAATTTCATCAAAATCACCCTCTTGCGGCTCATCTAAGATGAGGGCAGGGCTAGAAAAATTATAATATTTTAAAGCTTTAACCAAAGCTGGGCCAGCGCGTGGGTGCAATAATTTAGCGGCACGATCGCACATATCAGACAAAGATTTAACCGTTTTTCTATATAAAACTAGTGCCTCATTCGTCCAGTTTCCTTTATATTCATCCAGCCAGTTTTCTAGAGCACGACCCAGTTCACCCATAGGCTTAAAGCCAGCGGTTAAAGCATTACTAGCCAGTGTGTGCACCGCACGTTTAATGATTTCATTCGGTTTAAGTGTTGAATTTTTAGCATTACTATTTTCACCTAACCCAGTAACATCGGCTTGCAACAACGCTAGGTTCTGCTGTGCTTCTTGTAAAAACACGTTGTATAAACCACGGCTCATCTTACGTGTGCCGCCTATAACAACTTCTTCAATTTGGTAATTAGCTTTTGGTTTAGCGATTAGATTTACTTTTTGCTGCCATTCATCCACATCAACAGTCGCAACACCTGTTTCTTTTAACTCAGCGGCCCAAGCGGCAAATGCAGCCGTTGTTTGTTCCAAAAATCCTATCTGGTTAGCCTGTAAAAAAGTCTTACGTTCAATTACACCGTTCAGCATGGTTTCTACGAAACCAGCAACATTTCCTAAATCATTTAGCCCTACCGTACGTCCGCTGCCTTTTAATGTATGAAAACCTCGGCGAATATCAGCCATGGCTTCAACATCTGTATTATTAACGCGCAATGTTTGTAGATTTTGTGCGTTTTGAGCAATTACATCTTCTGCTTCGATTAAAAACACCTCCAGCAATTCAGCATCAATGGATAAAGATGATGTTATAGGGCTAACTGTATTGATGATTGAAGGGCTATTTAAGTTAGTCGAATCAGCAGCGCTAATATTAGGCGTATCGGCAATAACAGACGTATTTCCAGCTGGATTAAGATCACGTGTAACGTGTTCAGCTGTAAGTCGTTCTAGTGCTTCTATTAGTGCAGCATCAGATTGAGGCCGTGGTTTTGGCAACTCATCTACATAAAGCTCAAGCATACTTAAGGTTTCTGCTAACAATTCAAATTGCGCTTGATTGGCTGAATAACCTGCCTCTGAAAAATAATTAACTAACGCTAAATCAGCTTGGGCAATAGCCGTTGGTGTTGCCAGATTTAATATATCAAACGCAGCGACTACCTGCTGCAACGGCTTAATCGCTAGTGCAAGCGGCGTTTGATTGCCAGGTTGGCGAAAGAATAAATCTAACGCTTGCTCTGCAGCTTTAAGCGCACCTTTGATTTGTGTTACCAGTGCACTGAGCGTATCACCCTCTAACTTATCTGACATCACCAACTCTGACAGCGCCTCACCAGCGGCTAATGCTTGTAATCGCTGACTCGAAACGAGCAATTTTTGTTGCGTTTCTGCATTAAAAAGCTGCATATTATTGAGTGTTTGCTCAGCTAATTGAATGGCAGCTGCTATTTCAATTTGAGCAATTGATAATTGTTGTAAATCTTGATGATTTTGACAATTTTTTAAAGCCAGTGCTGCTTGGTAAAGCGCGCTAAAATGATTGTTAATGGCAAAGTTAGCGAGTGGTTGACTTGATTGAACTAATGCTTCTGCATCATTAGAAAATGCAGTAAGCGCTTCATTGTCATTACTGCTAAAACCTTGTTCTGTAGCTTCTTGCCAAACATGCTTCATATGATCAAGCTGTGCGATTAAATGACTAATTGCCAGCTGCTTATCAGCATTGACTGTTTTAGGCTGCCCATCTAAAGCGTTATCTAAAGTATTTGAGCTCGCTCTAGTCGGCAATAAATGATCAAGTTCAAACACAGCGCGCACTTTATCTAAACTTGCAGAATTCGTATCGCTCAGTGCGACATAATACAAAATATCCTTTAGTAAATTACCATGTGGCTTGGCGTTGCCTTCACTGGTAATCCGTAATTGTTGATCTAACCTGCGACACAGCCGCATTGCTCCTGCATTGGCCCATACTTTCTCATCATTCAATGACTCGGCAAATGCGCTCGCTGCCCACCATAAAGTTTTTTGTGCTGATTTATCTTGTACTTGGGTGACATTTTCAATCGCTAAACGCATATTATCTAAATCGGAAGCTTGTTTTTTCTGCAACCAAGCCAGTAATGATTTTTGATAGTTAACACGTTGCTCAACAATATAATTTGTATAAGAAACATTACTTAAGCTTTTAGTTTCTAAGTCTTTAGGGGCTTGCTGGGTCGTATCAGGGAAAAAAAGCTCGCTTTCCTCCATTACCTCACCTTGTGCAATGACTAAAGGTTTAAGTACAGAGTAAAGCCTTAAAGGCACATCAGGCATGCCATTAATTAAATCTTGTAGATAATTTTTAAGTGCAGAAAGTGCAGTTTCTAAATCAGCGAGTAGCGGCGCTGTAGGATTAATTTGTTGTTTATCAAACTTGGCAATAAGCTTTTCAAGTTCTGCACAAAACCGTTTGCAGCCCTCCAAACCCACCATATCAAGCGCACCACTCACTTGGTACAAATGTGTTTGTGATGCACGCAAAGTGCTCAAATCATCAGGATTTAGCACCATTGCTTGCACATTAACCATCACCGTATCTAGTGCTTGATTAATTTCATCCTTCACCCAAGAGAGTGGACCACTATCGAATTCTTCTGCCACTAGCTTATGCTCCTTACCCAACATTTGTATAAAGTTTGTACTATTTTATACAACCTTTATGATATTTTGTAT
>JAYVFU010000080.1:0-14936 GCA_043772865.1 Methylophilaceae bacterium
AAAGGCTTGCTCAATTGGTTTAAATTAGCGTTAGAGCGCATCAAAAGCTCCCAGCTTTTTAGCCATGCTCAAATACAGCATAATCAGCACAATAGGCACTAAGGAAAATGCTGCTGCTAACGGTAAATTACCTACTGTACCTTGCTGCAAATACACCATCATGCCGATAAAATAACCTGGCGCGCCAACCACTTGTGGAATGATGTAATCGCCCAGAGTGAGTGAAAAGGTAAAAATTCCGCCTGCAATAATGCCCGGCCATGTAAGTGGTAGTGTGACTTTAAAAAAAGTTTGGTTGGGTGTGGCGCCCAAGTCGGCAGAAGCATTAAGTACGCTTTGCGGTACACGTTCTAGCGCTGCAATGATCGGTAACACCATAAATGGTAACCACATATATAGAAATACTATAAACATGCCAAGGAATGACGCCGCCAATGAGGCGCCACCAATGGCTGGGAAAGTGTGCAATATGCTATCTAATACGCCATCTAAACCAATTTTATTGAGTGACCAATAAATTAAACCTTCACGGCTAAGTAACACACGCCAGCCATAAACTTTAACCAAATAGCTAAACCACATGGGCGCTAAAATTGCCACGTACAATATGGCGCGTTGGCGTTTTCCTGCATGAAAAACCATGGTATAAGCCAGCGGCAAGGCTAACATGGCAGAGCAAATGGTGACCGCAATCGCCATGGTGACGGTGCGTAATACAATATCAAAATTGGCAGCGGTGAATAATTGCAAAATGGTATGCCAGCCGATGATATGCACAACTTGCCCAGAAAAATCATCAATGCGATAAGCACTTTGCCAAAGCAAGCCAAATAATGAGCCCAAATATAGAATCGACAGCCAGAGTAGAGCAGGGAAAAGTAGCAGCAGCAATGTCCAAACGCGTTTTTTGTGTGTTTGATTTAAGGCGGTTGAAGCACTCATTGCTAGCCTAGTTCTACCATGTGTTCTGCTAGCCAATAAGCTTTAAATTCCTTGCCAGTGCTTATTTGCGACAGCACAGTATTAGTACTTGCGAGATTAACTGCTAAGTGACTTTCCTGTCCATTAGCACTCACCATACATTCCACTTTGGTAAAAGCACCTTGGTACAAAGTGGTGATGACTGACACTGGCACGCCAATATAACCGCTAGGTATTGTTGCGCCAAGTTCGATATATTCTGGTCGAATCGCAATTTTTTGTTTTTTAGAGCCAGCTGAAAATAAATGCGTTTCTAATACATTGGAGCTACCCACAAAGCGTGCGACAAAAGGCGTTTTGGGATAATTGTAAAGCTGCTGAGGGGTATCTATTTGCTCTATGCCACCCATATTGAAAACTGCGACGCGATCAGCCATAGATAAAGCTTCACTTTGATCATGTGTTACTAAAATAAATGTCAGCCCTAATTGTTGTTGTAGTTGTTTAAGCTCTGCTTGCATGGCTTCGCGCAATTTTAAATCTAGCGCGCCAAGCGGCTCATCTAACAACAATATTTTAGGTTCTTTGGCCAATGCGCGGGCCAATGCTACACGTTGCCGTTGTCCACCAGATAATTCAGAAGGGCGTCGTTTTGCCATGTTGCCTAAACGTACTAATTCTAGCAATTCTTGTGCCTTGCGTTCGCGACTAGTTTTATCTTGCTTATTAATCATCAAATCATACGCGACATTTTCTAATACGTTCATGTGCGGAAACAGCGCGTAATCTTGAAATACTGTATTCACTGGACGTTTATATGGTGGCAGTGTTGATATATCCTGACCTTCTAGTTGGATGCTGCCTTTAGTGGGTAAATCAAACCCAGCGATTAAACGTAAACATGTAGTTTTACCCGAGCCAGAAGGCCCTAGCATGGCAAAGAACTCGCCCTGATTAACGGTGAAATTAACGTTATTGAGAGCGGTGGTAGTGCCAAACCGCTTTTCAATAGCTATAAATTCTATTGCAGGAAATTCGATGGCAGGAGACTCAACAGCAGATGGTTTATTTCTAACTGCATAGGCGCTACTTTCATTAGTCACTATTTTCGTGAGCTGCTATATGTAGAGCCGCTATTTAATGGGCTACTAGGCTTAACAAATGCCGTCATGCCCACCTGTGTAAGCATGACGAATAGTAACTAACTATTTTTTACCCATGACCGCTACAAAATCTGTACTCCAAGTAGCGTAAGGGATACAGGCATCTTTTTGTGTGGCACATTTTGCTGTGGGTGTTTTCCAAAAATGAATTTTATCAAAATTATGAATCCCGTTGGTCTTACAGCCATCTACACCCAGTAAAGCATTGTCTTTACAAGCGGCTGGTACAACAGGCACTGAGCCAAACCATGAGGCTAAATCACCTTGCACTTTGTTGGAGAGTGAATGTTCCATCCATTTATAGGCACAGTTTGGATGCTGCGCTTCTGCATGCATCATCGTGGTATCCGCCCAGCCTGTAGCACCTTCAGCGGGGATAGTGCTGGCAATGGGTTGCTTGGCGATTAATAGTGTATTCACTTGATAAGGCCAACTGCTTGAAGCCACCACACCTTCTTTAGTAAAGTCTTCTACTTGAACAGTAGCATCGTGCCAGTAACGGTGGATGAGCTCGCGTTGAGCATGTAATAAATCAATCGCCGCTTTATATTGTGTTTCGTTAAGCTCAAACGGGTCTTTGATGCCTAATTCCGGTTTTTTGGTCATCAAATAAAGTGCAGCATCAGCGATGTAAATTGGACCTTCAAAAGCTTGTACGCGACCTTTATTAGGCTTCCCATCAGGTAAGTCTTGCACCTCAAATACCACGCTCCAGCTAGTTGGTGCCTCTTTAAATACGGTCGTGTTGTACATCAAGACGTTAGGACCCCATTGATAAGGTGTACCGTAATGTTTGCCCTCTACCGTATGCCACACAGCATTTTGTAAACGTGGATCTATATTTTTAAAACTAGGGATTAAATCGGTATTAATCGCCTGCACTTTATTACCAGCAATCAAGCGTAACGATGCATCACCCGAGGCAGTCACCAAATCGTAGCCACCTTGATTCATCAGCGATACCATTTCATCTGATGTACCCGCCGTTTTTACGGTGACTTTACAGCCCGTTTCTTTTTCAAAACCAGTCACCCAATCGTAACTTTTGTCAGATTCGCCACGCTCTAAGTAGCCAGGCCAAGCGATGAATGAAAGTGCGCCTTCACCTGCGCCAATACTTGTCGCCATTTTAGAAGCGGTTTCAGTAGCAGATGGTGCATCTTTATTTGAGCAGGCAGTAATTGCAACGAGTGTTGATGCGACTAATAAAACAAGCGAAGTTTGACGATTTTTTTTCACGGTAGGCATCCTAAGTATTGATTAAAAAGCTTTGATTAAAAGTGTTAATTAATAACTATCGAGTGTTACGTGTTGCTATTTGAGTATTACATATTGTTAACCAAAGTATAGCTTAACAAGGTGTTTGTATCATTAAATCGTGAGTATCATTTTTTTGATGATTTGCCCCACGATAGACTTTATAAAAATTATTTATGCAGCACCATTACAAAAACGTTTGTATTTCGTACAAGCGCGACATTTTTAGCCAGCTGGTACAAAATACATGTGAATTGATGGATTTAAATGACTGGAGGAGCACCGTATTTATCGCCCTCGGCAGTGCCGGCTTGCGCTAAAAATACAATGAGTATTAAACCTACAAGCGGGATGATACTTAATAATTGCCACCAACCACTTTTACCTGTGTCATGTAATCGTCTAGCGGCAGCAGCGATGCCAGGAATAAACAAGCCTAAAATGAGCGCAACTAACATGGGAAAATGCAGGATGCCAGCCAGAATGGCTAAGCCGATATATGCCAAAATATAAAACAGCATAAACCACCAGTATTCTGAACGTGATGCACGGCCAGAAAAATCGGCATATTTGTTTAAACAAGTTTTAATTGATGTTTGAAAATCCATGTTAGCTCCCTTAGTTTTTATATTATTTAACAACAAGCCAATTTAATTAAAATCAACTCAATAAAAATATACTGCAACAACAAGAAAATACTAACATGCTTTACGGTGTAACAATACGAACTACAAATACAGGGGGGGGGTGACTTTATAGCCTGTGTAGCTGTGGCGACCATACTTTAAGGTCTTTTTCTGCCTGTTTATAATCGGGATAAATACTACCAACAACCGCCCAGAACTTAGCTGAGTGGTTCATCTCTTTTAGGTGTGCTAACTCATGGCAGATAACGTAGTTGATAATATGTGGCGGTGCTAGCATGAGCCGCCAATTGAGTCGCACTTCTTTGCGGCTATTGCAGCTACCCCAGCGCGATTTGGCATTAGATAAAAATAATTGTGGTGTGGGTACGCCTAGTTTCGCTGATAACACCTCTAAACGCCGCGCAAAATCTGGCAATGCTTGTTTTTGATACCATAATATAACTTTGCGTTGGATAGTAGTTGTGTCATCAATATCAATTTGCGCTACTGTTAAAACACCTGCATCAAACGTTAGTGCTTTATTACCCGCATCTGGCTTCACTTCTAATGCAATATCGTTGCCTAACAATAATAGTGGCTCACCATTTTTCCATTGTATGGCATCCACTTTGTTAGCCAATTGCGCAGCTAGTTTTTTACGTATCCAATCTGCTTTTGGCAGTATTAGGCTTTCTAGCTGCACTTGTGAAATACGTTTGGGTGCATGAATCACTAAACCAGTAGCGCTGATTTTTAAGCCAACTGTGCGGCGTGTGGTGCGCTGTAGTTGGTAAGGAATTGCTTCACCATTTTTAAGTTTAAGTTGAAATTCTGCCATGATTAATACGCTTAAGAATACTGCTTAATCTGTAACATTTCAGCGTTAATCCAGGCTTCTATTTGCTTGTTAATAGCATCAGGTTTCATACCTGTGCAATTAATCGCTTGACCAATACTTGTAGTGATGACACCGGGTCTTTTTATAAATGAGTTCTTACCCCAAAATTCGCCAGCGTTATGGGCCACAGGCACTACCGTTGCTTCAGCATGACTCGCTAACCACGCGCCGCCAATATGAAATTTACTCGTCATATTCGGCGCTACACGCGTACCTTCAGGGAAAATCACCACCCAAAAGCCACGCTTTAATCTATCTTTACCAAGAGCCACCAACTGTTTAAGTGCCTCGCGACCTGCGCTGCGGTCAATGGCAATAGGGGAGGTGAGTGCTAAACCCCAACCAAAAAATGGCACCCACAATAACTCACGTTTTAAAACCCACACTTGTGGTGGAAATATCGTCTGAAAAGCCAGTGTTTCCCACGCGGACTGGTGCTTGGACAAAATAATACTTGGATGATCGGGGATGTTTTCTACGCCAATAACGCGATGCGTAATGCGGCAAGTAACACGCAGCCACCACAGCATGATTTTTGCCCAGTTTGAAATATATTTGTAGCGTGCATTAGCTTGCAGTGGTGCGACCAATAATGCAGAGGTCATAAATAACGGCGTGAAAATCCACATGCCGAGCGTAAAAATGAATGAGCGTAAAAATAGCATAAATTGGTACTGACTGAAGCGGCTTAATTACTTTCTTTTGAAGAGGAATATTCGCTAATAATACAGTGGGCGGCATCGGCTAAATCTGCGCAAATCCATGTATTAGGCGGTAGGGCTTTATCGGCTTGTTTACTGTTATCCAGCGTTTCTTCACCCTTACCTGTACGCACTAAAATAGGCTGGCAACCCGCATCAGCAAAGGCTTGTAAGTCACGTAAAGAATCGCCCACGCCTGGTACATTTTTTAATTGCGTAGAAAAGCGCAAGCCAATATCCTCAATCATCCCAGTTTTTGGCTTACGACATTCGCAATGTTCATCTGCCGCATGAGGGCAGTAAAACAAAGCATCTATACGGCCGCCAATTTGGCTTAAAGCACGATGCATTTTATCGTGAATGGCATTGAGCGTTACCATATCAAACAAACCGCGACTAATGCCAGATTGGTTGGTGGCTAATGCAACGCGAAAGCCAGCTTGATTGAGCAAAGCAATGGCTTCTAAACTCCCAGGAATAGGTATCCATTCGTTGGGTTTTTTAATGAAATTAACCGAGTCTTTATTAATAACGCCATCGCGATCTAAAATAACTAATTTCATTAATTGAAATCCTTTTTAATTGCTTTAATACATTGAAACCTAATATACGGTTACTCAATTAATAAGCACGTTTTATTTTCGTCATTCCCGCCTCCGCGGGAATGACGAAAGTAGAAAGTTTTTGATTGAGTACTCGTGCAAAGTTATTTATTTATACTTTCAATCACTTAGCTTGCAAGCTTAGATAAATCCGCAACGCGGTTCATTGCTGCGTGTAGGGTCGCTAATAAACCTAAACGGTTTGCCTTAAGTGCTGGGTCATCTGCATTCACCATCACGTTGTCAAAAAACGCATCTACTGGTTCTTTAAGTGCGGCCAAGGCTTTAAGTGAAGCTGTGTAATCGCCAGCTTCGAACAGTTTATCAGCCTCTGGTTTTACTTTACTTAATGCTTCGTTCAATGCGATTTCAGCTGGTTCTTGCAATAAGCTAGTGTTTACTTCAGCTTTAACTTCGCCTTCCACCTTTTTGAGTATATTGCCTACACGTTTGTTGGCGGCGGCTAGGGCAGGCGCTTGTAGAAGTTTATTAAATGCTAGAACTGCATTAACTCGTTTCATAATCTGATTAATTGGTGGGCGTATTGTAATCACTGAGCCAACAATTTCTATACCAAAAAGTGGAGCTAACTGATTCCATCTTCTTTCAAGAATAAAGTCATAAACAAGATCAATTGTTACTTGCGGAACTTCAAATTTTTTAAATTGTAATAATGCAATATCAAGCCAGCTAGTAATATCTACTTTGAAGTCAGCTCCAAATTCATTGGAAATGTCTAGTGCTTCAATACACCCAATTACACCTAAAGCATGGCGACGTAAGGCAAATGGGTCTTTATCGCCTGTTGGAATGTTTCCTATTCCGAACATCCCAACTAGAGTTTCAAGTTTGTCAGCTAAGGCCACACAAATACCTGTTAGATTTCTTGGGAGGTTATCCTCTGCAAAACGCGGCTTGTAATGGTCTTCAATCGCAAAAGCCACATCATTATCCAAGCCCTCATGCTGCGCATAATAGCGCCCCATAATGCCTTGTAACTCTGGAAATTCACCCACCATATCCGTCACTAAATCGGCTTTGGCGAGTTGGGCGGCTTGGTCGGCTTTAGCTGCTAAATCGTCACCACCTAATTGCCCGCCAATCGCTTTGGCAATGGCGCGAACACGCTCTGTACGCTCAGCTTGAGAGCCTAGTTTGTTGTGGTAAACCACTTTATTTAAAGACTCTAAACGGCTTTGTAAAGGTTTTTTACGGTCTTGATCAAAGAAAAATTTAGCATCGGCCAAGCGTGGACGCACCACGCGCTCATTACCGCCAATCACTGCACTTGGGTCGGTAGGGCTGATATTGCTCACGATTAAAAATTTGTTGGTCAGCTTGTTGTTGTCAAGTAGTGGGAAATATTTTTGATTGGCCTTCATGGTTAAAATCAAACACTCTTGCGGTACTTCTAGGTATTCAATTTCAAACTCACCCACCAATACATTGGGGCGTTCAACTAGCGCTGTGACTTCATCTAACAACGCATCATCTTCAATTGGTTTTAAGCCTAATTTACCAGCAGCGGCTGATAATTGGCGCGTAATCTCATTACGGCGTTCTTCAAAACTGGCAATCACAGCACCTTCGGTTTTGAGTTGTTCAGCGTAGCTATCGGCATTGTTAATAATAATGGGCGAAACTGTCGCTTCAAATCGGTGACCTTGCGTACTATTACCCGCAGTTAAACCAAGCGCGCTAACGGGAATAATCTCGCTGCCATGTAAAGCCACTAAGCCATGGGCAGGACGTACAAATTTTACGCTAGTCCAGCCATCTGCTAATTGGTAAGTCATGACTTTGGGGATAGGTAATTTAGTAATTGCCTCTTGCAAGGCGATTTGCAGGCCTTCTGTTAAGTTGACGCCAGTTTGCGTTAGTTCTATAAACAAAGTTTCTGATTTGCCATCCATTTGTTTTGTGAGTTTACTCAATACGGTTTCATTTAATCCCATGCTGATTAGGCGCTTGATTAAAGCGGGGGTGGCATTGCCAGACGCATCTAAACCTACACTAACAGGCATGAGTTTTTGAAAGATATTTTTATCAACGGCTTTACTTGCAACGTTCTTAATTAAAACGGCTAAACGTCTTGGTGAAGCGAATACGATGTATGTGTTCTCGTTCTCTAGGTTTACTTTTTGACCTCTGTCTACTAGAGAATAGTCTGCTAACTTAAGCCATAATTCTGATGCAAAAGCATTGCCTAAATTTTTAAGTGCTTTAGGCGGTAGTTCTTCTACAAATAATTCAACTAATAGGTTCTGCGTACTCATGCTGCTGCTTTCTTGGTTAGATCATTTTTTGCCAAATTTAATAACACTTCATCCGCCCAATTTTTTGGTGCCATTGGGAAGCCAAGTTTTGCGCGGCTATCTAAGTAACCTGCTGCCACGCTACGCGCTAAATTACGGATGCGTCCCATATAGCTCGCACGTTCTGTCACACTGATTGCACCACGTGCATCGAGTAAATTAAAGGTATGCGCGGCTTTTAATACTTGCTCGTAAGCAGGTAGCGGTAATTTGGTTTCGATTAACAGCAGCGCTTCTTTTTCATGTGCAGTAAATGCGGTGAAAAGAAAATCGACATCAGAATGTTCAAAGTTATAGGTTGATTGCTCTTTTTCGTTTTGTAGATATACGTCGCCGTAAGTTAATCGCTCGCCCATTGCACCTTGCGTCCACGTAAGGTTGTAAACGTTATCTACACCCTGTAAATACATTGCTAGGCGCTCTAAACCGTAGGTGATTTCGCCTGTAACAGGTTTGCAATCAATGCCCCCTACTTGCTGAAAGTAAGTGAATTGGGTGACTTCCATGCCATTCAACCAAACTTCCCAGCCTAAGCCCCATGCACCTAAGGTCGGGTTTTCCCAGTCATCTTCAACAAAGCGGATGTCATTTTGTTTCAGGTCAAATCCCAATGCTTCTAATGAGCCTAAATAGAGTTCTAAAATATTGGCGGGTGCTGGTTTAAGCACGACTTGATATTGATAATACTGTTGTAAACGGTTTGGGTTCTCGCCATAGCGACCATCTTTCGGGCGACGGCTTGGTTGAACATAAGCGGCTTTCCAAGGCTCTGGACCCAGTGAGCGTAAAAATGTGGCGGTGTGCGATGTCCCAGCACCCACTTCCATATCATAGGGTTGCAACAGCGCACAACCGTGATCTGCCCAATAGCTTTGCAGCGTTAATATACTTTGTTGAAAAGTGAGTGGTGTTGCCGTAGTTTGTGATGACATAGTTTTATTGAATGGCGGCTATCTAGCTATGCTTATAAGTAATGATGTAAGCAATTGCGCTTTTTATTTTGTAAGCTAAGCTATTCTGCAATGATTAAAGTAAATTGGATTTTACTTCTTTTTGCACAATCTAAAAAGCACTGTTAGTTTTATACTATTGGTTATACTAGCACTCAGTTGTAAAGGCGCCCTAAAGTTAGCTTAAAGGATTAGTTTTAAATGCAATTTTCTCGATTTATTCACCCGTTACGCGCCACTCCTGCCACTACTTTTTTTGTGCTCGCTAACATAACGGTTTACTTGGGCTTGGGCTTAATAGATACCCGTGCTTTTACCGATTTAGCACATGATTCTTTTTTGATAGATTGGGGCGCAAACGTTCCTACATTAGTGTTTGCGGGCGAATGCTGGCGCTTGTTTACTAGCATGTTTTTACATGTCAGTTTTCTACATATAGGCATGAATATGCTAGGTTTATGGGCATTAGGCCGTATTTTAGAACCTAAAGTTGGCGCAATTTATTTTACGGCTATTTATATTTTATCTGGCTTAACGGGCAGCTTGCTAAGTGCAATTGCGCGTAATGGACATTTGTTTATCAGCTGTGGCGCATCTGGCGCTATTTTAGGCATTTTTGGTGTGGCGATTGTCTATGCGGTAAAAAATAAATCCCGTAGTGAAATTCCGTTATCTAGCTTAGTGATTAGCTTGGTCTTGACATTTGGTGCTGGTGCCATATCCAACGTTGATAATGCCGCGCATTTAGGAGGCTTGGTGATGGGTATCCTCATGACAGTTATTTTAGTGATCGCTTATCGTTATCAAGCGACAAAACAGGCGTTTGTTGCTGCGTTTTTTGTGTTGCCTGCTTTATGCATTACGGCTGGATATGGCCATTACTATGATGCAAAAATGAAAAATCAGCTTGATTTAGCTAAGCTTAATACGGTGTTGGGCAGTATAGGTTTGGGTAACCCAAGTGCAGTTTATTCAGGTTTTCCGGCGGTGAATGATTGTATTGATGCTGCGGCTAATGAGCTTTACAAAGAGGCTGATAACGCGCCGTTTTTACTTAAGTTAAAAGCATGTAATACACAAACTGGCAATGAGAAAGATTTTATTGCCACCGCCGCTCCGAAACAATTCGCAAAATGCCAAGCACTAATCACCGATTTAACTAAAGCGTATAACAAGCCCGAACAGCAGCAGTTTTGGGGTGCATTACACCAATATTGCCAAACAAGAGAGGATGCTTTCAATACAGTATTTACGCAAAAATCCGCTAAAAATACTAAGACTGGCACTATTGCTAAGGCTTATGTGGATAGCAGCGTTACACTCAACAAAATTGCGCAGCCTACCACACCAGAGCTAGAGCAAGTGCATCAAGCCTTCATTGCTATTTTTTCTAAAATCAATCCATTGGCAGTGATTGTTGAGGCCGAGTTGGGCTGCCCCTATACGACTTGCAGCCGCTTTAATTAGCTATTTTTTGACTTTTTTGTATCTCCATGCGCGAATAAACAAGCCTGCAGCTACAAATAAAAGTAAGCTAATAATGGGCAAATTACCCCAGCGCACATAAGGCGTAGTGCCGTTATACCCTTGTGCCATCACATTTAGCGTGGTTTGTGTGAAGTGGGGCGCATGGGCTAACACTTCACCTTGTGGATTAATCATAGCAGTAGCGCCAGTATTAGTTGCGCGCAACATGGTTCGACCTGTTTCAATTGCACGTGCTTGCGAAAATTGTAAGTGTTGATATGCTGCAAAGGAGTCTCCGTACCAAGCATCGTTGCTAGCATTAACCAGTAAGGTCGCCTGCGGTAATTGATGAATGATTTCTTCGCCAAACACGTCTTCGTAGCAAATATTAATAGCCACTAGCTGACCGCTAAGTTGCATGGGTTGCTGTAGCCCCCCACGCGATAAGTCGCTTAACGGAATATTTAACCATTCACGATAAACCCAACCGAATACATTTTTAAGCGGTATAAATTCGCCAAACGGCACTAAATGTGATTTTCGATAAGTTTGTGTGGGTGCCGTACCTATGCTGAGCAAGCTGTTGAAATAGGCATTTGGTTCAGCAGAGTTTGCCTTTGAAATGCCTTCAACCGCGCCGATTAAAATATCCCCTTGATTTTTTAAAGCATGATTTTTAAAAGCTAAAATAGATAGTTCAGGAATTTGGTTTGCCAGCATTGGTAAAGCTGTTTCTGGCAGCACAATTAGCTGCGTATGACTTTGCTGTGCCATGGTTAAATAAGTTTGCAAGGTGTGCTCGGCCATTTCGGGTGACCATTTGATATCTTGCCCAATGTTGCCCTGTAACAGTGAGGCGCTAAGAGGCACGCCGATTGGCGTAGTCCAGTTCACCCATTTTAGTAGCCAACCCAACGTAATAATGCACACTATTGCGATGATAGCTTTTAGTCGCCAGGTTTTAATATGGTTGATACTTAACGCTATTAATGCCGCGATAAGCACGGTGATGAACGAGACGCCATATACGCCAATAATTGGCATAAAACCCACTAAGGGACTATGGGGTACTTGGCTGTAACCAAAGGTTAGCCAAGGAAATCCCGTAAAAATCCAACTGCGGACCCACTCAGATAATGCCCAAAAAACTGGGATGCTTAATAGCAAATAACCACAGCACTTACTTAAATATGCAACCGTTGCAGGGAAAAGTGACAAAAACGCACACAATACAAAAGTGGCAAAACCTGCCATCCACCATGGCATGCCACCAAAGTCATGCAAACTAATATAAATCCAATAAATACCTACAATAAATAAGCCTAAACCAAACATAAACCCTATTTTTGCAGCCTGTTTTGGCGTATTTGCTTGCTGCCATAAGTAAAACAATCCAACGAGTGAAGCCACTGGAATTAAGTAAAAATAATACGGAGCAAAACCAAATACTGCCAATACACCTAACAAAAACGCTGTACTTGCATGGATAAATTGCCTATTAACAGTTTGTTTAATCATGAGGTAATTATTTGAGTAATAAATAAAACGCATTGTAACTGCTAAATAAGGTTATTTTTTGCTTTGATTATTTGAACTGATTTTACAAGTTGACAGTGTCAGATGTAAAAGTTTATATTGATTTTAGTTGTGTTACACACATAGATATAACGAAATAAAAAGTGGATGACATGATTTACTTTTAATCACTAATTATAAATTAATAGGGGAAATAAATGAGTATTAGTTCAGAGTTTAAAGAATTTGTGATGAAGGGCAATGTAGTTGATTTAGCTATAGGTGTGATTATTGGTGCGGCATTCGGCAAAATAGTAGATTCAATGGTTAAAGATATTATTATGCCATTGGTAAGCGCAGTGTTCGGCAGCCCAGACTTTTCAAACTTGTACGTTAAATTAGGCGCTGTCCCAGCAGGGGTTGAGGATACTTATGCGGCACTCACTAAAGCAGGCGTGCCAGTATTGGGTTATGGTAATTTTATTACCATTTTAATTAACTTTATAATCTTAGCCTTTGTGATTTTTATGTTGGTGAAACAAGTGAATAGACTTAAAAAAGCAGAAGTACCAGTTGCCACACCAGCAACACCCGATGATATTTTGTTATTGCGTGAAATTCGCGATTCACTCAAAAAATAATTTTAAGGTTTCATAAATTTTTAGATTTAATACTAAAATATAAGCAAAAAAAGGGCGATTCAATTGCCCTTTTTTATTAAAAGCTGTTACCTACATATTGGCTTTAGCATCAGGTACATCATACTTTTGACCCGCTTCTACATCTGTGCCATCATTATTTAAAAACACCACCACTACTACTTTATCATCAATAAAATCTAATTCAGTGGTTTGGTAATACTCACCATCTGGGCTAGTGTTTAAATAATGATAATGCCAAATTGAAGCCACCACTTTATCCGAACCTTTGATTTTTACATCTTCTGCATTACTAGGTTCGCCGAGTTTTTCTACAATTTGCTTTTTATCAAACTTGTTAATCGTTTCAACAAATTCTTTTTCTGTTGTTGGTAAATCACCAGTGCTAACGGGCATAATTTTTGTTGGGTCATCAGCTAATGCAAGCTGGCTAAAACTCACTGATGCAAAAAGTGCAGTTGCGGATAATAGTGCAAATAAAGTTGATGAAACTGTTCTCGTTTTCATGCTGCTTCTCCCTATCTCATGCAAAAATGCATTATAGATGCTAGGAACATATCGAAATCTGTTAGTTCCTTATTCAAATTTTCATCTTACGCTTGCTTTGATAAACAGCACCACTTGATTTGCGTGGTATTTAATCCTCAATTTGCTCTCTTAATACTTCTACTAAAATAGAATGTAAGCGTCTACTATCGGCTCTCACCACGGTGACGCTCAATCCATCAAAGCTCACATGTTCACCGCGTTTAGGTAAATGACCAAATTGATTCACGACTAAACCACCAATAGTAGAAAACTCTTCATCGCTGAGTTCTGTACCGACAATTTCGTTAAAATCAGTAATTTCTGTGAGTGCTTTTACGCGAAACTTACCGTGACCGTCTTGCAGAATGTTATCTTCATCTTCGTCATAATCGTATTCATCTTCAATATCGCCAACGATTTGTTCCAGCACATCTTCAATTGTCACCATGCCTGCTACGCCACCATATTCATCAACTACAATCGCAATATGGTTACGATTGCTGCGGAATTCTTTTAGCAAAATATTGAGCCGTTTTGATTCAGGGATAAATACCGCAGGGCGCAACATATCGCGTACTTCAAAATCTTCACCCGCGTAATAGCGCAATAAATCTTTGGCGAGCAAAATGCCAATCACATCGTTTTTATCATCTTCAATCACGGGAAAGCGCGAGTGCGCGGTTGCAATGACGTGCGGAATAAACTTTTCTGGGGAATCGGTAATGTCAATGACATCCATCTGTGAACGCGGAATCATAATATCGCGCACTTGCATTTCGCTGACTTGCAGCACGCCCTCTATCATGGCGAGTGAATCTGCATCCATCAGACTGTTTTCATAAGCGCCGTGAAGTAACTCAACGAGTTGTTCGCGGTCTTCAGGCTCGCGTAGCAAAAAGTGACTGAGGCGCTCTAATAAACTGGGCTTTTCTTTGGTGTTTTCTTGCGTGGTACGTTTTTCCGACTCGGTAGCCATTTAGTTGGCATCCTCAGTAATAAGATAAGGGTTAGCATACCCCAGTTTGGTGACAATTTGTGTTTCAATTGCCTCCATTAATCCAGCTTGTGCTTCAGTTTCATGGTCATAACCATGCAAATGCAAAATGCCATGCACAGTTAAATGGGCATAATGCGCGATTAACGGCTTATTTTGCATGAGCGCTTCTTGTGCAATGACTTCTGCGCATAAAATAATATCACCCATTAAATGCGGCTCTTCTGTCAGCGGAAAAGTGAGCACATTAGTCGCATAATCTTTACCGCGATACTCATGATTTAAAGCACGCGCTTCGTCAGCATCTACAATTCTGATGGTAACTTCAGTATCTATCCGC
>JAYVFU010000081.1:0-14807 GCA_043772865.1 Methylophilaceae bacterium
CGTAAAGACGGCAAATCATCGCCAAACTCTTCTAAACGCAAACGTAACCAACGCGGTATTTCTGCGCCACAAATATTAGAAAAACGTGCTAGTTGCGTGAAATTATTAATCGGCATAATGCCTGGCACAATGGGGATAGTAATGCCTGCTTTGTCACAGCGATCTACAAATTGAAAGTAAGCATCTGCATTATAAAAATATTGTGTAATGGCAGAGTTAGCGCCAGCATCTACTTTGGCTTTAAAACATGATAAATCCATGCTAGCTGAATGCGCTTCAGGATGCACTTCTGGGTAAGCCGCGACTTCAATATGAAACCAATCACCGGTTTCTTGGCGTATAAACTCGACTAGCTCATTGGCATGTTTAAAGTCGCCAGTACTTGCTTCGCCTGATGGAATATCGCCACGTAAAGCCACTAAGCGCTTCATACCACAACTTTTATAGGCAGCCAAGAGGTCGCTAAGTTCTTGTTTTGTCGATGAAATACAAGAAATATGCGGTGCAGCTTCAAAGCCTTCTGTTTGAATTTCTTGCACAGTTTCCATGGTGCGATCGCGCGTTGAGCCGCCAGCACCAAATGTCACTGAATAAAATTCAGGGTTAAATTGCGCTAATTGCTTACGCGTTTCGCGCAAGTTAGCTACGCCTTCATTGGTTTTGGGTGGAAAAAATTCAAAGCTGTAGCGCATTTTTGTAGAGTGTTTATTCATTATTTTTATCTATTACTTGTGGTTTACTTAACTGCCAATAGTTTTACGTTATTCGGCGTTTGACTAAAGCTCAGCCGCATATTGCGATACGAAAGAATTGCATCACTTTAAGAAGCTAGATACCGACTTTTGTCGGTATGATAAGCCTTAAATGTAAGATTTTTAGCTAAGCTATTTTAGATATGTAAATCCAATTTATTATTTATCATCCAACAAAACTGATGATAATACCCATGAAATAAAACTATAAACCAATGCGCCAATAATGCCTGCGCCTATGGTTGTTACGGAGAATCCTTCAAGAAAATGCCCCACACCGTAAAATAAAACACCATTAATCACTAAAATAAACAACCCTAAAGTTAAAATAGTGACGGGTAATGTGAGTAATACCAATATCGGTTTAATGAGCATATTAACAAAACCAATCACTGCCGCAGCCAATAGCGCGCTTGTAAAGCCAGTAATGTGAATGCCTGGCACTACGTAAGTTACCGCAAGTAATGCAAGCGCGTTTAAAATCCAAGCAATGATTAGTTTCATCAATTTCTCCTAAAATTTAAAGTGTTAATTAAAGCTATAAATTAATAGCGGTAAGTATCTGGTTTGTAAGGGCCTTGTTTTGATACGCCGATATAAGCTGCTTGTACATCTGTTAAGGTAGTGAGTTGCGCGTTGAGTTTTTTCAATTGCAATACCGCTACTTTTTCATCTAAATGTTTAGGTAGCGTGTAAACGCCAACTGGATAATCTGCAATGCGCGTAAACAGTTCAATTTGTGCGATGGTTTGATTAGCAAAGCTAGAGCTCATCACATAACTTGGGTGACCAGTGCCACAACCTAAATTCACTAAGCGACCTTTTGCCAGCAGGATAATTTTTTTGCCATTGGGGAAAATCACGTGGTCAACTTGTGGCTTGATTTCATCCCACTCGTATTTTTCCAAGCTAGCAACGTCAATCTCGTTATCAAAGTGACCAATATTACACACAATGGCTTGATCTTTCATTTTTGCCATGTGGTCATGCGTAATCACGTGATAGTTGCCTGTTGCAGTCACAAAAATATCAGCATGTTCAGCAGCGTAATCCATCGTCACTACACGGTAGCCTTCCATTGCTGCTTGTAAAGCACAAATTGGATCGACTTCTGTTACCCAAACTTGGGCAGATAGGGCACGCAGAGCTTGTGCAGAACCTTTACCAACATCGCCATAACCTGCTACTACGGCTACTTTACCTGCAATCATTACATCGGTAGCGCGTTTAATTGCATCGACTAAGCTTTCGCGACAACCGTATAAATTATCGAATTTTGATTTAGTCACAGAATCATTGACATTGATTGCTGGGAAAGCTAATTTGCCTTCTTTGTGCATTTGATATAAACGATGTACGCCAGTCGTGGTTTCTTCTGTTACACCCATAATGGCTGCTAGGCGCACTGAATACCAAGTTGGGTCTACTTTTAATTTTTCTTTAATGGCATTAAATAAACAGATTTCTTCTTCTGAAGTTGGGTTAGCAATGACAGATAAATCTTTTTCAGCACGTGTACCTAAATGTAGTAGCAATGTTGCATCGCCACCGTCATCTAAAATCATATTGGTGTAACCACCGTCCATCCAATCAAAAATACGGTGTGTGTAATCCCAATATTCTGTAAGGGTTTCGCCTTTAATGGCAAATACTGGTGTGCCGCCAGCGGCAATCGCTGCCGCTGCATGGTCTTGTGTGGAGTAAATATTACATGACGCCCAGCGAATTTCAGCACCTAAATCTTTAAGTGTTTCAATAAGCACAGCAGTTTGAATTGTCATGTGTAGAGAGCCTGTAATGCGCGCCCCTCTGAGCGGTTGTATTAATGAAAATTCTTCGCGAATAGCCATTAAACCTGGCATTTCAGTTTCAGCAATAGCAATTTCTTTACGGCCAAATGCGGCTAAATTGATGTCAGCAATTACATAATCTTTAATAGCTGTTTTAATATCGGTTACAGTGTTCATTTCAGAATCCTAAAAATGAGCGACTGGCAAGAAAAAGTATGGTGATGAGTGCAGACAATTGCACGGCATTTGCTCATCCATTTTCCATGTCAGGCACGGTTTATGAAAATGAACGCCGTTTGGTACGGTTCCGAGCCTAGGATGCTGATAAAAATATCAGTTCTTGCAGCGTTCCTCGGAATTTCAAGATTGTACTACGACTATATAAAATCTCAAAAATTCAATCTAGATATTCTGCAACATGGTCTATGCCCCACAAAACAGGGTCTTCAATGCCTAAAATTTGATCATTCACATGTTTTTTAGACAAATCAACGATTTCAACAGGAATATAATATCGGTATTTAGTAGAGTAAAAAACTTTAACGATTGGTGTAAGCAAACTATTAGCCGCTTGATCTACAACCGCACCTAAACGTCCTGATTTAAGCCCAACAAATGAACCCACTGGGTAAATACCTAAGCATTTTACAAAGGCTTTAAAAATAAAATCGTCAAAATGCCCAGTCCACTGCGCCATGCGCTGCAATGCCACACCTGGCGCCCAGCCTGCTTTGTAAGGTCGGTTAGAGGTTACGGCATCATACACATCACAAACGGCGGCCATTTTGGCAAAAATACTGATTTCATCGGCTTTTAATTGATGCGGGTAACCAGTGCCATCCACTTTTTCATGATGATGTAAGCAAACGTCTAGCGTCACCGGGTCTAATATTTGTGCCTCTATGAGTAAGGCATGCCCTAACTCAGGATGAAGCCTAATATGGTTTAACTCTTCGTTAGTTAATGCCCCAGGTTTGTTTAATACATTTTGTGAAACTTTAATTTTACCTAAATCGTGCATCAGCCCCGCTGCGCCAGCTCGCTTAATTTCAGTCTCAGATAGCTTTAGCTCACGACCTAAACGCATCATCAACACACAAACCGCCGCGCTGTGCATATAGGTGTAATCGTCTTTGTTTTTTAGGCTAACAAGGCTCAACAATGCGCCAGCATTCCGATCTAGCGAAGATGAAATTTGCTCAATGAGCGGCGTAGTAAATTCTGTATCTAAGATTTTTCCCATGCGAATATCATCAAACATGGCAGTAACAACTTTTTTAGATTTGCTGATGATTTTTTTAGCTTTTACGCGCTCATCAGCAGTGGATATTTTAGGTTTGATAGCGGGAGGTGGCTCAGCGACGACTTTTTCAACAACAACTGGCGCAATCAGCTCAACATCTAAACCCTTAAGCGTATCAATCGTGATCTGTTTAATAGCACTGCCGAGCAATATTTGTAAATCTTTATCAGTCTCTAGCTTGATAAATTTTTTCCAAAAAGGATTATCCATCCAAGCACCGCCAAACGCCTCGATATACATGCCTACTCTGGCTTGTTGAGTGGTTATTCTTTTAATCATTTACTTGCGATTATATAAATAAATTGACGCAAGCAATTGTTTAGATTAAATAATAAATAGGGGCTAATTCTTGCGATTGAGGGTCTAAATATAATTATTTGGTTAGTTATTGCAACTATTTTTATTTTCTTTAAAAACAATATCGAATATTGCTTTAGTTGATTTTGCCACAATCAACCTAGCCATGCCATACACCGAAAAAGACATAACTTCTGCTAAGTTGTAATGTTAGCGATTGTTTTGTGATAAGTACGTAATTGCTACGAAACGCTTTTGCTATTATTCTTTTGCTTTAACCCCTCTAGACAAACAATACTATCCTCTACCACCTGTTGCGACACCGTATAAAACTGGTAAAAGTTTTTTTAGTACCATACCAAGTAGTAATAAGATGGCAGCCAGCAAGATTGGGTAGACCAAATAGAGAATAAATACTTTTTCATGGGTATTTGATAAAAAAGAAACCTTAGTAATAACGTGCATTGTCATCCCTAATATTGGCTCATGTGCTGCGTACACAAAAAATGCAAATGGTGTCATCAAAAGAAGAAGTGATTTTAGCCAATTTATCTTAAGCAGAGTATCTGTCCCATACCAAATAGCTGGTACACCTAGCATGATTATTAACTTATTGGATATATCTGGTAGTCCTAGACTGCAAATATGGTCGATAGATACTAGCAAAGCACATAGACCATAAGCAATTAACAACAATTGCTGTAGGTTTAAACTTAACCTAATTGGCGCTCGCTCTTGCGCAATTAGGCAACCTATTGAAAAGAATATCAAAGAGGCATAATTTATGTTGATTACTCTATTTATGCCTGTACTCCATAATATGAAAAATACTAACGGCAGAATCCATGAAAGATATTTTGAACCTATCCATATGATAGGTGATATAAGTACCAATATCAATAAATCCCTCACAAACCAAAACTGATATGAAAGTGGATATGTAGTCCAACCAGCGAAGGCGTTAAAATAATCAAAAGCCGTGTAATCTAATACTCTTTTACTGTCACCACTCAATTTATCTTTCAGAAATGGGGTAATTTGAATAATGAGCTTAAAGAGAAAATAAGTGCAATTCCAAAACATATACGGTATTGCAAGTGTTGCAATTCTTGACTCAATTTTTTTGACGTAAATTTGATATGTTGGTAAGAAATTATTGAAAAATAGCAGCCCTGAAATTACAAAAAATAGAGGAACGGCTGTACTGTTTATAGTGTCTGACAGTAAATAAATAATGAATCGATAAAAGCTAGTTGATGCATCATGGTTATCTACTAGTGGTTTTATGTAGTTGGAAGCCATATGTATATAAATAACTTCAAGAATCATGAGCGATTTTAACCAGCTAATTTTTACAGATGTTTGTTCATCTATTTTCATCTAATTCTCACTTTAATTTATAAAATTAAAAATTATGTGGTGTTTGAAACTGATTTCTATTTAAAGCCTACTTAAAACATAGTGAGCAGCACGTCTTGACTCACCAGCTTTTAGTAAAATACCTAACTCAACTAGCTCACTTATATCACGCAAAGCGGTATCTGTAGAACACTGTGCAATCTTTGCCCATTTACCTGTTGTGAGATTGCCATTAAAACCATGCACCATCATGTTCAGCATTTTCATTTGACGCTCATTCAACTTGCCACTCGGCAAACGATGGCTTAAGTTAGCTAAATAGACCACGCCTTTTAGCTCTTCATTTGCGCTTTCCATTGTGCGTAATAGACAACCTAAAAACCACGCAAGCTAAGCAGTTACATCTAACGTGCCTTTTTGTGTTTCCTCTAAACCATTGTAGTAGTCTTCACGCTCACGCTGCATTTGGGCGGACAGACTATAAAACCTTTGCGGTAACCCATCCGCGCGAGCCAAAGACATATCACATATTGCGCGGCCTATTCGCCCGTTACCGTCATCAAACGGGTGTAAGGTAACAAACCACAAGTGTGCTAACCCAGCCTTGATGACAGGGTCTAATCCTAACTCGTGATTAAACCAGTCTAAAAAGTCAGTCATTTCTGTTTGAAGTATTGCGGCTGAAGGTGCTTCATAATGCACTTTCTCATTGCCTATGCCACCTGAAACAACTTGCATTGCACCTGCTGCTTCATCTCTATAGGCTGCAACGGTGAGTTTGAACATGCCACTATGACCTGTAGGGAAAAGTGCTGCGTGCCAGCCAAATAAACGCTCGTGTGTTAATGCTGCGCTGCAATTGCGTGTAGCATCTAACACCATTTCCACTACACCATCGACATGCTTATCCGACGGCACAAGGCCACCAGCCTCTATGCCTAACCTTCTAGCTATGGATGACCGTACCGCTTCAGGATTAAGTCGCTCACCTTCTATTTCACTCGATTTAACCACTTCACTGGTTAATACTTTAAGGCTAGCCTCTTCAGCCAGCTTAAAGCCCAATGCCTGCATAGAACCAAGCAAGCGTCCGCGTTCAACATTAACCTGTGCTAATAGTTGTGAAAATGCAGCCGAATTAAACAACCATTGCGGCCATTCAGCTTGTTGCCAGATATATTTTTGATGATTACCGCATAGTCAACTATCACCGCTGATTTTGCGGTAATAAATAGGCATCATTACCGCATTAATAAAATGAAAGAAACTTTAAAAGTTTACCTATTTTCCGCCCAACTAATCAAACTGAGCATACAGTTATTACCTGTTATTAAAACCCTGCGGCGGCTTTTAATACCGATGCTTTATCTGTGCTTTCCCAAGTAAATTCAGGCTCATCTCGACCAAAATGCCCATAAGCTGCGGTTTTTTGATAAATAGGGCGAAGTAAATCTAGCATTTTGACGATGCCTTTTGGGCGTAAATCAAAGTGATCTAACACCAATTGTGTTAATACTCCATTTGATACTTTGCCAGTGCCATAGGTTTCAACCATGACTGAAGTGGGCTGTGCAACGCCAATGGCATAGCTAACTTGTACTAAGCACTTATCAGCCAAGCCGGCTGCAACGATGTTTTTAGCCACATAACGGCCTGCATACGCGGCGCTACGATCAACTTTTGATGGATCTTTACCAGAAAATGCACCACCACCATGTGGCGCAGCACCACCATAAGTGTCAACAATGATTTTACGTCCCGTTAAGCCACAATCCCCTTGTGGGCCGCCAATTACAAATCGCCCTGTTGGGTTAACTAAAAATTTAATCTCACCTTTAATCAGCTCTTTTGGCAATACTGGTTTGATAATATCCTCAATCACCGCCTCACGTATCATTTCCAAAGAAATTTCTGGTGAGTGTTGAGTAGAAACAACCACGGTATCGATTGAGTCAGGTTTGCCATTGACATATTTCACTGTCACTTGTGATTTTGCATCTGGACGTAACCAAGGTAAGCGGCCATCTTTACGCAGTTGCGCCTGGCGTTCCATCAAGCGATGGCTTAGCCAAATTGGCAATGGCATAAGCTGCGGCGTTTCATTGACTGCATAACCAAACATTAAGCCTTGGTCACCAGCACCTTGATCTAGCGGGTCATCATGTGCGCCATCAACACCTTGTGCGATATCTGGAGATTGTTTATCGTACGCTACCAGTACCGCGCAACCTTTGTAATCAATGCCATACTCAGTGTTATCGTAGCCAATGCGTTTAATCGTATCACGCGCCACTTTAATGTAATCCACATTAGCTGTTGTGGTAATTTCACCAGCTAATACAATTAGACCTGTGTTGGCTAGGGTTTCAGCCGCCACACGTGCTGTTGGATCTTGCGTTAAAATGGCATCTAAAATTGCATCAGATACTTGATCTGCAAGCTTATCTGGATGGCCTTCTGATACTGATTCTGATGTAAATAAATATTCGCTCATTAAATTTCCGTGGATGATGATGGTGTTGAATTGAGTACTTAAGTGTTACTTTTTAAACGAATACGC
This sequence comes from Methylophilaceae bacterium, assembly GCA_043772865.1. Taxonomy (GTDB): domain Bacteria; phylum Pseudomonadota; class Gammaproteobacteria; order Burkholderiales; family Methylophilaceae; genus JACMMS01. Next base: position 8,062 of record JAYVFU010000081.1, read on the forward strand.
TAAATTCAAACTACTAAACCATATAGAATATCAAGAAATAGATAACTTCCAAAGTAGTACATGTTAAATCGTTTGTTAAAATTAATATTTAAATTACCATTGCCGATTTTGCATGGCTTAGGAGTATTGCTTGGATGGGTGATGTTTCTCACTGACCAGAAATTTTCCCGCCGTATTCGTAAAAACTTATTTATGGCTGATATTGCGCCAAACACACACCAATATCAAAATCTAGTGCATCAAACCGCCCAAGAGGTTGGTAAAGGTTTACTCGAAAGCCTCGCTATCTGGCTTAATCCGCAAAATAAGACGGTTAAGTGGGTAAAAGGTTGCACTGGCTGGGCGCATGTTGAACAAGCGCTTAATGCCAAAAAAGGCATCATTTTTTTAACACCGCACTTAGGTTGCTTTGAAATTACCGCGCAATTTTTAGGTGCGCAAATGCCACTCACTGTATTGTTTCGTCCGCCACGCACCCGATGGCTACAACCTATTATGATGAGCGGTCGCGGTCAAGGCAAAATCACTTTAGCCGAAACCAATATGCGAGGTGTACGTAGCTTAATTAAAACGCTACGTAATGGAGATGCAATTGGCGTTTTACCTGATCAAGTGCCGGCTTTAGGCGAAGGCGAATGGGCAGATTTTTTTGGTCATCCAGCTTACACCATGACTTTAGCTAGCAAGCTTGCACAAACTACAGGTGCTTCTGTCATACTCATTTTTGGTGAACGTTTATCCTATGGGCGTGGCTATCATTTACATTTTAAATCGCTTGATGCGGACTCTAGTCCGCAGGCCATTAATCACGGTATTGAAGACTTGGTAAAATTACGCCCAGCCCAATATTTGTGGAGTTACCAACGTTATAAAACACCAAAATAATTAAAATTTCATTAGTATACGAAACAACATGAAACTTAGATTCACTAAAATGCAGGGTGCCGGTAATGATTTTGTAGTGCTTGATGCCACAACATCAGCCGTCAATTTATCGGCTCAACAAATTCAGCAGCTCGCTAATCGTCAATTCGGAGTAGGCTGTGATCAGCTATTGCTGGTTGAAAACACGCATACACCCAATGTTGATTTTCGCTATCGTATTTTCAATGCAGATGGTGGAGAGGTGGAGCAGTGTGGTAATGGGGCGCGTTGCTTTGTGCGTTTTGTAGTGGACAAAGGCTTAACAAATAAGCGTGAAATTGCGGTAGAAACCGCGAGCGGTATCATTACGTTAACGTTAGAGACAAATAATCAGGTGACAGTGAATATGGGTGCGCCCATATTTGAGCCTAAACTCATACCGTTTATTGCAGAAGCGCGTGCCCAGCATTATTGGCTGGATGTTGCTGGGTTAGATAATGCTGAGTCAGATAATGTTAGACAAGCCATACAAATTTTTGCAATGTCTATGGGCAACCCACATGCGGTGCAAATGGTGGACGATGTTGATACTGCGCCTGTATTGAAAACAGGCCCTTTAATCGAGCATCATATTCAATTTCCACAACGAGTTAATGCAGGTTTTATGCAAATAGTGGACACTCACCATATCAAACTCAGGGTATTTGAGCGTGGTAGTGGTGAAACGCTGAGTTGTGGCACTGGTGCGTGTGCAGCAGTTGTAAGTGGTATCCAACATGGCGTGCTTAAATCGCCAGTAAAAGTTAGTACTCGGGGTGGTGAGCTCAACATTGCTTGGCAAGGTGAGGGCGCGCCAGTATTAATGACTGGCCCCGCTGAAATTGTATTTGAAGGTGAAATTGAGCTGAGCTGATTTTTGGTTCAAATATTCAAATAAAGTTTTAGATAAAGCATAGTCATTTAAAAAGTGTAAGCATTTCAAGGAAAGCATATGCAAGATAGCCAATTACAAGAAAATCAAATTAAGCTGTATCTGGAAAATAATCCTTATTTTTTTGAGCAGCATCCAGCACTTTTGGCCGATTTATATCTGCCTAGTCCGCACGGCAGCGGCACTATTTCACTTGCAGAACGTCAACAGCTGGCACAACGCGACAAAATAAATGCATTAGAATCAAAATTTGCAGAGTTGGTCAAAATAGGTAATGAAAATGAGGCCATTAGTAATAAAGTACACGCACTCACATTAGGTTTACTAGCCAGCCAGCAACTAGAAATTTTGGTACAGCTTTTGCACCATTATTTACAAATGGAGCTCAATGTTCCTAATGCTGTACTTAAAATTTGGACTAATGCCAGAGATAACAATGATGCAGAAAATCCAATTTTTGCTTTAGACACGTTACAAAACTCCGCCCTGTTAGATTGGATTCAAAATTTAGAAGCGCCATATTGTGGAATTGCACCCGAATCTACTATTAAAACTTGGCTTAACGCAGATGATCAATCTTATGCTGTGATTCCGTTACATAGTAATAAAATATTTGGTGCACTTATTTTAGCCAGTGATGATGCGCGTCGCTTTTACCCCGAAATGGGCACCATGTTTCTTAAGCGTATAGGCGAGCTAGTAAGTGCATCCTTTTTGCGTTATATAGACTAGTTTTGCACATTAGAATATTTTGCAAACTGTTGATTATCATAAAAAGTATTTAGATTTTTTAGCTTTTGAACGTGGCTTAAGCGCGCTTACTCTCGAAAATTATGCACGAGATTTACAGCAGCTCGCTATTTTATCTAACCATCAAGCACTTGATGTACTAAAAATTAACGATATACGTCGCATGATTGTCACCATGCACAGCCATGGTTTGAGTAGCAAGACAATTGCGCGTCGGTTATCCGCTTGGCGTGGTTTTTATAATTTTTTAATCCATCAGCAGCAATGTTTTAATAATCCAATCACGGGTTTGCGCGCGCCAAAACCTGCAAAAACGCTGCCACAATCGTTATCAATAGAACAATCTATTAAATTAGTTGATGTTTCGGCTGATGATGTTTTAAGCGTACGTGACCACGCCATGCTAGAGCTTTTTTACTCATCAGGATTGCGTCTAAGCGAGCTGGTGAACTTAAATGTTGTGGCGATTGATGCATTGCAAGGCCAAGCAACCGTCGCAGGTAAGGGCAACAAGACGCGTATTGTGCCTGTAGGTAGCTATGCTTTGCAGGCCATTGCTAATTGGTTACCAGTACGCGCTAATATTTTAGTGAATAACCCAAATGAACAAGCTGTATTTATTACTCAAAAAGGTAATCGAATCACGCAACGCGCTGTGCAATATCGAGTAAAAGAATGGTCAATTAAACAAGGTTTAGATACCTGCGTTCACCCGCATTTATTGCGTCATAGCTTTGCTTCGCACATGCTACAATCAAGTGGAGATTTGCGTGCGGTACAAGAAATGCTAGGACATGCCAATATCAGTACCACACAAATTTATACACATTTAGATTTTCAACATTTAGCTAAAGTGTACGACAGCGCACATCCAAGGGCTAAAAGTAAGATGTAAAATAAATTGTTAAAGATTAGCCAATTATAAAATGCCACTTCAGTGCAATTTACGTTTAATGTTTCGCAAGTATTAAATTTCGCAGTACAATTTTCGTAGTACAAATAATCATAATTTTTAATCGTTAATAGGAGTTGTTATGGAACATACATTACCAGCATTACCTTATGCTAAAGACGCATTAGCACCCCACATTTCAGAAGAAACTTTAGATTTTCATTACGGTAAACATCACCAAGCTTATGTGACTAACCTTAATAACCTCATCAAAGGTACCGAGTTTGAAAGCTTAAACTTGGAAGAAATTATTAAAAAATCAGCCGCTGGTATTTACAATAATTCAGCCCAGATTTGGAATCATACTTTTTTGTGGAACAGTATGAAACCTAATGGTGGCGGCGTAGCAACAGGTGCTTTAGCTGATGCAATTAATGCTAAATGGGGTTCATTTGATGACTTTAAAAAAGCCTTTCAAACTTCAGCCGTAGGTAATTTTGGTTCTGGCTGGACATGGTTAGTCAAAAAAGCCGATGGTTCTGTAGATATTGTCAATATGGGCGCTGCTGGTACGCCATTAACTACTGGCGATACTGCGTTGCTGACCATTGATGTTTGGGAACATGCTTATTATATTGATTACCGTAATGCACGCCCCAAATACGTAGAAACATTTTTAGCATCTCTTGCTAACTGGGATTTTGCCTCAGCTAACTTTGCTGCTTAGTTTTTTTAAGTGTAGAAAATGAAAAATGGTCGCTTATGCGACCATTTTTTTTATTTAAAAACTATTAATACACTTTAGTATTGGTTAGTACTGCATTGAAAATTAAGTAGCTCTCAAATTACTAAAACTCAACAAGTTTTCGACGTTGTTTATCATTGCTACAAGCACTGATCATCTTTACAACACTTTACCCAATATTCATTTTTTTAAGATTGCTTAAGTTGAACTTTAATGAAATAATGAAAATGAAACGTTTTGTTTTTATTAATGTGAGATTTTATTAATATGATTAATCAAACACCTGAACATCCTGTAGATAAAAAACAACCTGCATCTATTACTAAACCTAAGTTGGGGCGCCCGCTATTAGGTAGTGAGGCAGAGCGCCTAAACACTTTACTAGACCATGCTTTGACGATTTTTATGCGAGATGGATATGGCTTGGCAAGCATTGCCAAAATCGCCAGTGCGGCGGGTGTTTCTACCCGTACTATTTATGAGCGCTATGCTAATAAAGCCGATTTAATGGTGGCTTCTGTCTCGTGTATGGTCGGGCGTGATATAGAACAAATGCAAGCAATAGCAGGCTTAGAAAATATGCTACCGCAAGCAGGTTTAGCGGCACTTGGGCACTTAATGCTAGAGCGTGTCACTAGCCCTGGTTTGGTTTCGTTTTACCGGATAGTCGTGGCAGAGGCGGCACGATTTCCCGAGTTTACTAACAAAATGAAGGCAAATGGTCCGCAGCGCATACAAGGTGTAATAGCCGATTATTTAGCTCAGCAAGTAGCTAAAGGCAATATACAAATTGAGAATTCAGATAAAGCTGCCGCTATGTTTTGCCATATGTTGATTTCAGAGCCGCGCCATAAAGCAGTGCTAGGATTTTTAGAAGATAACTGGGATGTAGACGGCCATATTGCTTATGTAGTAAAAATTTTCTTATACGGAATATCTAATAAAAAACAACTTGAAGAAAGTAATCGATGAGAACGCTATTTAAACTCAAATTTAGCTTGGTGATTAGTTTTACAGTATTGGCTAGTGGATGCAGTATTTTTCCTGATTACTTAAAACCTAATATTAAAGCACCAGAAGCCTGGCAAGCTAAACAAGTAGGCCAAGCCAAATTAACAGAAAATCCAGATAATCGCTTACCTCATGCGGGGCAAGTGGAGCAGTTGATTGGTTGGTGGAAACAGTTTAATGACCCCGTACTCACACGTTTATTGCAAGCTGCAGAAACCAACAGCCCAACATTAAATAAAGCCATTGCTAACATTAAATCAGCCCGCGCTAATACGGTGGCGGCTAGTGCGCAGGGTTTACCCGCGCTGACTGGCAACATATCTGCAAGCCGTGCTAGTGGTTCAAGCGTATCGGGCAATGTTGGAACAAGTGTGAGTGGTGGTAGTACTAGCAGCCTATCGACTAGTAAATCAGGCAACCTAGATGCCGCTTGGGAACTGGATTTATTTGGTGGCATTAAGTTTTCTAAACAAGCTGCCGATGCTCGCTTACAAGCTAAAGAAAATGATTGGCACACTGCCAGAGTGAGCTTAGCGGCAGAAGTGGCGACTAGTTATTTAGACTATCGTGCCTGTTTATTATCGGTGGCGGCATACCAGCAAGCGCTTAATTCAAAACAAGAAACAACACGTTTGACCAATATTTTAGCAGGTGCTGGCTTTTCTTCCCCAGCTGATGCCGCGCTGGCAGAGGCGAGTTTGCGCGCAACCGAATCTAGTTTAATCGGTCAGCAAGCGCAGTGTGATAGCACTCTAAAATCGCTAGTGGCACTTACTAATTTGCAAGAGCCATCTTTGCGTAGCTTACTTGCCAGCGCCAATAATTTACCGCAACCAGCAGAGTTTACGATAGATAGCTTACCAGCCCAGCTAATTACGCAACGCCCAGATTTAGCAGCAGATGAGCGCAACTTAGCAACTGCCAATGCGGATATTGGCATAGCCACCGCTAATCGCTACCCTATCGTATCACTAACCAGTTCGATTGGTCGTACCAATATCAGCAGCAACGGCATTTCAAGCATCAGTAATACTTGGTCATTTGGGCCCTCTATCAGCTTGCCTATATTTGATGGTGGAAAATTAAAATCGCAAGTGAGTATTGCCGAGGCAAATTATGCCATTGCTTATGCCACTTATGAGCAAGATGTACGCACCGCAATCAAAGAAGTAGAGCAAGCCTTAGTGAGCCTAGATAGCGCAGCACGTCGAGAAGTCACTGAAAAAACCAGTACTGAACAATATCGCAAATATTATAAAGCGGCAGAAATTAATTGGCGGGCGGGCGGTATTAGCTTAATTACGCTAGAAGATGCACGCCGTCAATTAATTAATGCCGAATTGAGCCACATTACCCAGCAGCATGACCGTGTGCTATATTGGATTGCCTTATACAAAGCCTTGGGTGGTGGTTGGCAGACCAATTCTGGCGTCAATACAGCTATTGTTAATTCAGAAACTTCACTAGCAACAGCAGAAAAATCCGTGAGCTTTAGTAAAACTAATCTGAATAAACCCAGCCTTAATAGAAACTCTCAAGAAAGTACAAAATGA
>JAYVFU010000082.1:0-4778 GCA_043772865.1 Methylophilaceae bacterium
ACTTGCGCGATATGCTTAGAAATTTCGTTATTTTTTAAGGAAAAAGGCAACTTAAAAGTAAATTCAGTGCGAATTTTATCTGCAAATTCATGAAAATACAGTTCACTCTGCCAATAGCCATCTAGATAAATATTATCTTTTAACTCGTCAATCCCATTCCAGTAATGAAATTGGGGCTCAACAATATAGCTTTTGTATCTAAGATTTTTTAATTGAGGCTTTCTTAAAAGCCGTTGTGCCAATTTCAATCTCTGCCAGCCTAAAGTTTTTGCTAAATCAATATCGGTAGCAATTTCAGCATGGCAATTAAACAATCGATTAAGCTCAAAACCTTGATGCAATCGGTATCCTGAAAAATCTCTCGTATCAAGCTTTAGTGGCACACCTAGTCTTAGCGAACATGCACGCCCAGCGGCATACTGAAACATCTGATTTCCAAGGCCACCGATAATATTACTAATTATCACTAAATTCTCTTAGATACTTTTGCTTGATCCCAATGGTTTTCCCATTGATATTTATCTACAAAAATAGAGTTAATGAAAGTGTCTGCATACAAAAGATAATCATTACCTTGCATTAAGTTAATTATTTCCTTTAGTTTTTCTGGTTCTTTATTTTTCTCATACGCAATTGTTTCTACACATACACACTTAGGCCGGTATTTTTTCCAGTCGATCATCTGCAAAACAGCAAAATCTAAACCTTCTATATCAATATTCAAAAAATCTAACTCTCCAATCGATTCTAATATGCTGTTGACATTAAGCAGACTAACTTTGATTGTGTTTGTTAATTTATGCCCCATTGCAACATATCGCAGCATTTCTTCCTCAGAGAACGTGTTTAGAGTTGGCGAATCCATCACATAAAAATCCGCTGTTTGTCCCCCAGAAAAATGTACGCCAGACTCTATTACAATATCTCTAGGTCTTTTTTTACGAAGTAATTTTGCAAAATATGGATCTGGTTCAACTAAAACACCACGCCCACCATTTTGATAAAGCAATGCTGTATTTGAGAGATGAAAAGGATGATTAGCACCAATATCAAGAAAATTTATTTTTTTTAATTTAAAAAGGTTACTCAGCAAATGACAAATTATTAAGTCCTCACCACATTGTGAGTAAGAGATTCGTTTATGCATTATTGAAGGCAATAGTGACCTTATTCTATTTCTATAACGAACGCTTATAAGGGCACTGAGGAATTTCTTAAAACTTAATTTATAAATCATATTTGGGACTTAGATGTTTTCTTGGTTAATAATCCACGCTTCAAGAAATAAGATATTGTAAGCCAGTAGTAAGCAACACAAAACTTAACTGGAAGTAACGATATAACAAGACTTTTTTCAATAAAATTGGATGATTTTAAATACTCGCAGAACAGTTTTAACGGTAATGGAAGTATATTGTTCATAATTTTTTTTATTAGTGGTGTTTGTGAACTAAAAATATTCCCTTCATTGTCAGTATGATTCCTTTTAAATAAAAATGTACTTTTTACAGACAAATAGCCAAATTTTGACATTGAGTCATAAATAATCGAATAATCATTGGTATTATTAAGCAAGTTAACCTGCTTAATCCAATCTCGCTTAAACAATGAATAAAATAGATTCGCTTTTCCTCTACCTTCATAATCTAAGTAAAATTTTACTTTTCTCCAGTATCTAAAGGAGTCAAAATAAAACTTTTGACTGTTTGCAATGTGAATGTATGGCTTCAGATTTACATCAACAGGTACAACACGGCCAAATGCTGCTCCCGCAATGGAACCGCTTAATTTTTGAAGCAGCACCTCTACCCAGTTAGATGACCACTTGTCGTCATAAGCTGCCCACATAAAGTATTCTGCTTTAGATTTCTCTAGCACAAATTGAAAATTAGCTAATGCTCCAATGTTTGTATCTTGCCGAATATATCTAACTCTAGAGTCTCTGCTTGTATATTCTTTACAAATGTGTGAAGTGCCGTCTGTTGAACAATTATCGGAAATAATTAACTCAAAATTTTCAAACGTTTGCGCTAAAAGTGAATCAAGCGCTTCTCTAATGTACTTTCCACCGTTATATACAGGCATGCCAATACTGACAGCGGGGGCGTAATTATTAGTTTTCTCAATCATTTTTAAATTTTTCTAAAGATTTTATTAATGCTTAAAAGCATTAAAGGTTTAATTTGATTTGATTGCCAAATTGCCGCAAATATAGCTGCGAATAAAGCGAATAAACATAAGACAAATTTAGTCATGTTGTTATACATAAAATTTGTAATTATTAATTTAACAATCACCATAACAGTAATCGCGGGCATTAATTGTTTTATAACGTCATGCCAATACCAACGCCACTTTTCTTCTGGTATCAGTTTTTTGTACATATAATGCATGGCGATAGTTACATATCCTGCATTTAGCAATGCCCATACCCAAGCCGCACCAATAGCACCGTAGTGAGGCGTAATCAAAAATATTGCTGGTATCAATATCAGCACAGCAACTAGATTTACTCTTATGCCAAAAGTTGTCCAACCATAAGCAAGTTGTAACTGATATGGCATCCAAACCAAACAATTCAAAAAACTACCTATTACTAATGGCAACAATATGAGGGCGGTTTTTGTGGCAAGGTTAATATCACCAGACCATAAATAAAGTACATCTTTACCAAAAATCATAAGCATCATAGCGACTGGTGCAATTAACACAGAGATTAGTTGTGCACCTTGATGATACAAATTAATAAGCTCTTGCTTCTTTTCTTGTGCCACGTACTCAACCATTTTGGGATATATCGCTTGGGTGGTAGGTGCCGCAATCAACGCCAGCCCACCAGCTACCGTCGCGGCCAGTGTATAGTAACCATAAGCTTGTAGTGTAATTAGCTTTGATAATAAAACTTTATCTATTTGGGTTAATAATAAAGCCAAAAATGTAATACCCAACATGCCACTAGCAAATCGCCAAACTTCTTTAATTGCCTTTGTTGAAAACTTAGGCATCTTATTTGGTTTTGGCAACGTGCGATAAACCAAATATACAAACAGTAAAACTGAAATAATTGAGCTAAATGCCTGCCAAACAAAAAACACTTTAATGCTTGATGCATACCAAGCTAACACTGCAACTACGCCACCAAAACGCATGGTAGCAATGACAATATTAACAACATTAACGGCAATTTGCTTTTGCAACCCAAGTAAGGCGCCTTTATAAATACCTTCAATAAACCTTAATGCAATGACAAAGCCCATTAGCGCAATTGCACTAGCAACTTCGCCACTACTCAAAAGCTGTGCATTTAACCAGTGCGTTGCAATATAGCTGGATGACAACCATACCAGTAGGCATATAACAATAGCTAAAGCTACCGAAATAACTTCTAAACTACGCAATAAATCATGGATAGATTGCGGTGTATGAACGCCCGCAGAAAAACGTGCCATTTCTCGATTAAGCGTTTGTGTAATGCCCATATCAAATAAGGTTAGCCAAGCCTGCAAAACTGCGTAAAAGCCAATTAAGCCATAGGCTTCTACGCCCAAATACTTAATGTATAAGGGAATAAAAGCCAAGCCCATTAGGGCTGTCCAGCCTTGTCCAATAAAGTTGGCAATAATATTACGTTTTAACAATTTTTTAATAACTTAAAAAATCGCTACCAACATTTTGAATGTGGCTGAGTAAGGCGGGGTTATCTATTTGGTGTTTTAATGACAAATCTACCTTCCATGGTAGATTTAAATGATCAATTTTATTTTCTAAAAAGTATAAATCTTTAAGTTCTAGGCTCAGGCCTTCTATACATAAATCTATGTCTGACGATGGCTTTTGATTGCCAACAGCCCTTGAGCCATAAAGCCAAACATTTGATATGCGCGTGTCTTCCTCAAATACTTGTTTAAGTTTATTTATTGCATGATCTGGTAGCCCGAATTTCATCATTAGATTAATCCAAGTTATTTTTTAAGGCTTTAAAAACTTGTAAAAAATCTTCAAATAAACCAAAATAAATATTGATAATTGCATCAACAATTTCATCAGCCACCACTTTATTATAAGTGTGAGAGGTTTTACTGCGGCTTTGTATCATTGCCATCCAGCCTTCTCCATCTTGGACCAAATTTTTGCTAAAAGCCTCACGCGTTGCATCGCGCGAGCCAGTAATATCTTGTGTGCCTTGATAATAAAAATAATCCTTCATTACATTCCAAGCTAGCTCATGCGTAAACTCAAAGGCTTGAATCAGGCCTTGTTTCTCTAAATCTGATAGCGAACGTGTTTTACTCAACTCCACCGCAGTAGTTAAGCTCTCGAGTGCTTTTTCATAATTGCTTAGTCTCAAAACCCAGCGTATCTCTTGTGTGTTTTTACCATTCATTAAATCACTCCCGAATCTGCAAACCTGAACTGACGTTATTTAAAGCCACCTAAGCTTAGTCAACTTTTTTTAAGTAGCCATCTGGTGCTACCGTTATAAGCAATTTATTTTGAATAGATTTATCAATCTCAAATTCAGGATGTGTTTTTAAATATTCCCAAACTGCCGTTTTAGGATTATTACCTTTGCCCCACGGACGATCAGGAAACAATTCGTTTGGCATATCTTCAACAACGGTATCAAAAACCACACAATAACTACCTTTTGAAGTTAAAGGGGCATAAGCTTTTAGCTCGGCAAGCACATGCTCATGTGTATGGTTAGAATCTAAACTTACTAATATACGTTTATAGTTTTTAGCATAAGCGTGAACCTGAGCAATTATTTCGTCTGC
>JAYVFU010000083.1:0-4761 GCA_043772865.1 Methylophilaceae bacterium
GGTTTTATTTAACAACAGCACCAACGCAAAAGCCATTAAAGCTAGGCCAGAAGTCAATAGATACGCTTCTTTCAAGCTAACCTCGCCAGTCGCTAGCGGGCGATTTTTAGTACGCTCTACTAATCCATCATAGTTGCGGTCTGCAATATCGTTCATCACGCACCCTGCACTACGCATGAGCAAGGTTCCGGTCACAAAAATCAACAACGTAATCCAATCAGGAATACCGCGCGAAGCCAGCCACAACGCCCACAACGTTGGCCACAGCAGCAGCAAAATGCCGATGGGTTTATCCAAGCGCATTAAGCGCTCGTAGGCATCTAGTTTTTTGTTTAGATTTTCTAAGTTCATGTTTATGCCTTAACTAATTTCAAATCGCGTCCAATACTACACTTGCCGTCATTCTGAGCGCAGCGAAGAATCCAGTTTTTCGGTATATTCGAGTTTAAATGGATTCTTCGCTACGCTCAGAATGACGGGTGTGAGTAATTGCGGCAAAAAAACCTCGGTAACAAGAATTTTAGCGCAATTTAAACTAAACACCGAACGCCGCGCCCACAGTGGTTTAGGACTTGTTTGCATATGCTCTGCCACCCGCATAGATATTGGGTGCTGGCGTGGCAGCTTTTTATACTCAAGTGGTGTGCGTTTGACTTTTGGGTTAGCAAACAAAGTCGCGCCGAGTGGCTTATTGCCAAGCCTACCAAGTCCATTCCATGCGCCTCGCAGGCTGGCACGCGGCAATACGCTATGTGCAAAAACCACGGGATGATCATCACCCATCAACAAAACTTCGCGTATTAAGGCAAATTTATGCACGGGCAAATGCAATAAAGTTGCTTCATCTTGTAATGGCTTGGCGTATTTTATTAGGATCGGCTTAACGGAAAAACAAGCGTAGCGCTTTTGCAAACGCGCTGTTAGCGAGCTTGAATCTATTAACCAAGGTTGCATGGCATAGCTCAATAAGGGTTTTTTAAGCCAATTTGAACGGGTGTCATATAAAAAATAAGGTTGCACTTTCACTGTCAAATTATCGCATATGTGGGGATTAATATAGCTTGAGTTAATTTGCTAAGTTCCAAAAAAATATTATTGAGAAATATATAACTAATTGAATGTAATCATAAAATTATTATTTTGGTTATACCAAATTTATATGAATTAAGCGCAACATTAAGTGCCATTGATATTAATAGTTGGCATTAACTTATTAAGAATACTCGTTAGCTCTTATTGTTTAACGCCACAGTTTAATTTTTAGACTTTTTTCTTTTATTTAATGAGTTATGTTATGAATCGTACATTATTATCATTATTATTAATTAGTACCTTATTTGCATTTTCACCAATTAATGCACCAGCTGCAAAAGATATTGTTGATACTGCTGTAGCAGCTGGCAATTTCACAACATTGGTAACTGCAATAAAAGCAGCTGGTTTAGTTGAAACTTTAAAAGGCAAAGGTCTCTACCTTTTTTTGCACCAACGGACGAAGCTTTTGCTAAAATCCCAAAAAAAGATATAGACACATTACTTAAAGATAAAGCTAAATTAGTTCAGGTTTTAACCTATCACGTGGTACCTGCCAAAGTAATGGCTAAAGGTGTGAAAGCAGGCGATGTGATTGCGGTAAGCGGCAAAAACACTTGAAGTAACAACAGAAAATGGTGTTATGGTAAGTGCCGCCAAGGTAACAGCCACCGATATCAAAGCGTCAAATGGTGTCATTCACGTTATCGACACTGTGCTTATGCTTTAAGTTTTTTGTGCTTTAGTTTGATAAATTCAGCTTCTTGAGATTTATTTGCCACAACTACAAGTTTTTGGCTACGGCAATTTTGATAACTTACGCAAGCATTACTTGTAGATTGACAAACAATGCCGTTCCTAAAGGTTTTCTCCCTACGATCTAAGCCCGCTACACCTGCTTCGCAGGCTGTTTTTTAAAATGCTATGCCTACGTACACTATCGTTTTATTCGCATGCAAACGCAACAAAAATTCCTCAAATTGTGTTTGTTCTTATACGTCAACACGACTGGCTTTACCGTAAAATTCGTGCACCGCTTTTAAGAAAGCGTGATAAGAGAATTAGCATCAATTGGTATCGGATCGCGGCACTTAGAATGGCATTTTATTAACCAGTGCTGTAGCAATAGAAGATATGTGTTAATTATTTTTCGCAATAAGTTTGTTTCTTAATCAAATGTAATCATCTCATGGTGATTCTATGCACGACAAAGTAATGCACTTAAAATCAATTTGTAGCCTACCCAATTGTAGCTCGACAACCGATGTTATTATTAAGTAACTCATACACCTAGACAACAAGTTACCCAAGCTATGTGACTATCGCAGCGAGCCCATAAAATCAAGGTGTTTTATCAGGTCTAGCGAATCTCGCTCGCGAGGGGTGTTGCGTGCAGAATGTTCTAGCATGTGGCAAACATACATGTGTCTATACCAGTTTTCAGTTCGCATTGGACGTAAGCCTGGCAAACTTCGGTCAGGATAAATAGACTGCATGGGATGTGCAGCATTATGTTCCAAAACTGCCGCCAACTCGCCGCATGCTTCATTGGAGAAGTAAGAGGATACATCGTCCAGATAAAAACTAATCGCTGGCAAGTAGCAATTAACATTGCCAGTTAATACTCGAAGCGCTGCTACTGTTCCCGAGTAAATATCTACATCAATAGAAACAAAACCTAAAGGTGATTCAGTGGTGATGGTTGAAACAAAGTTCTCAATTGTGTCATTGATATTGCCTAAAATTAGCTCACCTTTACCAGAAATTTTGGCCTTTAATTCATTAGTATCGCCCATAACAAAATCACCGCGCGACCAAAGTTCAGGATGATCCTTATAGCCTTGAACCGCAGGCAATCCAGCACCTGTGTCGAATCCTACAATACGAAACTTGACTCCAGTCTCTGCCTGAATCATATCCGAAACTTCAATCATGTTTAAAAGACCCCATCCGTTTGCTACCCCAAACTCGCAAGCAGTGACACCCTTGTGTCCGAAAAACAGCGCAGTATCAGCAGCGCGAAGCAATCCGTAAGTATAATTTGGCCTCTTAATTTGACCATAAAACTCCTTTCCTCTAAATCCTCCATAACGTCGAACCCATGATGCATCAGTTGACACTCGGCGCCATATCTTGCGTATTAAAGGATTCTTTATAGCAGCGGTTTTTTTATCCATTTTTCATCCTTTATTTATAATTTTTTTTACATTAGGTACTGAAGACATAAATTCTTAACAGGGCTAAACTTGATTTAGTGAGCTGAGCAACAGTAATTATTATGCTACATTTTTGTAACATAATGTTGTTAAAAATATTAGCTCAATTTATTTTAGAAATTCAACTCCTTACCCACTGATAGGATTTAGACGCTGTACTTTTGAAGTTTTACAATGGGCGGTTTAAAACTTTTCTCCACTTCTTTAACAAAACTGGATTTTGTATCAAGTATGTAATGATATAAAACTGACATTCTGCAAGCCAATATTTATGAAGGTTATGGGCATGCGTTTTTTTATATAATTATACTTTTACTAATTCACCAGCAAGCCTCATCCAGCGCTCTAAGTGCCGCTCCACTGCTTGTGGATGTTCTCTTATCAATCTATCAGCCCACTCTTTTGCAAGCTTCAACAAATCAACATCGCGTTCTAAATCAGCGATTTTTAACATGGGCACACCACTTTGGCGGGTGCCTAAAAATTCGCCTGGGCCACGTAAATGTAGGTCGGCTTGGGCGATGATGAAGCCGTCGGTGTTTTCATAAATCACTTTTAACCGCGCGCGCGCAGTCTCAGACAATTTGTTTTGATAGAGCAAAATGCAGGTGCTCTTGGCCGCGCCGCGCCCTACGCGGCCACGTAGTTGGTGCAGTTGGCTTAAGCCAGAGCGCTCGGCGTGTTCTATCACCATCAGGCTGGCATTGGGCACATCAACGCCCACTTCGATCACTGTGGTGGCAACCAATAATTGAATTTCACCCACGCTAAAAGCTTGCATGACGGCTTGTTTTTCGGCAGGTTTCATGCGGCCATGCACTAAGCCGATTTTTAGCTCGGGGAATTCAGTTTGCATGTGTGCGTAAGTGTCGTTGGCAGTTTGCAGTTGCAGGGCTTCAGATTCTTCAACTAATGGACACACCCAGTAGGCTTGGCTGCCCGCCATGCAGGCCTCGCGCACGCGTTGCAAAATTTCATCACGGCGTTCATCCGAAACTAGCTTTGTGACAATCGGCGTGCGGCCAGGCGGCAACTCGTCAATCACCGATACGTCTAAATCGGCAAAATAACTCATGGATAATGTGCGTGGAATGGGCGTGGCGGACATCATGAGCTGATGCGGTTCGGGCTCGCCCTTTTTGCGCAAAGCCAGCCGTTGCTGCACGCCAAAACGGTGTTGCTCGTCGATAATCGCTAAACCTAATTTTTTAAAATTCACCGCATCTTGAAACAAGGCGTGTGTGCCAACAGTAAGCTGGGCATGACCGCTGTCCATGTTAGTAAGTGCTAACTCACGCTCTTTTTTGATTTGGCTGCCAGTCAGCCAAGCGATGTTGATGTTCAAAGGTTTAAGCCACTGGCTAAACTTTTTGTAATGTTGCTCGGCTAAAATTTCAGTCGGCGCCATCAAGGCAACTTGCCAGCCGTGCTCTATGGCTTGCAGCGCCGCCATACAGGCGACAATGGTTTTGCCGCTGCCAACATCGCCTTGTAATAGGCGTTGCATGGGGTG
>JAYVFU010000084.1:0-14711 GCA_043772865.1 Methylophilaceae bacterium
TAATATTTATTTTCCAGCGGCTGCCGCAGAAAAAGCCGCTGATAAAATTATCGATGATGTGTGGCAACTAAACCCAAACGGTAAGCCTGCTGGCAATACAGAGACACCAGCTAAGTAGCGTGTAATAGGATAAAAATAATGATTAAAGGAAGCGAAATGAAAAAATGGATAATAACTTGTGTACTGATGATGTTGACGTTACTCATGGCACCACTGGTGAGTGCCGCGCCAGATTTAGAAGTTAACACACCTGCAATTTCGGCAATAAAAAACAGCATGCAGGCGCGGCATGCCAGTCTTGCACCACATTACGCGAGTGGTGCAATCGGCTTAACCAATAATGGCTTAATTGCGATACACGATGCAACGGCTGTGCCGTTAAAGGACAGACAAAATATCAATGTGGTAGTTGCCGCAGAAAATGCTGACCGTACCGCATTATATAAAGAAATAGCTAACGGCAATGGTCATCCAGAATGGGAGGCGGGTATTCGGGATGCTTTTGCAGGGCGTTGGATAGAAAAAGCCCAAGCTGGTTGGTGGTATCAAGATGCCAGCGGCTGGAAGAGGAAATAGCAAAAAATAGTAAACAAAAAATAGTAAACAAAAAATAGCAAATAAGCATAGCCCAAAAATATCTGAACAAGCAAAATAACTCTGCGATGACACCTACTCTAATTTTTGATATTGAGACTATCCCTGATACAGATGGCCTTAGAGCTTTATATGATTTGCCAGTTGAAACGAGTGCGACTGATGTGGCGAATATTGCGTTTCATCAGCGCCGTATCAAAAACGGCACTGAATTTTTGCCGCTGCATCAACATAAAGTGGTCGCAATTTCATGTGCTTTGCGTGAGGGTAGTAGTTTCAAAGTGTGGACATTAGGCGATGCCAATTCATGTGAGTCTGAAATTATTCAACGTTTTTTTGATGGTATAGAAAAATACACACCCAATCTTGTTTCATGGAACGGTGGCGGTTTCGACTTGCCTGTGTTGCATTACCGTGGGCTGATTCATGGGGTACAGGCGCCACGCTATTGGGATATGGGTGAAGATGACCGTGAGTTTAAATGGAATAATTATATTAGTCGCTACCACACACGCCATTTAGATTTGATGGATTTAATGGCAATGTACAACGCTCGTGCCAATGCGCCGTTAGATGATATTGCCAAATTGTGCGGCTTTCCTGGCAAGCTGGGTATGGATGGCAGTAAAGTTTGGGATGCCTACCAGGCAGGTAAAATTGAAGAGATTCGTGATTATTGTGAGGCGGACGTCGCTAACACTTATTTAGTATTTTTACGCTTTCAACTCATGCGTGGCGTGCTAAATGCAGAATCTTACGCAAGTGAAATTGCGTTAGTTCGTGAAACTTTAAGCGGCTATAACGGCCAACATTGGACAGAGTTTTTAGCTGCTTGGGCTTAATTAGTTTAATTAAATAGCCGAAGTTTTAATCAGATATCAAGATTCATAGTTTTTATTAATTTTCATTTATCCAATCGTGATAATCAATTTAATTATTAAAATCACCAGTTGTTAGTTACAAATTCATTGGTAACTAAATTCTCACCTAAAAATTCATCATTTATTACTCGCACCAACTGTGTGCAATTGTAACAAATTAGTGCATATTTTCCCTGTTTATACCATATTAAAAATGATGTGTAATTAATTAACCTATTGATTATTAGCGATTTATGGTAATGGCATGCAAAGTTCTTAGTATTACTGTATTAAATTTTAGTAATACTAATATCAGTGCTAACTTACAGGAGAGTAATGATGTCATCTGCAATAAATTCTAGTATTAATGATCAAAAGTTTGGCTTGATTAAAAAGTGGATGGTGAGTTTATCCATCCCATTAACCATGATGTTCGCCAATATCAGCCATGCCGCGGAGCCGCTAAAAATCGGCTACAGCGATTGGCCAGGCTATGTGGCATGGCAAGTGGCTATTGATAAAGGCTGGTTTAAAGAAGCTGGCGTAGATGTTAAATTTGATTGGTTTGACTATTCCGCTTCGTTAGATGCTTTAACCGCAGGTAAATTAGATGGCGTAACAGCCACTAATGGCGATGCTTTAGTAGTGGGTTCTGGCGGCGCTAAAAATGTAATGATTTTATTGTTAGATTACTCTAACGGTAATGACATGATTGTAGGCAAGCCTGGCATTAAAAGTTTGAAAGATCTTAAAGGTAAAAAAATCGGTTTAGAAACTGGCTTTGTAGAGCATCTTCTATTACTCAAAGGTCTAGAAAAAGCGGGCATGAAAGAATCTGATGTAACCATTGTTAATACTAAAACCAACGAAACTCCGCAAGCATTGGCCTCTGCAGATATTTCTGCCATTGGTGCATGGCAGCCAAACTCTGGTCAAGCAATGAAATTAGTACCAGGTTCTAAACCCATTTATACCTCAGCAGATGAGCCTGGTCTTATTTACGATGTACTCACAGTAAGCCCAGCCAGCCTAGCGGCGCACCGTGCAGAATGGCAAAAAGTAACTAAAGTGTGGGGCAGGGTGGTGGCTTATATCAATGACCCAAAAACCCAGCCAGATGCAGTAAAAATTATGTCTGCACGCGTTGGGTTAACCCCAGAAGCCTATTTGCCTTTGCTTAAAGGTACTAAGCTAATCAGCCTTGAAGAAGGTAAGAAAACCTTTGTAAAAGCCGATGGCTTTAAAACATTGTATGGCTCATCAAAAGTGGCAGATGGCTTTAATGTGAAATACGGCGTGTATAAAAAACCGATGGATTTATCTAAAGCGATTGATGCAACAGTTGCAGGCAAATAAATTACTTTTATTTTAATTAACAGTAAACAAGTGTGGAATGAGTATTTAGATATTGATGTTTAAGTGAATCACTAAACAACACCATACTCATTACCACCACTTTATATATTTTAAAAATCTGTGTAATTGTTAAACCGACAAGAAAATAAATAACTTATAAATTTTATGTTGCTACCTTCATTTAATCTCAGTAAGTATTTTCAGCAAACAGAGGGTGTTTGGGCACACTATGCGGTGTTTGCTTTTACTTTCATTGCTTATGCAGTGGGTGTTTGGGGATTATTTTCAGTAAGTTGGTGGGTCAATTTTTTCAGTGTTTTATTTATAGGGCAGGCGCTAGTTATTAGCGCATATCTACTGCATGAATTTTCACATCGTAGTATTTTTAAAAGTGCTGCACTCAATCGTCGCTGGGGTATTGCGATGACATGGATTAACGGGAGCTGTTATAGCACGTTTGAAGAAATCCGCGATAAACATATGCATCATCATGTGGATAGAGCCGATGTCATTAGTTTTGATATTAGGCAATTTATTATTTCCTTACCGCGTCCATTAAACCTGTTAGTGAAGTCACTAGAATGGGCCTATATCCCCGCCGCTGAAATCATCATGCACATCTTGGTGGTGGTTATGCCTTTTAATACACCATCATGGCATCACAAACGGCCCCGTTTGATGGGGATTATGTTAGTACGCGCTACCTTATTTGGCTTGATGGCATGGATTTCAATTAAAGCTTGGTTGCTTTACATGCTGGCTTACTGCTTGATGCTGACTGCATTGCGTTTTGCTGATGCTTATCAGCATACTTATGATGTGTTTGTCACGCTGGATAGTGGTACCAATACCAAGCTTAATTTAGATGATGGTAAGTTACGTGATCGGCAATATGAACAAGCCAATACCTATTCAAATTTAACATCAGTTGCGCATCCTTGGTTAAATTTAATGTTTCTTAATTTTCCGTATCACAATGCACATCACGAAAAACCAGTGGTTGCGTGGAATCAATTGCCACAATTACATGCCAAGCTTTATGGCAAAAATGATGCAACTACCAATGTTGCCATTATCCCTATGTCAACTTTATTTAAAAGCTATCATCGACACAGATTAACGCGTTTACAAAGTGATGATTATGGCTCACTGAGTTTTAAACCAGATTCAAAACAACTTAGCCTTGGTGGCGCAGATCATTTTATTGGCGCTGTGGGCGTCTCGTTTTTAACTGCGATATGACACAAGTACTCAAACTTTGGCCATTGCTAACGGCAATGCATCATTATGATAAATCGCTATCCACGCGAAATGTCGATGCAGGTAAGATCATCCAAGCTCCTATTTTGGCGTACTTAATTGAAACCAAAAATGGTCGAATTTTGTATGACGTTGGATGTGATTACGCAAAAATTAGCAATAAAGAAAAAGCCGCGCATTACTACAATCCAGAAACTTTTCCGTTTGGTGCACCTAATATGCAGGAGGAGCAACGCTTGCCACATCATTTTGCGCGGCTTGGTTTAACGCCTGCGGATATTGATGTGGTGTTTTTAGGACATCTACATTTTGACCACGCAGGTGGTTTGTGTGATGTGTGCGGTGTTGCAGGGCATCAGCCTGGGGTAAATGTACAACCTGAAGTGCATGTGCAAAAGGCTGAGCTGGCTGCGGCGCACTATGCAACTCAAAAAGGTGAAGAAGTCGCTTATTTTGATGATGAAGTAGTCTCTCAAAGTAACTGGAAAATCATGCAAGGCGAATATGATATTGTGCCTGGCGTGAGCGCAATATCTAGCCCTGGTCATACACCAGGCCATATGTCTTTATTGATTGAATTACCTCATGGTGCACCTATTATTTTGGCAGGTGACGCAGCAGATTTACAGGAAAATATCAGCCAAGAAATAGCGCCAGGTTTGTGTTGGCGTAATCAGGATGAACTTGCTGTAGCGAGTATTCGTAAGTTAAAGCAACTTGCTGTAGAGACCAAGGCGCAACTTTGGCCAAATCACGATATTACTTTTTGGAAATCACTTAAACAATTCCCAGAGTTTTATCAATGAAACCACATTTATTAAAAAGCTACTTAGTTAATCATTTAAGTCAAGGTGCAAAGCCAGAAAGTATGGAAAAACCCAATTTAAAAACAACAGTAAAAGCTAAAGTGCTGGATATTAAAAGTGCGTTTGTTCCTAGCAGTTATCACGGTGTTTGGCGTAGATCGCTATTAGAGAATAGACAAGGTAAAGATGACACATCGCTGGTGTTATGGATGCAAACGCAACATCACCATGTGGACATTCGTATTCCTGCTTCACGACCTGACTTCCCGCAGTATGCGTGTTTGGAAGATTTTACGATGGATGAGTTACTGATATTAGCTACTCAGCAAGGTTTTTATGGTGTGACGCATGTACAACGAAATATTTGTAGGTGGCAAAGAGAAGTTGATTTTCAGCCTGAAAATGGCACACGTGATATAGGCGAAATCGTATTTGGCAACCCAAATATGATGTTAGAAACAGGGGTTGATGATGACTATTTTGAAATTTGGCATAAAAATAAAGAGAGTCATTTACTGCCTACACATAAAGCCATCACAAGTCTAAATCGTCATGGTGAAAAGCGGACGGCTTATCTGCTGACTGCTGGCAATCAAGTAGCTTTTGCCAGGCCACGTGATGGTGTTGTGCCAGCTTCCACAAGCTTATTAAGTGCGATTGAAGCGCAACAACCTAATCGCGAGACATTATTAGACTGGCTAGATTGCGAGATATCATTCGGCGAAAAAACAGATGGACAACATTGGAAAATTTTATATTCCACGCATCCGTTTCGTGAAGGGAAAATAGCTACTTATGCTTAGTCGGATACTTTTTTACGCTCTGGCACTGAAAAACATACACATATGAGTTTATCGTCATGGTTTGCTGTACGTCGTGAGTTATCGCCACAGCGGCGCACAGTTCTTGGTATAGGCTCATTTCTGCTGCCTTTGCTGGTATGGTGCGTATTTAGTTATGTGCCGTTTGTTTGGCACCCCATGGTATTAGTCAGTAACCCAGGCGCTGTTGATTATTTTCAAGTAGACATGCTGGTAGATAAAGCGGTGTTTAAAGATGAGCTTGCTAACATCCAGACTGCTGGAAAAGCCTTACCACAAGGGTTACCTGCTAATCCTATTTATCTACCCGCGCCACATCAAGTCGCTAAAGCATTTCTTACGGCATTTACGCATGAGCCAGAAAGTCGTGATGGTCAATGGCTACATGAAAGCTTGTTGCACAGCATCAAGATAATATTTTTTAGTTTTTTGATTTCTTCTCTGATTGGCGTGCCGTTGGGTATTCTGTGCGGTACTTATAGCGCCATTTCACGGCTTAATGAGCCATTTATTGAGTTTTTTCGCTATTTACCAGCACCCGCATTTGGTGCCTTGGCAGTGGCTATTTTAGGGATTTATGATGGTCCTAAAATTGCTGTGATTGTTATCGGTACGCTTTTTCAACAAGTACTTATTATTGCTAATACCACGCGCAAACTTGATTACTCTTTACTAGAGGCCGCCTTAACTTTAGGCACCAATAAATTCAAACTGCTGATGCACGTCATTATCCCTGGGATTTTGCCTGAGTTGTACCGTGACCAGCGTATTTTATTAGGCTGGGCTTGGACGTATTTGATTGTGGCAGAACTCATCGGCACTTCTTCAGGTATCACTTGGTTTATTACCCAGCAAGCGCGCTATCAACATTTTGATAATGTTTATGCGGCTATTTTTATTATTGGCTTTATTGGTTTAGGTTGCGATTTAATATTGGCATGGTTAGGTAAACGGATGTTTGCCTGGGATCGCCCAGCAAATAAAGAATAAGCACCGTCCTGCAAATAAAGAATAAATAGCAAGGAATAAAAATGAGCAATGATTTAAAACCAGCCGTTATGTTACCGAGCTACCTTGAACAATCACATGCGGTAAAAGATCGTTTTACCCGACTGAAAGAACGTGAAGTGATTCTTGAAGTTAAAGATTTAAACAAAGTCTATAAAACGGCTAAAGGTGAAGTGCTGGCTTTAAAAAACGTGAACTTTAAAACCCATCGCCGTGAGTTTGTCTGTGTGATAGGGCCTTCTGGCTGTGGTAAATCTACTCTAATTCGTATTTTGGCAGGGCTAGAGTCACATACCTCTGGTGAAGTTTTACTTGATAATAAGCCTGTGACTGGCCCAGGGCGTGATCGGGGTATGGTGTTTCAAGGCTATACCTTGTTTCCCTGGCGTTCGGTGAAAAAAAATGTGATGTTCGGCTTAGAAATGAACGGCATCACAGGGGAAGAAGCTTCGCGTGAAGCCAATTTATGGCTAGAGCTAGTGGGTTTAGAGAAGTTTGCCAACGCTTATCCGCATGAACTTTCAGGTGGTATGAAGCAACGTGTTGCTATTGCGCGTGCTTTGGTCAATCAGCCACGTATTTTACTAATGGATGAGCCGTTTGGTGC
The DNA here is from genome assembly GCA_043772865.1 of Methylophilaceae bacterium. GTDB lineage: Bacteria > Pseudomonadota > Gammaproteobacteria > Burkholderiales > Methylophilaceae > JACMMS01. The sequence continues at coordinate 7,313 of JAYVFU010000084.1, forward strand.
ACTAGACGCACAATCTCGCGCTAAGATGCAGGCGCATCTGCTTGAAATATGGCGCAATATTGATATTACTATTTTATTTATCACGCACGATTTAGATGAAGCCATATTTTTAGCAGACAGGATTTTGGTGCTTAAAGCCCACCCTGGCGAAGTGCAAGAGTTGATTGAGGTGCCAGTGCCACGCCCACGCAGTGCTATGCAAACCACCAGCCCAGAATTTTTAGCCACTAAGGCGCGTTTGGAAGCCTTAATACATCCCCCTGAAGCTGAACCAACCGATGAAGATGCGGTGAAACCGAACATGATTCGCTTTGTAAATGTGCAAGATAACGTGGAGTAAGTAACATGCAATGGTCACACACCACATGGGATGAACTGCCAGCAAAAATTGCTAATGCTTGCCAATCCGCTATTTTACCAATAGGGGCTACCGAGCAGCATGGCCCACACATGGCGTGCGGTATGGATTACGTATTAGCCGATATCTTGTGCCGTGCTGTGGCTGAAAAAACCAATGTGCTGATGTTGCCGACGATGCCCTATGGCTGCTCAATTGGCCATAGTCAGCGCTGGCCAGGTACGTTAGCGGTTTCGCCTATTACCTTAATTAATCTGATGAAAGAGTTAGGTGATTGGGCTTATCACAGCGGTATTAGACGGCTGTTCATTGTGAATACTCATGTCACTAATGCAGCGCCATTACGTTGCGCTTTAGAAATGCTGCGAGCCGAGCATGATGACATGATGGTGGCGGTATTTAACTCTGCACATATTAGCCCACGTGTTAAGCAGTTTCATCATGCCGATGGTGATGATTGGCATGCTAATGATGCCGAAACTTCACTCATGCTGGCAAAAGCCCCTGATATGGTGCGCCCAGATAAGCTACAAATAGCCGATGACCCAGATCGTACTGATGGATTGGTGTTTTCACATCCCGTCAATCGTACTAGTTTAAATGGTGTGACTGGTAAGCCTAGTATAGCGACAGCAGAAAAAGGCGCAGAGTGGTTCGATTGGATGGTAGAGGACTTAAGCGCTTTGATTAAGCAAGGCATGGCAGAAACGCCACCTTTGGCACACTCTTATTTCGATAAATGTAGTCATCAAATATAGACATCAAGCAAGTTAATTTAAAAGGTTAAACATATGAAAAGTAGTGCAGAAATCAGTAAAATTCAGCAGCAACTCAAAGATAAGGGCGTGCTTTATTGCGCGGGCGCTTATGTTGATATTCATGGTATTCCAAAAGCGAAAGTCGTTCCTATTGATCATTTGCCACAAATGGCAGCAGGTTCAGAGCGTTACACGGGCTACGCTTTGGATGGCTTGGGTCAAGCACCAAGTGATGATGAACTGACTTCAATTCCAGATTTAGATCATATTATTCAGTTGCCATGGGAGCCAAAAATGGCATGGATGCCCGCTGATAATGGTTTTCAAGGTAAACCTTATGCACTTAATACCCGCGTTGCGCTTAAAAATATGCTGCGCCAAGCAGCTGAAATGGGCTTTGGACTCAATTTAGGCATTGAATGCGAAATTTATTTACTCAAGCAAAATGCTGACGGCACATTAAGTGTGCCAAATCCTGACGATAAGCTCACTAAGCCATGTTACGACTTACGCGGTTTTATGGATAATTTTAGCTGGCTAGATAAAATGGCACAGACGATTAATGACTTAGGTTGGGATTTATATTCGTTTGACCACGAAGATGGTAACAGCCAATTTGAGTTTGATTTTAACTATAGTGATGCGCTAACGATGTGCGATCGTCTAACATTTTTCCGTATGATGGCCAAGCATTACGCTAAAGAAGATGGTTTAGTAGCCACCATGATGCCTAAACCATTTGCAGATAAAACCGGTACAGGCGCGCATTTTAATATGTCGCTATATGACATTAAAACGGGTAAAAATCTGTTTGCATGTGACCCTAAAGATGATCCACGTGGATTAGGTTTAACCACTTTAGGTTACCAGTTTATTGCTGGTATTTTAAAACATGGCCCTGCGCTTTGCGCGGCTTTTGCGCCTACTGTAAACAGCTATAAACGCTTGGTTCGTCGTGGCGCGATGAGCTATTTTAGTTGGGCGCCAGTATTTAACTCTTATGGCTCTAACAACCGTACTAACTCGGTACGTGTACCCATGGGCGGCGGGCGCTGCGAATCGCGCAATGCAGATGGCGCAGTTAACCCTTATTTAGCCGCTACTTTAGCGTTAGCTGCTGGTTTAGAAGGCATCCGCGAAAACTTAGACCCAGGAAAACCGAATGAAGATAATCTCTACGATTTAAATGAAGAGCAGCGATTAGCCCGTGGTATTGAGTTTTTACCACAAACCTTGCAGGAAGCTGTGGCAGCATTTGCAGCAGATGATTTGGTTGAACAAGCGCTAGGCAAAGGTTTACGTGATGAGTTTATTAAATACAAAACAGAAGAATGGGAAACCTATCATCTGACAGTGAGCCAGTGGGAGATTGATCGCTATAGTTATATGTTTTAAAAGCTTGTGATGATTAAAAATAAAAAGAGCATGTTGAATAATGAATACTAGTAAAAAAACACCGCTGGTTAATCGCATTAGTATTTCGTTGCCTGACGATTTGCAAACCGACTTGGATTTAATGGTTATATCGCGTGGCTATGAAAGCCGCTCGCAAGCGATTAACGATATGTTGCGCCAGCACTTAGTAGAACATAAGTGCGATAAAGGCAATGAGGTCATGGCGGGTACGATTACAATTTTGTATAACAATGCCACACGCGGTTTGCAAAAGACCATTGCCGATTTGCAGTATCGCCATTTAGATGAGGTGATTAGCTCGCTGCACGTGCATTTGGCGGATAACAAAACCATGGAGGTAATTTTAGTACAAGGTCCAGCGCAAACTGTGCAAGCAATTGCTAATGAAATTATCGCCATTCGTGGCGTTATTACAGGCAAGCTACAGCTCATGGGCGCGGTGATTCCGCCGTTGCATCCAATGACTTTAGCTACAAAATAAGTGATTAATTGATAATTTTAAAGAACAGTCATTAAATCAAACACTTCCCAATTCCGTCATTCCCGCGTAGGCGGGAATCCAGTTAAGTATCTAACTTGCCTAGATTCCCGCCTACGCGGGAATGACGAATATTTGGTTTTTTGTAAATGAGTGTCATATTTCCGTTCGTGCATAGGTTTCAGATTAATTAAGTAAAAAATGACAGTTGCGAGAAAGGTAAAATGTTGAACCAAAACAATACGTTGTGGGAAGAAACCATTCCAGGTGGTACCCATTGGTCTGGGCTTATTCGCCGCGGTACAGCTTTGCGTATGACTGATTTAGAAGGCGGCGCTAATTTATCGGCATTGCTTTATAACGCCGATGAAAAGTTAGAGCGCTACAATATGCCCGATACTTTAAAGGCGCAGCACACCGCTTTTTTAACGACTGGCAACGTGTGCTACTCCGATATGGGGCGGGTGATGTGCTCTATCATCCATGATGGTGTTGGCTGGCATGACACTATTTGTGGCGTGACTGATGCCGCGATGATTGAAGCTAAATATGGTGAGTCTAATTACCAAACGCATCGTAACAATATGTTCCGCAATGGGAAAGATGGATTACTAATAGAGTTGGCTAAATATGGATTAGGCAAGCGTGATTTGATGGCAAGCATCAGTTTTTTTAGTAAAGTAACGCCTGATGAAGCTGGCAATTTAAGCTTTGTACAAAGTCATAGCAAAACTGGTAACTTTGTCGATGTACGTTTTGATATGAACGTGCTACTCGTTGTTTCAGCCGCACCACATCCATTAGACCCTAAAACTACTTATCAACCTGCATCTGTAAAACTAAGCGCGCATCATGCTGATCCTATGCAGCGTGATGATATTTGTCGTAACTTATGTGAGCAAAATGCACGTGGGTTTATCAACACAGAGAGGTATTACCTATGATGCAAGCATTGACTGAAAGCACACTAGACCCGCAAAACGCGTTACTCAACCAAGTGTGCAACGCGGGTGACCCATGGATGGCAGAAGTAAAAAAAGGTCAGATATTTCGTATATTGGATTTAGAGGGTAACCAAGCGGTAGATACCTTGTTCTACAACGCAGCTGACCCTGAAGAACGTTACAGTGCAGTAGATACGATCGCGCGTCAGGGCAGGCTTTATCTCACTACTGGCTCCGTACTTTACTCAAGTGAATGCCGCGCCATGCTAACGATTGTGGCTGATACTTGTGGCCGCCATGACACCATTGGCGGTGCTTGTTCAGCTGAGAGCAACACAACGCGCTATGCCTTGGACAAACGCCCCATGCACAGTTGCCGCGATAGCTTTATGCTGGCAATGAGCCAGTGTGACTGCGCAGTGCATCGCAACATGAGTAAGCGCGACATTACCGCCAATATCAACTTTTTTATGAATGTACCTGTGACGGCTGATGGGGCTTTAAGCTTTGCCGATGGTATTTCTGGCGCAGGAAAGTATGTGGAAATGCGCGCTGAAATGGATGTGGTGGTGCTTATTTCTAACTGCCCGCAACTTAATAATCCGTGTAATGCATATAACCCAACACCAGTGCAATTGTTAATTTGGGATTTAAACTGAGCAATCAGGCGAATTACAGCGTTGCGCGAGACTGTAATTTAAAGTCTTTGAAATCCTTATGTACTCATTGTACATTCTGGTTTCCGCGTTCCGTGCGCTTTGTACTTCATCCTGCTTGTCAGTTTAAAAGATGCAACTGCAAATGTTCGTCATCCCCGCGCAGGCGGGAATCCAGTTAGGTTTCAGACTCGCCTAGATTCCCGCCTGCGCGGGAATGACGAAAGTGATAGGTTTTTGATTAATAGACATTAGCGAAAATATCCAATTTAAAAAGACATTAAGTATCAGGACGGCTTGATACTGTGGCAGTGAAATGGGACGACCCATCCAAAGGTAAATATGTTTAAAAAAGTATTAGTTGCTAACCGTGGCGAAATCGCCTGTCGTATTATCCGTACCCTTAAAAAAATGGGTATTCAATCTGTTGCCATTTATTCAGAAGTGGATGCGGGTACGCGTCATGTGTTAGAGGCTGATGAAGCATTTCTAGTTGGCCCAGCACCCGCTACCGAAAGTTATCTCAATGTTAAACGTATTCTGCAAGTGGCTCTTGAAGCTGGGTGTGAAGCGGTGCACCCTGGCTATGGTTTTCTTTCAGAAAACCCCGACTTTGCAGAAAGTTGTGAGGCTGCTGGTATTGTTTTTATTGGCCCCACACCGCAACAAATGCGCGATTTTGGTCTTAAACATACCGCGCGTGAATTAGCGCAACAAAATGGCGTACCACTTTTACCTGGCTCTGGGCTATTGAAAGATGCTGAACATGCCAAGTTAGAAGCCCAAAAAATTGGTTACCCAGTGATGCTTAAAAGTACTGCAGGCGGTGGTGGCATTGGCATGCAGCTTATTTGGGCCGAAGATGAATTATCTAATGCGTTTGCTTCTGTGCAACGGTTATCCCGCGCTAATTTTAAAGAAACGGGTATTTATCTAGAAAAATACGTACAAGCTGCACGCCATATTGAAGTGCAGATTTTTGGTAATGGCCTAGGTAAAGTGATTGCTTTAGGTGAGCGTGATTGTTCGGTACAACGCCGCAATCAAAAGGTGATTGAAGAAACGCCCGCGCCACATATTTCAGATGCTGTGCGCTTAAGCCTATGTGAAACGGCTATCAAATTAGGGTGTGCGCTCAACTACCGTTCAGCAGGTACAGTAGAGTTTGTCTATGATAAATCGTCCGATGCGTTTTACTTTTTAGAAGTCAATACCCGCCTACAGGTGGAGCATGGCGTGACTGAGCTAGTGACTGGCGTAGATTTAGTGGAGTGGATGATACGCATCGCTGCTGGTGAAATAGATACGCTCGATCGCTATCAACACCAACCGCAAGGTTCTGCGATTCAGGTACGCATCTATGCGGAAGATGCTAATAAAAACTTCCAACCTTCTAGCGGCGTTCTCACTGAAGTACATTTTCCTACGCTAGCCAGAATTGATACATGGGTAGAAAAAGGCTCCGATGTTTCGCCTTTTTATGACCCCTTAATTGCTAAAGTGTTAGTGCATGCTACCACGCGTGATGCCGCTGTAAAAGCGATGCAATCTGCACTGCATGACACGCGGTTAAGTGGCATAGAAACTAATCTCGAGTATTTACGCCAAGTATTGTCCGATACGGTGTTTTCTGCGGGTGAGCAAATCACACGCTATTTAAATAGTTTTAAATATTACCCATCGACTATCGATGTATTAGATGGTGGTGTGATGACGACTATTCAGGACTACCCAGGGCGCGTTGGGTATTGGAACGTTGGCGTTCCCCCATCTGGGCCAATGGATCATCTGGCATTTCGTATCGCCAATAAGTTGGTGGGTAACGAGCAAGGCGTGGCTGGATTAGAAATTACGCTCATTGGTCCAAAGCTCAAATTCAATACCGATGCTGTGATTGCGATTACAGGGCCAGCCATTGAGGTAAGCTTAGATAGTGAGCCAGTTGCTATGTGGCAATCACATCATATTAAAGCTGGCAGTACATTGAAATTAGGTAATATTAAAGATACGGGTTGCCGTGCTTATCTGAGTGTATATGGTGGATTCGATGTGCCAGATTATCTTGGTAGCAAATCTACTTTTACTTTAGGCCAATTTGGCGGGCACGGTGGCAGAGCTGTTCGCGTTGGTGATGTGCTACATGTATTTAAGTTAGCGCCTACGCCATTATCTACAACAGCACCCGCACCTAAATCTACACCCACTGCAAAATCTCTACTGCCACAATATCAGCCAGCTTATACGCATTATTGGGAAATTGGCGTGTTATATGGTCCGCACGGTGCGCCAGATTTTTTTACTGAAGATGATATTGAGATGTTCTTCTCAACGGATTGGGAGGTGCATTACAACTCAAATACTACGGGTATCCGTTTAATTGGCCCTAAGCCACAGTGGGCACGTAAAGATGGTGGCGAGGCTGGCTTGCATCCATCCAATATTCACGATAATGCTTATGCCATAGGCGCGATAGATTTTACTGGCGATATGCCGGTAATTCTTGGCCCAGATGGTCCTAGTTTAGGTGGTTTTGTTTGCCCGGCGACTATCGTCCAGGCTGAGTTATGGAAGATGGGGCAGTTGAAGGCGGGCGATAAAATACGATTTAAGCGTTTATCGCAAGCAGAAGCAGCAAAATTGGAAGTCACCCAAAATGCGATGATAGATAATCTAGCTGGTGCAACGGCCAAGCTGCCTAATGAAAGCTCATCAATAAACATTATTGAAACTCAAAGCGCTGACAGTCAAAACGCTGAAATTCAAACCACTGAAATTCAAACCCCCATACT
>JAYVFU010000085.1:0-4721 GCA_043772865.1 Methylophilaceae bacterium
AAAATTAGAATCTAAATTTATATCTTGTTACGTAAATTCTTCGAAATTGTGTCATCAACTTAAATAAACCTTAAAAACCACAAGCCGATCGGCCTACTATTTCTTAATTGATTTGAAACAATATTACTGGATGATGTTTATTAACCACTCTTGACTAACTAAATACACGATTAAGATTGAGTGCTAAATTTACTATTTAATTCTGGGAGAAAATTATGTTTAAAATTAAACCTACCGCATACGCTGTAGGCTTAGCGTTTGCAATTAGCACTAATTTAGCGCTAGCTGCAATTGGCCCTAGCACCACTACTACACCTTACCTTACAGCAACTGCCCCAGGTGTTAGCTTCACATCTATCTTAACTACTGGTGACAGTGTGAGTGGTTATGTTATGGGAGGCATTCCAGATGGTTTAGGTGCTTATGACAACGGCAATGGCACATTCACCTTACTAATGAATCATGAAATTAACAATACGCTTGGTATAACTCGCGCTCATGGTGCTATTGGTGCTTATGTCTCTGAATGGGTTATTGATAAAACTACTTTGCAAGTTTAATCTGGCGCAGATCTAATGACAACGGTTAAAAATGCTAATGGTAGTGCTTACACTGGCGCACTAACATTCTCACGCTTCTGTTCTGCTGACTTACCTGCAACGACTGCATTCTACAACCCAGCTTCTGGACTTGGGACTCAAAACCGTTTATTCATGAATGGTGAAGAGTCTTCTTCTGGTGTGATTGGTTCCATTGGTAGCCGAGCATTAGCACATACTGCTACAGGCACAGATAAAAGCACTAGCTATGTATTAGATAACTTTGGTGCTGCAAGTTGGGAAAACCTGGCAGCTAATGGATACGCTCAGGATAAAACTATTGTGGTTGGTCAATCTGATGGCACCGCCAACGTGAATGGTACTAACGTGAATGGCGCAGTTGCCGTTTATGTAGGTACAAAAACCAATACTGGTAACGATGTGCAAAGAGCTGGCCTTGATAACGGTATCACTTATTATGTCAATGTAGCAGGCATGCCGCAAGAACGTACTAATGCTACTACAATCAACTCTATCGCTCCAGGCGCTACTTTTACACTGTTAACCAATGCAGCTACTTCATTCTCACGCCCAGAAGATGGTGCTTGGGATACTAAAAGCAATAATGGTTATTATTTTGTAACTACAGACCAAATTGATACGTTTACTGATGGAGTTGGTACTCAAGTGGGTCGTTCTCGTTTATATAAAATGACTTTCAGCGACATTTCTGACCCGACACTTGGTGGCAGTATCGTTATGTTGCTTGATGGCTCAGAAGGTCAAGTCATGATGGATAACATGACTGTAAATGAAGATGGTAGTCTCTTATTTCAAGAGGATGTAGGTAATGCCGTGCACAATGGTAAAGGTTGGAAATATGACCCAGTAACCGACACTCTCAAACAAATATACAAACACGATGTTGCACGCTTTGGTGACCTTACTATTACTGGTAGTTTAACAAGAGATGAAGAAAGTTCTGGCGTGATTGATGTGACTAGCCTACTGGGTCGCAACGATGGTATGCAATACAGTTTATTGGTCACACAAAGCCATTTAGCCTCTGGAAATCCAGTAACTGTAGAAGGTGGCCAATTGATGTTGATGACAGCCCCTGTCCCATAACCAGAAACCTACGCAATGATGATTGCTGGCCTCGGTATGCTAGGCGCTGTGGCACGTCGCCGTAAACAGAAATAGTACAAAAATAGTTATTCTTATATAAATTTGCTTCCCCTCTGGGCTGATTCTTAAGTGAATCAGCCCTTTTTTTGCTAACTTTAAGTTAGCCTTTTGGGTGAAACTATTGCTTACACTGTTTTACTGTAGCCGCTGGGGTTGCTCGACTGCCACTTCCATGCATCGGCACACATTTCTTCTAGATTACGCTCGGCCACCCAGCCTAAAACATGTTTAGCCAAGCTAGCATCAGCATAATTTATTGCAACATCGCCCGCTCTTCTAGATAAAAATTCATATGGCACAGTTTTAGCACTTACTTTTGCAAAAGCATTTACAATATCAAGTACGCTATACCCCTTACCTGTACCCAAGTTCAAAGTAATCATGTCTTCATTTTTCAACAGATAATTGAGCGCCGCAACATGGCCATCTGCTAAATCCATCACATGAATATAATCACGCACGCCAGTGCCATCGTGGGTAGCATAATCGTTACCAAATACACGCAGCTTGGCTAAGCGCCCTACCGCAACCTGTGCCACATAGGGCAATAAATTATTAGGAACTCCATTTGGGTCTTCCCCAATCAAGCCACTATTATGCGCGCCTATAGGATTAAAGTAGCGTAGTAGCGCAATGCGCCACGCACTATCTGCGGCACGAAAATCGCGCAAAATATCCTCAATCATCAATTTAGTACGCCCGTAAGGATTGGTTGCGCTTAAAGCAAAATCTTCTTTAATTGGCACTGATGCTTGGTCGCCATACACAGTGGCGGAAGAGCTAAATATAATAGTTTTGACCTTAAACTCTCCCATTACCTCGAATAAATGTAAACTACCTGTTACATTATTATCATAGTAAAGTTGCGGCTTCTCGTTCGACTCTCCGACCGCCTTAAGCCCTGCAAAATGGATGACTGCGGTAATTTTATGCTGTTGAAAAACCGCCCTAATAGCCTGCTTATCGCGAATATCTGCATGGATAAAAGGGAATTCTTTCCCTGAAATTTTCTTTACTCGAATAATGGATTCTTCTGAGCTATTTGAGAGATTATCGACCACTACAATCTGGTAGCCTGATGCTAACATCTGTAAACATGTGTGAGAACCAATATAGCCAGCACCGCCAGTAATTAAAATAGCCATAAAGTTTAAACCCACCTACAAATTAATCTTTAATGCTACCAAATCAACAAGACAAAAATAATACAAATACCTAGATAATACAGACTAGTTTTTAATAATAGTCCGTCATATTTTTGTAATAAATGATAAATACAAATCAAGGCTTACTATCACTTTTTATCAGATGTGATGTTTTAGGTTATTCATAGCATAAGACAGTTACAGTAAGCTTACATACTTGCAAGCAGCGTCGAATATTTTCCACTAATCAGCGTCCAATTGTTTCCATTTTCCCGCACTATTATGCCCGACTTTTACGAAGCTTGAAGCCATACAAATCATTACCCGTTTCCAAAATGTAACAATGATGCGTAATACGGTCAAGTAGCGCCATTGTCATCTTTGCATCACCAAATACTTGCACCCATACACTAAAGGTGACAATTTTTTTAATGATGAGCGATGTCTTCTCATAAAGCTGGCTAATCAGATGAAACAGTTATGCCCAGCCCCAGTTGATTCACCAAATCTACTGCATTGTAAAATCACATATGTTTGCCTTGATTCGCAGCCACGCCAATGGCGATAGCAAGATGCGTTTTACTTGTGCTAATCCCCCAACCAGTGTTAAGTTATGCGCGTTTCCATTAATCCTGCAATAGCCCATTGTTCAACGGCTGCTTGTGATAAGCGCGTTTCAGTCCAGCCCATGCCTGTTAAGTCACGATGATTGGGAAATCTTGCGGCTTTGAGTTGATAGCGTAAACTTTTAAGTTGACGGTCGTTTTGTTCTGCTTCAAGCCAACGCGCCATCCAAGTTTCTGGACGGTGGGTTTGTCTCGGTTGCTTTGCTTGCAACTCACTCTAAGTCATAACCATCCGTAAAGCTGTAACGCTTTTAAACTGGTGGCGTAATCAGTGGTCTTGGCTTGATGCTTGCTCTACTCCTAATAAGTAATCGTATCGCTAACAATTAGCCATCGGCTCTTTTGCCAAGTCAATCGCATCAGGCACACCAATGTGCGCTGTGTCAGTATGAGCCTCAATTAACCACCGTAATGCGTCATTACAATCGGCGCACTGATGATGCCAGTCTCTACGGTTAACTCACAAGCGATATTAGTGCATCAAACCTAGCCTCACTGGCTAAAATCAGTAATTTAACAAAAGCACAATCGTCTTAGTCTTGTTTTAAAATACGATCACTCATTAACTTGACCGCATTGGGTAATCCCAAATGACAATGGGTTCGCCGTCACGCAATGTACTAGGCTTCTTTTCTAGTAGAGATTAATAATGCCAAGGGTCGCAGACCAGTTGCTGCGCCCAAAGCTGCGTGAATGTGCTGCAATGATTTCGCCATCAGCCACCATGCGCACTTGGTCTGCGGTGATACGAATAAATACTGCTTTACCTGCAAACCCTGCAGGAATAATATAGCGACTACGGTCAACCCTCACTAAATAAGTCGATGAAACACGCATCATTTGTTCGACATAACCTTCAAAGCTTGATTTAACCTAATAAAAGGTGATAATTTATCAAGAGCATTGATAATCTATTAGCATGCTGACGCGCACCTTCGCTGCTTGTCTACTCAATTTTCTCATCGATTTACAAAAGCAGCAAATCAATCTGAAAATACGAGTCTCACAAATCGTGGGGACTTTTGGGGGACTTACCTCTTACAAACGGTACAAAACAGCACATAAAGCGGGAATTGAGCGGCTTTAATTTACAATAAAATCAATAACTTACGCTTAATAGATTAACTACGAACCAAGGGGTCAGGAGTTCGAATCTCTTTGGGCGCACCAATCAGTAATAAAAGTGGGCACTTGTTTTAGGTGACCCACTTTTATTTTGTCCA
>JAYVFU010000086.1:0-14610 GCA_043772865.1 Methylophilaceae bacterium
GCAAGATTCGGCGTTGATAAAGCTTCCCGAAATTGGCTAAAATCAATATCAGTAAAAGTATCGCCATTTACCACTAAAAAAGGCGCTTTACCCAATAAAAATAGAGCATTGGCGATACCGCCTGCGGTTTCTAAAGCAATCTTTTCGGGGGAATATTGAATATTTACATGCCAAGCGCTGCCATCGCCTAAGTATGCTTCAATTTGCTCACCTAAATGCGCGTGATTAATCACAATTTCATTAAACCCAGCTTTACTTAGTCGCTCTAGATGCCACACGATCAATGGCTTCCCGCCCACTTCTAACAAAGGCTTGGGGGTATGGTCAGTGAGTGGACGCATGCGTTCACCGCGACCAGCGGCTAATATCATCGCCTTCATACGGCTAGTTTCCTTAGTATCGGCATCCTAAAGCACACTGCACTCAAAAAGTGTAACCCGCTTTCTCGGCGTGTCCTTCTAGGGTATTGAGCAGTTTTAGCATCGGACGCAGTTCTATATAACGCCCGCAAACACGGCGCAAATAATCCATCACCAGCGGCATATCTTTCAAATAACCATCTTTACCATCGCGATGGTAAAGCCGCGCAAAAATGCCTAACACTTTAATATGTCGCTGCGCACCCATCCACTCAAAATCTCGATAAAACTCTGAAAAATCGCTGGGTACAGGCAAGCCAGCTTTGCGCGCATCTTGCCAATAACGTACTAGCCAATCAATTACTTGCTCTTCTTGCCAAGCAATGTAGGCATCTTTGAGTAAAGATACTAAGTCGTAAGTAATTGCGCCATATACCGCATCTTGAAAATCTAAAATACCCGGGTTGTTTTCAGTAGTGACCATCAAATTGCGTGAATGGTAATCACGGTGCACGTAAACTTGCCCTTGCGCTAAAATGTTGGCAGTAAGTACATCAAATGTATTTTGCAACACCGCTTTTTGTTTATCATCTAATGCAATTTGCAAATGCTGGTTAATGTACCAATCTGGAAACAATTGCATTTCACGATTAAGCAAAGCTGCATCATAATTAGGCAACACATCTGCTTGGCTGGTGAGCTGAAACTTAATCAATGCTTGATTCGCATCGCGATAAAAGCTGGGTGCAGTGGCATCATTAAGTGCTGTTAAATAGGTAGTATCACCTAAATCTGTCAGTAGTAAAAAGCCCTGCGATAAATCTTGTGCGATGACTTTCGGCGCATTTAAGCCTGCTTGGGTGAGCAATTCAGCCGCTCTTACAAAAGGTGCGCAGTCTTCTTGTGCTGGTGGGGCATCCATCGCAATGAGCGATTTGTCTGCTAAATGCACTCTAAAATAGCTTCTAAAACTTGCATCTGCTGATGTCGTTGTCAGTGTAAATGGCTCACCATTTAGCACGACATTTAACCATTGATTTAATTGTTCTTTTCTATCCATAATGCTTCTAATTGACTGCTTTCGAGGTAAAATGCGGGTTGTTTACATATGCTGACAATCTTATGTTAGCAATCTTGCCCAACACTATATTTAGATTGATTTAAAAGCCATTTTGTGCGATTTTATCACTCACTGCATATTTGCAGTTTATTAGTTTAAAGATCCTAATCTCACTCATTTAATCATTGTTTACACCATTGTATAACCAACCACCTTTTAAGTACTCAGCAAAACAGTCTTTGATAGCGCTATGCGCATCACTTTTTTTAATGGAAAGTGTTGCTGGATACGCCGAAACAATGAGCTTAACACTTGAAAATCCGCCAGAGCCAGTGGGAACATTAACCATTGAAGGTGATAATCTAGAAATGCGCTTTGACCGTCAGATGCACGCAGTGGGTAATGCCATGCTGCGTAAAGATGATCAATCAGTGCAGGGCGACCAGATAGATTACGATGTACAAAATGATGAATTGCATGTGCTGGGTAATGCCAAACTTGACTTAAATGGCGCACATTTAGCTGGCCCAGAAATCAAAATACGTATGGCGGAAAGCCTGGGCGAAATGCCTAATGCGACTATTATTTTAGACAAAAAAATGATTTCAGCGCCCAGTGGTCAAGCGTCGAATAATCACTTAGATACCTATGCCCAATCAGCGTTGTATGGCGTTAACTCAAACGAAATTGCTGACCCAAAAACTTATATGGATGATGGTAGCAATGTCGCAAATACCAGCGGCATGTCGGTATCATCACGTGGCGATGCCAAGTTAATTTTATTTGAAGGCCCGGATAAAAAACGTTTAAAAAATGCGCGTTACACCACTTGTGAAGTGGGGGTTGATGATTGGTATATTAAATCATCGGAGTTGAGTTTAAATAGTTATGCGCAAACCGCAGTGGCAAAAAATGCTTCAGTAGAATTTAAAGGTGTGCCGATACTATACTCCCCCTACTTAAGCTTTTCATTCAGTGGTGACCGTGAGTCTGGTTTGCTTGCGCCGACGATTGGAAGCACCAGTAAAAGTGGTTTTGAGGTTTTAACCCCGTACTATTGGAATATATCGCCCAATAAAGATGCTACTTTGGCTACACGCTACTTAAGTAAACGCGGGGTGCAGTTGCAAGGAGAGTTAAGATATTTAAGTGAACAATACTCAGGTATTGATAGCGTTGAATATTTAAATAATGATCAGCAAACTGGCGACTCTCGTTATTATGCAAACTTAAAACATGCGCAAAATTTTGGAAATGGCTGGTCAGCAGGTTATGCGCTAGAAAAAGTATCAGATAACAAATACTTTTCAGAATTATCTACCCACATTATCAGTACTAGCCGCGTTAATTTAGGACAAGGTGCCAATGTTTCATATTATGGCGATGTTTGGCAATTTTCTGCACAAGTACAAAAATATCAAACTCTGGATGGGGTTTCATATCCTTATCAATCTTTACCAAGTTTAAATATAAATGCTACTAAAGATTGGGATTTGATAACTACGCAATTAATTAGCCAATATACTAATTTTCAGCGTGATCCTAGCGCACCAATTGTCGCCACTGGTAGCCGTGCCTATGCGTACCCTAACATTAGCATGCCATTATTGAAATCTTATGGTTATATCACGCCAAAATTTGGCGTCAACATGACCAATTACAGCCTTACTAATAATAATTTCATCGTTAATGGCGCTAACGTTAGCAATAATTCTGCCTCACGGACTTTGCCAATTTTTAGTCTAGACAGTGGTTTATATTTTGATCGAGATGTCAATATTGTAAAAAATAGCTATACGCAAACAATTGAGCCACGGCTTTATTATGTGTATGTGCCCTACCGCAACCAAGATCAATTACCAGTATTTGATACCTCTCTTGCCGATTTAAACTTTAGTACGCTGTTTAGTGAAAATCAATTTACTGGCAATGACCGAATCAATAATGCCAATCAACTCAGTTTAGCTGTCACTACACGCATGATTGATAGCAATACTGGTGATGAAAGGCTAGCTGCAACGATAGGTCAGCGCTTTTACTTTACTGATCAAAAAGTAATTTTGCCAGGCGCATTAGCTACCAAGCGTAACACTTCAGATTTCATAGGCTCACTGACGGCTAGATTATCTAGCAAATGGAATTTTGATACCTTTTTGCAATACAGCCCAAATACCAATAGCCTTGTAAGAAGTAATCTTTTAGCACGCTATAACCCTGAGCCTGGGAAATTATTTAATTTTGCTTATCGCTATACTGATGCGTTGTTACAGCAATTTGATGTCTCTGGCCAATGGCCATTTGGACATGGCTGGTATGGTATAGGTCGCTGGAATTATTCATTACGTGAAAAGAAAAATATTGAAGCCTTAGCAGGTCTGGAATACGATGCTGGATGCTGGCAAACACGCACTGTGATACAGCGAGTATCAACCGCAACTGCTGATGCAAACTATGCCTTATTTTTTCAGCTAGAACTAGGAGGTTTAGCATCAATTGGTTCCAATCCGCTTAAATTGCTAAGGCGTGATATTGCTGGCTTTACCACCAGTAGCGAATTGCCAGATGCTTACAGGCAACAGAACATGCTACCTAATAACTCATCATTAAATATCCAGCCCTAAGCCGTTAATATATTGCGGATAATTTAGCGATTAACTTATGATTCAATTACTTATAAACACTATTAAATTTTTCAAGGCGCTAGCATTAACTTGCTAGCCTATACAACAAACATGCAAAAAACCTTACGTGCTTTATTTACAATGATTATTGCAATCATCATTCTGCAGCTACCTGCTTACGCAATCACCAATATCGACAAAATGGACCGTATTGTGGCAGTAGTAGATCAAAGCGTGATAACTGAACAAGAGCTCAATGATCGTATAAAAACGGTTAAGGCACAGCTAGAAAAGCAAGGTACGCAGCTACCGCCAGACAATATATTAGAGAAGCAAATTTTAGAGCGCTTAATTTCAGATAGCCTACAAGTGCAGTTTGCGGCGCAAACAGGGCTAAAAGTAGATAACACACAGTTAGATAAAACCATTGAGCGCATCGCTGAGCAAAATAAATTATCAATACCAGAATTTAAGTTAGCGCTTGAAAAAGATGGCGTTTTATTTGATAAATTTCGTGAGGATATCCGTACCGAAGTGTTGTTAGCACGCTTACGCGAACGCGAAGTGGATAGCCGCACCAATGTCACCGATGCAGAAATTGATAACTTCTTAACCACACAAGCAGCGAGTGGTGGCGATCAAGGAGAATATGAAGTCTCCCATATTTTAATTCGTACACCAGAAGACAGCGCCCCTGAAACATTACAAAAACTAAAAGCAAAAGCTGAAGAAGCCATTAAAAAACTACAAAATGGCGTAAGTTTTGCCGAGGTTTCTGCTAGTTATTCAGATGCACCAAATGCCTTAGAAGGCGGTGCACTAGGCTGGAAATCTGCTGCGCAAGTCCCTGTATTATTTTCTGATGCGCTTAAAAACATGCAAGTAGGCGAGTTAAGCCCACCCTTGCGCAGTCCAAATGGCTTCCATATTTTAAAACTTACCAACAAGCGTGGTGGTGCCGCGGCATTAGTCATTGAACAAACGCATGTGCGCCATATTTTAATTAAACTCAATGAAGTGGTTTCCGAAGCCGATGGCAAACGTAAATTAGAGGGCATTAAAGAGCGATTAGATAACAAAGGTGTAAAGTTCGAAGAGATGGCACGCCAGTATTCAGAAGATGGTTCGGCCAATAATGGCGGGGATTTAGGCTGGGTAAATCCGGGCGATACGGTTCCTCAGTTTGAAAAAGCCATGAATGAATTAAAACCTAACCAAATTAGTGAACCCGTTCGTACGCCATTTGGCTGGCATATAATTCAAGTCTTAGACCGCCGTCAACAAGATATGAGTAAAGAGGCCGCCCGCTTAAAAGCACGCCAAGAAATTAGAGCGCGTAAATCAGAAGAGGCTTACCAAGACTGGATACGAGAATTGCGTGATCGTGCCTATGTTGAAATACGCCTTGAAGATAAGTTTTAATGCTAATTTCTAAAGCTAAATCTAAAAAAATAAGCTTTAAACAAATACGTACTTGTACAATTAACACGTGAGTAACTCTCTACCCAAAATCGCTATCACCTCTGGCGAACCCGCAGGCATCGGCTTAGACATATGCGCGATGCTTGCTCACCAAGCGATTAATGCTAATCTCGTCATCTTTGCAGATATCAACGCGTTACTTGCACGCGCTCAATTGCTCAATATCCAAATTAACATAACGCCTTATAATCCCACTAACAAATTGCAGCAACTAGGTAATGGCACGCTGGTTGTACAACATGTACCGCTAAAAAATAAAGCCATTGCAGTTGAAGCAGGTCTATTAGACGCCAGCAACAGCCCCGCCGTACTTGATATGCTGACACAAGTAGCACATGGCTGTGTTAGTGGTGAATTTAGCGCCATGGTCACCGCGCCCGTGCATAAGGGTATTATTAACGATGCAGGCATTGCGTTTAGTGGGCACACTGAATTTTTAGCAGAACTCACTAACACGCCTCAAGTGGTGATGATGTTAGTGGGCGGTGGTATGCGCGTGGCGCTTGCCACGACGCATTTGCCATTAAATGCCATTAGCCACGCCATTACGCAAACACATTTAGAAAATACCATTCGCATTTTGCATGCAGATTTAGTACAAAAATTTGGGTTTTCACACCCACGTATTTTAGTAGCTGGCTTAAACCCGCATGCAGGTGAAGGTGGCTATTTGGGCATGGAAGAAATTAACACCATTAATCCAGTGCTAAATAAATTGAGGCTTGAAGGCATGAATTTGATAGGCGCACTGCCTGCCGATACCATGTTCTCTCAAAGCAACCTAGCAACTACCGATGCATTTTTAGCTATGTATCATGACCAAGGCCTATCAGTGCTTAAACACGCTAGCTTTGGTACGGGTGTAAATGTCACGCTAGGCTTACCGATTATCCGCACTTCAGTTGACCACGGCACAGCATTAAACTTAGCGGGTAAGGCTGGCGTTGAAATAGGCAGCATGCTTGCTGCCATTCAGTTGGCTATAGATTTATCACAAAGAGCTTTGTCACAAAAAGCGCAGTCAAAACAGCTAGCCGCAACAATTAAGGCCGTATGAAACACATTCCAAAAAAACGTTTCGGTCAAAATTTTTTAACTGACCAAGGCATTATTCAAGCACTAGTAAGCGCCATTACACCCCAACCTAATGATTTAATGGTAGAAATTGGCCCAGGGTTAGGTGCGCTCACTCAGCCGTTAATTAAACATTTACAACACTTACATGTAGTAGAAATTGACCGCGATATTATCAGTTGGATGCAAAGTTTTTATCCTGTATACAAAATCACCATCCATAATTGTGATGCGCTTAAATTTGATTTTAAAAGCATAAGTGATAGTGCACACCTGCAAAAACTACGTGTGGTAGGTAACTTACCCTACAACATTTCCACCCCAATTTTGTTTCATCTGCTAGATAATATACAAACCATTATTGATATGCACTTTATGCTGCAAAAAGAAGTGGTCGAACGCATGGTAGCAGCGCCTTCAACGCCAGCTTATGGTCGCTTAAGTGTGATGTTGCAATACAAACTCAATATGGAATATCTATTTACCGTACCGCCAGAAGCCTTTGACCCACCACCAAAAGTTGAGTCTGCGTTTGTGCGTTGCGTGCCGCATGCTATCTTGCCTTTCACGGCAGTTGATGAAAAATTATTCGTCAAAGTCGTGCTAAACGCCTTTGGACAGCGCCGCAAAACATTACGCAACACGCTTAAAGGTATGTTGGATGACGATGGATTTACGCAACTCGACATCAACCCACAATTGCGCGCGGAAAATCTTTCGGTAGAAAAGTTTGTCGCCATCGCTAACTATCTATCTAGCGATTTGCACTGATATAATTTAGTAATAAATATCTAATAAAACTACAATCATCATTAGGGAAAAGCATGAGAATCATTCTGTTAGGCGCACCAGGCGCGGGCAAAGGCACACAAGCAACTTTTATTAAAGAAAAATTTAATATTCCACAAATTTCTACGGGTGATATGTTACGTGCTGCGGTTAAAGCAGGCACACCACTAGGTTTAGAAGCTAAAAGTTTTATGGATAGCGGTGGTTTGGTGCCAGATGCAGTGATTATCGGCTTAGTGAGCGAGCGTATTAAAGATGCAGATTGCCAAGCTGGATTTTTATTCGATGGTTTTCCACGCACCATTCCACAAGCAGAAGCCATGAAAAACGCAGGCGTAGGCATTGATTACGTAGTAGAAATTGACGTGCCAGATGCAGCGATTGTAGAGCGTATGAGCGGCCGCCGCAGCCACCCAGCCAGTGGTCGTACTTACCATGTTAAATTTAATCCACCAAAAGTTGCAGGTAAAGATGACGTCACAGGTGAAGATTTAGTACAGCGTGAAGATGACAAAGAAGAGGTTGTAAAAAATCGCTTAGATGTTTATCACAGCCAAACTAAACCACTGGTTAGATACTATGTAGATTGGGCAAACAGTGGCTTGAGCGGCGCGCCTAAACATGTATTTGTGAATGGCATTGGTGAGATGGAAACGATTAAGAATAGTATTTTTGGCCAGTTAAAATAAAGCACGCCACGTTCGTATATACGGTTATTAGCACATACTTTTTTTTGTTATGAAATTTAATAATATGCTAAAATTAATAAGTATTTTGTTACTTGTGTTAATAACCATTTCTGCTTGCGCACCAGACCAACGCTTAACAGAAGAGTCATTAAGAAAACAATTTAGCAAAAATGAAGTTACACTCAATAAACTTGCAGAAATGGCGCGACAAGATAAAGACTTAATTTTTATCATGTCGAAATCAGGTGATTTTGAAGTTTGGGATTATCGCTGGAATCGACAGAAATCCAATCTTAGTGAAACTCGCAGAAATGAATATCGAGCACTATTAAAAAGTGCTGAAATAGATGGTGGAATGAACATCTACAAAGGAAATGTAGATTTTGATGTTCATGCATTAATTTTTTGGAATTGGATTCTTAAATACGGATATTCAACTACCTCAAGAGGCTCAGCTTGTACATACAAGAAGTGAATGTATTTTTAATAAAGTTAAGCATAAATGCTATGTACATTTAACTAGAAATTGGTACATGGCCTTTGGCACATCATAAAAAATTTACACCACCCATGCAAAATCATAAAGACCAAAAAAGTCTAGAACAAAAACGCCAAAAGCGCATTCTCTTTGTTATCACAGGCTTATTCGCGGCTGTGATGCTGAGTTTAGGTTTACTGGCGATTTTCTCTGGTCATTTTGCGGGTACTACTAAGCGCGGTCAACTTTTTACAGCGGATGGCTTAACGGCCCAGTGGATGGGCGGTGTGCAGATATGTTTGGGCATGATGATATTAACAATTACCATGCCCAGCAAAACCGTGGCATTGCGCTGGGGAATTGTTTGGGCCATACTATTTTTAGCATGTTTATTTGCTGCGATTTATAGCAAATAATAATGAGACATCAATACGATTTGTAGGTGGGTTTTAACCCCGCGTTTTTTGCAATCTGCGTGGGTCACAAGCGAGCCACCCTACTTAGTAGATGCTTCAAGTATAATGTCGTTTTAATCAAGCAAACAGCGCCATGCAACAGCAATATCCTTTCAAAGAAATCGAAATAAACGCCCAAACTTATTGGGAAAACAATCAAACCTTTGCCGCTTCTGAAGTATCAGATAAGCCAAAATACTATTGTTTATCAATGTTTCCATACCCATCTGGTCGTTTGCATATGGGTCATGTACGTAATTACACCATCGGCGATGTATTAAGTCGTTTTCACCGCATGCGTGGCTTTAATGTCATGCAGCCTATGGGTTGGGATGCGTTTGGTTTGCCTGCAGAAAATGCGGCAATTAAGAACAATACCGCCCCTGCAAAATGGACGTATGAAAATATAGAGCACATGAAAACCCAGCTTAAACAGCTGGGTTTAGCGGTGGATTGGAACCGTGAGATTGCCACTTGTAAACCTGAATATTATAAATGGGAGCAATGGTTATTTACTGAGCTTTTCAAAAAAGGGTTGATCTACAAAAAAACTTCAACGGTGAATTGGGATCCTGTTGATGGCACAGTATTAGCCAACGAGCAGGTGATTGATGGCAGAGGCTGGCGCAGTGGCGCATTGGTTGAAAAGCGCGATATTCCTCAATACTTTATGAAAATCACAGCTTACGCTGAAGAGTTGCTGAATGATTTAGATAAGCTTGATGGCTGGCCTGAACAAGTAAAAACCATGCAACGTAATTGGATAGGCAAAAGCTACGGCTGCGAAGTTGAGTTTCCAATTGTTGGGCAAGATGTCAACTTAAAAGTTTACACGACTCGTGCAGATACTTTAATGGGCGCAACTTACGTAGCCGTTGCGGCAGAACATGCCCTTGCCTCCCAAGCTGCGCAAAATAACCCTGCCTTAACTGATTTTATTGCCGAATGTAAGCGCGGCAGCGTGGCAGAGGCCGACGTGGCAACGGCTGAGAAAAAAGGCATGGCAACAGGCTTGTTTGTAACGCACCCATTAAATGGCGAGCAGTTACCAGTGTGGGTGGCAAACTATGTATTAGCGAGCTATGGTGAAGGTGCCGTAATGGCAGTGCCAGCGCATGATGAGCGTGATTTTGAGTTTGCGAAGAAATATGGCTTGCCGATTAGAGCTGTAGTTAAACTAACTGACGAAGATGTTTTACCAATAACTGAGCATGGAGTTTTATTTGACTCTGCGCAATTTGATGGCTTAGACTTTAAACAAGCATCAAACGCTATTTCATGTGCATTAAATACAAAAAACTTAGGCAAAAAGCGTACTCAATACCGCCTCCGCGATTGGGGCGTTTCACGGCAACGTTATTGGGGTTGCCCTATTCCTATTATCCACTGCGAAAAATGTGGTGAAGTGCCAGTACCTGCTGAGCAATTACCAGTAGTGTTGCCAGTAGATGTGGCGATGGATGGTGTGGGCTCTCCTATTAAAAACGACCCTAACTTTTATGAAACTGCTTGCCCAACTTGCGGCGGTAAAGCCACGCGTGAAACGGATACATTAGATACATTTTTTGAATCATCTTGGTATTTCGCGCGTTACGCTAGTTTTGATAGCACCACGGCAATGGTGGATGAACGCGCTAATTATTGGCTACCTGTAGACCAATATGTGGGCGGTATTGAGCATGCGATATTGCATCTACTTTATGCGCGCTTTTTTAACAAGCTCATGCGTGATGTAGGCTTGATTAACAATGACGAGCCTTTCACCAAGTTGCTCACGCAAGGCATGGTGCTTAAAGATGGCTCTAAAATGAGTAAATCTAAGGGCAATACTGTTGACCCTCAAGCATTGATTGATACTTACGGCGCTGATACCGCACGGCTTTTTATGATGTTTGCCGCACCGCCTGAACAAAGTTTGGAATGGGCGGATAGCGGCGTTGAAGGGGCTAATCGCTTTTTACGCCGCTTATGGAAAGCTTGTTACGACCACCTGCAATTAGGCAATATAGCTGCTTACACAGATGGCGAACTAACACCCGAGCTTAAAAACTTACGTTTGCAACTACATCAAACCATTGAAAAAGTAGCAGATGATTACGGTCGCCGTCACTCATTCAATACCGCGATTTCATCGGTGATGGAATTAATGAATGCGCTGGCAAAAGTTGAAAATATCGATGAACCAACACGCGCTGTGCGTCAAGAAGTCTTGCAAACGGCTATTTTATTGCTCTCCCCCATTGTGCCGCATATTTGCGAGGCGCTTTGGTCAGAGCTTATCCTTAAAGGCAAGTTAGCAGAAGTAAGCTGGCCTGTGGCGGATAAAACGGCTATGGTGCAAGATGAGATTGAGCTAGTGATTCAAGTCAACGGTAAATTGCGTGGCAACTTAACTGTTGCAAAAACCATGGACAAAGCCAGTATTGAAAAGCTCGCAGTAGAACAGCCTTTTGTACAAAAGTATTTAGTTGATGGCGCAAGTGTGCATAAAATAATTGTAGTGCCCAACAAACTTGTTAATATTGTGGTGAGCTAATTGGAGTTGATCTATGTTTAAAATTTTGCGTCTAACCCTAAGTTTTTTGATGATTGCAAGCATACTCACTGCCTGTGGTTTTCAGTTGCGCGGGCAGGCCGCAGTTTCTTTTGATAGCATTTATTTGCAAGGGCAAACGCTAAGCATATCTAAAGCCCTTCGCAAAAATTTAACCGCTAATAATATTAAAGTATTGCCTAGCGCAGAAAATGCCGATGTACTTTTAGAGCTCGTTAGCGAGCAAAACGAAAAACGCATTTTGTCATTAAGTGGCGGCGGTGTGGTTAAAGAGTATGAACTTTTTTACAGGGTACATTATCGTTTGCGCGGCGCTAAAGATGCGCTTTGGTCGCAGGAACAAACCATAGAAGTACGCCGTGATTTTTCTTACAGCGATGCAGAATTACTCGCAAAACAAGGTGAAGAAGCCCGTTTATACTCAGATATGCGCAGCGATGTACTAAACAATTTATTGCGCCGCCTTACTCGGTTTCATCCATCATCTAACGCCGATGATGCAGCATCTAAACCTTAAACACCTACTTTAAGCCAATACAAATTTAATGTGGCTTTTTGAATACTATATTTTTAAAAGAAAATGCTTCTAAAACCAGAACAACTCGAGGCCAGCTTAAAAAAAGGCTTACAGCCCATCTATGTATTAGTAGGTGATGAGCCTTTAGCGCAAAAAGAATGTTTAGATGCGATTAGGTTAAGCGCGCGCCAAGCAGGTTGTGAAGAGCGCACCAGCTTTACCGTAGACCGTTATTTTAACTGGCAACAATTAAGCCATTTTGACCAATCGATGTCATTGTTCTCGAGCCTGCGCTTGCTTGAGCTACATATTCCTACAGGCAAACCTGGTATAGAGGGTGGCAAAGCGCTTACGCAATTAGCTAGCAAAGCAATGGTGGATACTACGGTGATTATTGTGCTGCCAACGTTGGAGCGTGATACTAAAAACAGTGCTTGGTTTACTAGTTTAGAACAAAGCGCGATTTGTATACCGTTGAGTGAAGTGAGTATCAATGCGTTACCGCAATGGATTGCACAGCGCATGCACTTGCAAGGGCAAAGTACGTATGACACTACTTTAGCGTTTATTGCTAATCAAGTAGAAGGTAATTTGCTTGCAGCGCATCAAGAGATTCAAAAGCTTGGATTGCTGTATCCCGCAGGTAAATTAACGGATAGCGATGTACGTGAAGCAGTATTGAATGTATCGCGATTTGATGCGTTTCAATTGGGCGAGGCTGTATTGGCAGGCGATGCTGAACGTGTGGTGCGCATCGCTCAAGGCTTGCAAGATGAAGGCGAACAAACCGTAGCGGTGATGAATCCGCTGATGTGGGTATTGCGCCCCTTAGTGCGCATTAAGCATGCAGAGTCACGCGGCGAAAACCTTAACAACGCCATGACGCAAGCAAGGATTTTTGGTGATAGGCAGAATTTATTCAGGCGCGCATTAAGCCGCTTAACCTTGCGCCAACTAGAAGCCGCTTTAGCCAAATTGGCAGACATCGACAAAATAGCGAAGGGTATGGTGCCGATGAATTTAACCCACAGCGATGCATGGCTGGAGATATCACGATTATGTTATGGGCTTGCAAGAGTGGGCAAAACAGAGGGTAAATTTTAGATTTAAGTCAGTGCTTTTTAAGTTAAATTGAGATTTATGTACAATCCGAGATGTAGCTCAATTTTCAGCAAAACCCTCAATCTTCGTCATTCCCGCGAAGGGTTTAGCAGGGGTTTCGCACAGCATGCTGTGTGCCTGCGTAACGATTGGTTTTTGCAAAAACCAATGCGCCCTGCAAGGGGGAATCTAGGCGAGTCAGTTTGCATGACTGGATTCCCGCCTTCGCGGGGAATGACGGACTTCTGGATTTTTTTGCAAATTAAGTATCTTGCTTAGATTTATGTAGAGATTTAGTTTTAGTTAATAACATTACCAAATAAAAGATTAAATAATGAACATTAAAGATTACATGCAAACCATTGGTCAACAAGCGCGTGCTGCCTCGCGTGCGATGGCTAAAGCGGATACTAATACTAAAAACCTTGCGCTCCATACAATTGCGCAAGCGATTATTCGTGAAAAACTTGCTTTGCTTGCCGCCAATCAATTAGATTTGGATGCCGCTAAAGCCGCTGGTATGGAAGTCGCCATGCTAGATCGCTTAGCAATTACTGAAAAAAGTATTGCCACAATGGCAGAAGGTTTAGAACAAATAGCCGCACTTCATGACCCAATCGGCGAAATTACCGATTTAAAATATCGCCCTTCAGGCATACAAATTGGCAATATGCGCGTACCTTTAGGCGTGATTGGCATCATTTATGAAGCCCGCCCAAATGTCACAGTAGATGCAGCTGGGTTGTGCATTAAGTCTGGTAATGCCGCGATTTTGCGCGGTGGCAGTGAGGCCATTCATTGCAACCAAGCATTGGCCAAACTAGTACATGAAGGCTTAACCAAAGCGGGTTTACCTACCGCCGCCGTGCAAGTGATTGAAACCACTGACCGCGCAGCGGTGGGTGAACTTATCACCATGAAGCAATATGTGGATGTGATTGTGCCGCGTGGTGGCAAAGGCTTGATTGAGCGGATTAGCAATGAGGCGCGTATTCCTGTGATTAAGCATTTAGATGGTAATTGCCATGTCTACGTGGATGATGATGCCGATTTTACCAAAGCACTGGCTGTGGTAGAAAACAGCAAAACGCAACGCTTAGGTACCTGTAATACCGCAGAATCTCTGTTAATTGCACGCTCTGTTGCCAAACAAATGTTGCCAAAAATCGGGCAAATGCTTATTGCCAAAGGGATAGAAATTCGTGGATGCATCGAAACCTGCGCGCTAATCAGCGAGGCAAAACCTGCGACCGATGAAGATTATTACACTGAGTATTTAGATGCGATTATCTCATGCAAAGTGGTGAGCGGCGTGGATGAAGCGATTGCGCATATTAACGAGCATTCATCGCAACATACCGAGGCAATTGTCACAGAAAACTACACAAAAGCACGCCAATTTTTGCGTGAAGTAGATTCTAGCTCCGTGAT
>JAYVFU010000087.1:0-14255 GCA_043772865.1 Methylophilaceae bacterium
GCATCTATTGGTATTGCACGTACAGGTGGCGTTACTGAAGACTCCAGTGGCGATCTATTTTTAGCTTTTGCTACGGGTAATGAGCATTTAGCAGTTACAGATTACGCGGATCAAGGGCCTTTTATTAGCCAAATCAGCATGGTGAATAACGACCATATATCAGCACTATTTAAAGCGGCGGCAGAAGCAGTGGAAGAAGCAATTATAAATGCACTGTTAGCTGCAGGCAGTCAAGTTGGACAATTTGGTCAATGTGCAGAAGGGCTATCGGGAGAATTGTTGCTTGAAGCCTTGCAACAATGCGGCTGGCGCCCGCATGCATAAGGTAATTTTTTTAATCTACACAGCTTGTGCCCTTGATAAAATCTGTATGTAATCAAAGCAATTAGTTGATGACCTTGTTTAATGATTAGCTTTAAATTAAAACGTGGGCGGACTGCATGAGCTTACTAGGGTGCAAACTTCATAGCCCGCGTTACGAAAGCGGTGAGGCTCGCGACTGTTAAAATAATAGGCATCGCCCGCATTTAATATCCGCGTTGCTTCGCCCACTGTTACTTCTAAACGACCACTTAAAATGATGCCGCCTTCTTCGCCTTCGTGTTGCAACATGACCAATCCTGTATCTGCACCCACTTCGTAGCGCTCGTTTAAAATTTGCAGCACATGTCCAGCTTTGGCGGAGCCTATTTGTCGATACGAAATGCCATCACCACCGCTAATTTCGGTGAGTGAGCCCGCGCGATAAAATACTTCATTAGCTATACTTGGTAATTCATCTGAAAAGAATTCCGCTAATGTCATGGGTATGCCTGCCAAAATGCGTTTTAGCGCACTAATAGAAGGACTAGTACTACCCGATTCAATTAATGAGATGCTGGCATTAGCAACGCCTGCCTTTTTAGCCAGCGCGCGTTGCGATAAATTAAAACGCAAGCGCACTAATTTAAGCCTTAAACCAACATCTATATCCATATTTTGCGCTCTTAGTGTTTAAAGTGTTAAATATACAATAACAGTTAAAAAATTAATAATAATAAAATCATATACTTAGTTTTTAAAAAAACCATTGTTGACACACCATATTAAACACTTAAACTAAACATTATCAAAGCCTGAAGGATTTCACTTATGCCGCACACCTTGCCCCAAGTAAAATTACCAGATTTATCGCACTACTGGGTGCCATTCACTGCAAACCGCCAATTTAAGACCATGCCGCGTTTATTTAAAGCGGCCAAAGGGCATTATTTTACGACGATGGATGACAGGCAAGTGTTAGACGGAACAGCAGGTTTATGGTGTACGCCAGCAGGTCACGCGCGGCCAGAAATTGCGACAGCCGTTGGTCAACAATTATTAACGCTTGATTATGCACCTGCGTTTCAAAGCAGCCACCCATTGGCGTTTGAAGCGGCCACCAAGTTGGCAGAATATATGCCTGCTGGGCTAGATCGTATCTTTTTTACGGGTTCTGGTTCAGAGTCGGCTGATACTGCATTAAAAATTGCGCTGGCATATCACCGCATATGTGGCAACCCGTTACGTAACAAATTAATCGGTCGCGAGCGCGGTTATCACGGCGTCAATTTTGGTGGCATTTCTGTTGGTGGCATTGCGGGCAATCGCAAAGCATTCGGCAATGCTTTAAGCGGTGTGGACCATATCCGTCATCCTTTAGATATTACAAAAAATGCCTTTACTAAAGGCGTGCCAGAAGACGGCGGCATAGCTCTAGCCAATGAGTTTGAAGCGCGTATTTTAACGCTGCATGATCCATCAACGGTTGCCGCGCTAATTGTAGAACCAGTGCAAGGTTCGGCTGGCGTAATTGTGCCGCCTGCTGGCTATTTAAAACGCTTACGCGAAATTTGCACTAAATATGGCATTTTGCTGATTTTTGATGAAGTGATTACTGGATTTGGTCGCCTAGGTACTAAGTTTGGCGCTGATTACTTTGATGTTTCACCCGATATTTTATTGTGTGCAAAAGGCCTTACCAATGGCGTTGTTCCCATGGGTGCGGTGGCAGTGAAGCGAGAAATTTATGATGCGTTTATGGAAAAATCCCCCCAGGGTAGCATTGAGTTACCTCATGGCTATACCTACAGCGCAATCCCCATTGCTTGCGCTGCATCCATTGCAACGCTGGATATTTTTGCAAATGAAAAGCTAGAAGATCGTGCTGCAGGTTTAAGCGCCTACTTTGAAGCCGCCGCACACAGCTTAAAAGGCTTACCTATGGTGCGCGATATTCGCAATATTGGCTTGGTCGCAGGGTTAGAGTTTGACCAATTTGTTGATAAAACTGGTGCTGCGAAAATGGGGGCGTTTTCAATGGCTGTGTATTTAAAATGTTACGAACTTGGACTGCATGTTCGCTTTACGGGGGATATTATTGCAATATCGCCATCACTCACCATTGAAAAACACGAAATTGACCGAATTTTTAATACTCTGGCAGATGCGATTAAGTTTGTGGCAAACCAAGGTGAAGCTGGCATATTGGCAAATAATTATTTAAAAAATGAGCAAGCATGGGTACAACATCAGCTAAAAATTTGGTAGGTAGGATTTTAAATCAATATTTGGAAGGTTGGGTTTTAACCCGATATGTCGGACTAAAGTCCGACCTACAGTCCGATCTACATTCTGACTTACAAATCTAACCCCTACATCCGTCCTTTCTGTACAAATGGAAATAATAAAATAGTTATAAGTTTTAACATAATGGAGCAATAAATAATGAAAACAATTGGTCATTACATTAACGGCATGCATGTTGCAGGCAACAGCAATCGCTTAAGCCCCGTTTATAATCCTGCTACTGGCGAGGTTTCTGCACAGTTAAACAATGCAACCGCGGCTGATACAGTTGCCGCCATTGATGCCGCACAAGCAGCTTTCCCCGCTTGGTCTGCCACGCCAGCTTTGCGCCGTGCACGCATTATGTTCAAATTTAAAGCATTGCTAGATGAGCATGCAAACGATTTAGCCAAAGCTATTTCGCTAGAACATGGCAAAACTATTTCCGATGCTCGCGGCGAAGTTACGCGCGGCATTGAAGTGGTGGAGTTTGCATGTGGAATGCCACACTTGATGAAAGGTGATTTTAACGACCAAGTTGGCACGGGCATTGACACCTATTCTATGCATCAACCATTAGGCGTTGTGGCGGGTATTACGCCATTTAACTTTCCGATTATGGTGCCGCTTTGGATGATTCCAATGGCCTTAGCAACAGGCAATACTTTTGTGCTTAAACCCTCCGAAAAAACGCCAAGCGCAAGTTTAATGTTAGCAGATTTATTAGCACAAGCTGGCTTGCCAGTGGGCGTGTTTAACGTGGTGAATGGCGATAAAGAAGCGGTAGATATATTGCTTAGTGATCAACGCATTCAGGCCATCAGTTTTGTTGGTTCAACACCCATTGCCGAACATATTTACAGCACGGGAACCAAAAATGGCAAACGCGTGCAGGCACTTGGCGGGGCAAAAAACCATTTAGTCGTCATGCCCGATGCAGATTTAGATCAAGTTGCAGATGCCTTAATTGGCGCAGGTTATGGCTCAGCGGGTGAACGTTGTATGGCGATTTCAGTGGCAGTTACGGTAGGGGATGTAGCAGATAAATTAGTTGATAAAATCAAAGAAAAAGTGAAAACTATTACCATCGACCAAGGCTTAAATGAAAAGGCCGACATGGGCCCACTGGTAACGCCACAACATTTTGAAAAAGTGAAAAGCTATATCGATTTAGGTGTGGCAGAAGGTGCAAAGCTTGTAATTGATGGCCGTGGCTACTCGCATAAAGGTCATGAACAAGGTTTCTTTTTAGCGCCTTGCTTGTTTGATCATGTGACCAAAGACATGCGCATTTATAAAGAAGAAATTTTTGGCCCTGTGCTAGCTGTTGTACGTGTAGATAACTTTGAAGAAGCGTTAACACTAGTGAATGACCACGAATTTGGTAACGGCACAGCCATATTCACCCGTGATGGCGAAGCTGCTCGCGAATTCACCAGCCGCGTACAAGCGGGAATGGTCGGCGTCAATGTCGCAATCCCCGTGCCTATTGCCTTTCATAGCTTTGGCGGATGGAAACGCTCACTATTTGGCGATCACCATATTTACGGCATGGAAGGCGCACGCTTTTACACACGCCTAAAAACCACCACATCGCGCTGGCCAGCAGCTACAAAAAATATGGGTTCAGAGTTTGTGATGCCAACCATGAAATAATGATGAAGTAGTTTTGTGGCAATTTAAAACTTATTGGTTGTCGGCTTGTTAGATTCATTGCATACACTGCCGCCACGTAACAGCTCACCTTCACCTAAATGCGCCATGTGTATTTCGCTGAGTTGTTCTATGGCAGACTGCAAATCACCCCAGCCTAAATGAATACTGGAACTGTTGCTGTACAAAAAGATGGCTGTTTTACCATTTACAGTGGCGACTTCAGTTTTTATGGTCATGAGATTCTCCTTACAATAATCAGTTAAATGTTTGCATAGTTCAGATGCTTGTAGACTGGCAAATCTAAAGCTGGTAATGCTTGTTGCCCGCGGATGCAATCTGCAATTTTTTCTGCCATCATAATTGTTGGCGCATTTAAATTGCCTGTAATAATTTTTGGCATAATTGAAGCATCTACTACGCGTAAGCCTGTTAACCCGTGCACACGGCCTTGAGCATCTACTACTGATAGCTCATCAAAACCCATGGCACAAGTGCCACATGGGTGATAAGCAGTTTCTGCATGGTTACGCACGAAGTCGTCGATTTCTGCATCAGTTTGCAATTTTGAACCTGGAGAGATTTCTCGACCTAAATAGGGTGCCAGAGCATCTTGCTCCATGATTTTACGTGTGATGCGAACCCCTGCCCTAAACTCTATCCAATCTTGTTCTTGTGACATGTAATTAAACAAAATACTAGGATGTTCATCAGGGTCTTTAGAGCGCAACTGTACGCGCCCACGACTTTCTGAGCGCATTGAACCCATATGTGCTTGAAAACTATGTACTTTAATTGGATTGCTGCCATTGTAATTAACAGCAACAGGTAAAAAATGGTATTGAATATTGGGCCAGCCATTGCTACTTTCAGTACAGACAAAGCCGCCCGCTTCAAATTGGTTACTAGCACCTAGGCCAGTGCCCATCAATAACCACTCTGCACCAATGGCTGGTTGATTATGGTGCTTTAGCGCTGGTGCAAGTGAAACAGGCTGTTTACATTCGTATTGTTGATAGATTTCCAAATGGTCTTGTAAATTAGCTCCAACTCCGGGCAAGTCTAACACCACTGGAATATCTAGTGACTTGAATAGCGCGGCAGGCCCAACGCCAGAGCGCTGCAAAATTTGTGGCGAGGCGATTGCACCAGAAGACAGTAAAACTTCACGCTTGGCATGTGCAATGAGCGTTTGGCTGCCTTGTAAGTAACTAACGCCTATGGTTTGTTTACCGCTAAACAAAATTTTATCTGTCATTGCATGCGTAACAATGGTGAGGTTTTTACGTTTTTTAGCTAAATCTAAATAGCCACGTGCCGTGCTAGAACGACGACCAAACGGTGTGGTAGTTCTATCCATAGGCCCAAAGCCTTCTTGCTGGTAGCCATTAAGATCTTCGGTACGCGGGTAACCTGCCTGTACACCAGCCTCCACCATGGCTTTTAAAAGCACATTAGCATTTTTGGGTGTTGTTACGCTGACAGGGCCATGGTCTCCGTGGTAAACATTGCCGCCAATATCGCGTGTTTCAGCTTTTTTAAAATAGGGTAAGCAGTTGAGGTAAGCCCAGCTTTCTAGGCCTTTAATTTTTGCCCAATGGTCATAATCCAGCGCATTACCACGGATATAACACATGCCATTAATTAAAGATGAGCCACCCAAGCCTTTACCACGCCCACATTCCATACGGCGATTGTTCATAAACGGCTCAGGCTCTGTAACATACGCCCAGTTGTAACGACGGCCTTGCAAAGGAAAAGCTAATGCGGCTGGCATTTGCGTACGAAAATCCAAACGATAATCTGGTCCACCTGCTTCCAATAGCAACACGGTGACATCGGCATCTTCAGTTAAACGCGCAGCTAATACATTGCCTGCGGAACCTGCGCCAATAATGATGTAATCAAATTCTGGTGTTTTGCTCATTTATTAAACTCTATCTCATCAATGATCATTACTTTAAGGCATTAATTTAAATAGGTCGGGTTTCAATCCGACATGAAATTACGCTTAAAACACTGAAGTATAAGCACCTAACTCCACTTGAATCGACTTAATCCGCGTGTAATTTTGCAAAGTAACTAAGCCATTTTCACGCCCTACGCCAGACTGTTTATAGCCACCTACTGGCATTTCCGCAGGGGATTCACCCCAAGTGTTAATCCAGCAGATGCCTGCTTGTAATTGATGAATAACACGATGTGCCCGATTTAAATCTTTTGTCACTAAGCCCGCGGCCAAACCATAAGGTGTGTTGTTAGCGCGCTTTATTACTTCTTCTTCATTGTTATATGTCATTATGCTCATCACCGGGCCAAAAATCTCTTCACGCACAATGGTCATGTTATCGGTACAGTCTGTGAAAACTGTCGGTTGAATAAAAGCACCTTTTGCAAATGCGCCTTCTTCCATCCGATTACCACCAATGAGCAAACTTGCACCTTCGCTCAACCCTAAGCCTATGTAACGTAGTACATTGTTCATATGGCTTTGGCTTGCTAAAGGGCCAAAATTAGTTTGCGGGTCAAATGGATCACCCAAGCGGATACGCTTTACACGCTCAATAATCTTTTGTTCAAAAGCAGTCTTTTGTGATTGATGAATAAATACGCGTGTGCCATTAGTGCAAACTTGGCCTGAGCTATAAAAGTTAGCCATCGTGGCAATATCAGCCGCGCGTTCTAAATCAGCATCGGGAAATATAATGAGTGGTGATTTACCACCAAGCTCCATGGTGACGTCTTTAAGCGTCGAGCTTGATGCGCTAGCCATCACTTTTTTGCCAGTGACAGTACCGCCAGTAAATGATATTTTGTCGATGCCAGCATGTTCAGTGAGCAATTGCCCAACCTCAGCCCCAGCCCCATTCAGCACATTAAATACGCCATCAGGTAAACCAGCTTCGGTATAAATTTCAGCTAATTTAAGTACACTTAAGGGCGTGATTTCACTGGGTTTAAAAATCATGGCATTGCCAGCAGCTAAGGCTGGTGCAGATTTCCATAAAGCAATTTGAATGGGATAATTCCAAGCACCTATGCCCGCTACCACCCCTAACGGCTCGCGGCGTGTATAAACAAAAGCGCTTTCGCGTAGTGGAATTTGACTGCCTTCGAGCGCAGGTACTAAGCCTGCAAAATACTCCAGCACATCTGCACCCGTTGCGATATCTACTGCACTAGTTTCTGAAAACGGCTTACCTGTATCTAATGTTTCTAGTTTTGCGAGTTCATCGTTACGGTTACGCAAAATATCCACAGCTTTGCGCAAAATACGCGAGCGCTGCATAGCAGTCATGGCGGACCACACACGCTGACCTGCTTGCGCTGCTAATACCGCATACTCAACATCGGCTTTAGAAGCGCTTTGTACATCGGCCAACACTTCACCATTGGCTGGATTGATTGTTTGGAAAGTTTGCCCACTGGTGGCATCAATATATGCACCATTAATATAAAGTTTTTGTACTTCAAAATGCGGCAATTTACTTCTCCAAATTACACTTAACTAAATAAAATAGGCGACTAATGCCGCCTATTTTATTGACTGCGAACCTATTAAATACACCTAAGCTTTACTTGTATATAGAACACTAATTAGGCGCCTATGTATTTTTTAACAGCTTCCAAGCCAGGTTTTCCATCGGTAGTTTGCACGCCATCAAGCCATTTGGTGAGCACGGCAGGGTTTTCTTTAAGCCATTTTTTAGATGCAATTGCAGGGGCTTGTTTATCCATAATGGGCAGCATCACTTTGTTTTCTAAATCAACGGTGAACTCAATATTGTTGATGACTTTTGAAACGTTTGGACAACGTGTTGCTAGCGTATTTGAAACCACGGTATACACTTTGGCTTCACCGTAATTAGGGCCAAATACATCGTCACCACCGCTTAAGTAAGTCATGTCATTTTGTACGTTCATTGGGTGAGGTGCCCAACCTAGAAATACCACCATTTTTTTAGCTTTTACTGAGCGTGCCACTTGAGTTAGCATGCCTGCTTCGCTGGATTCCACCATTTTAAAATCTTTAAGCCCATACTGATTTTTGCTAATCATATCGGCAATGAGCTTATTACCATCATTGCCTGGTTCAATACCGTAGATTTTGCCATCTAACTGCGCTTTAAATTTTGGGATATCTTCAAATGTTTTAAGGCCAGCATTAAATGCATAAGTTGGCACAGCTAACGTATATTTAGCGCCCACCAAGTTTGGCTTATCTAATACGGTGATGCTTTTAGTTTTAAGGAAAGGTTCTACGATTGGCGTCATTGAAGGTGACCAATAACCTAAAAATACATCAATTTGATTTTTTTTAATGCCCGCAAAAGCAATGGGCACTGAAGCTTGAATGGTTTTTGGTTTATAACCTAAACCTTGTAATACTGTAGATGTGAGGGCTGTTGTTGCTGTAATATCAGTCCAGCCGATATCAGCAAATTTTATAGCGCTGCAAGTTGCAGGGTCTGCAGCTTGTGCAGTGGTGAAAGAACCTAAACTTAGTAATACTGCCGTAGCAAGAACACTTTTTGCGATGAATTTCATTTTAACTCCCAATGTAAGGTACTAAAAAATTGATACTGAAAGATACGCTCATTTCACTACAAACAACCTGCAAACTACCTACAAAATAGAACAAACCTACTACTAATAAGTTATAGCAGCGAGATACTAGTTGATAACATAATCACGACAACAAGTGTGCTAATAACGCCATTAATTTGAGTATGCACTGGCATGGAATAGTGTCAATAATAATGCACTAATATATGGCTAATACAATAAATTAGTTAGGCTTAAAAAAGGTGTTAATCAACCCAAAGCATAATCAAGCCCGTATGCGGGATGACATAATTTTTATAGCTAACTTTCCTGCAGAGTTGTGATGCCCTTGTTGACGTCGCTCGATGCTGGGTGAATAGCCAAATAAGCTGCGATAAGATTTACTAAAATGGCAAGACGACTGAAATCCACAGGCCACTGTAATGCTCATAATTGACATTTCAGTTTGCAGCAGCAAAGTACGGGCGCGCTTTAACCGCAGATTAAGGTAGTAACTCATCGGTGTCATGCTTAGCGCTTGACGGAACATACGTTGTAAATGCCGTTGCGACAAACCTGCTAATCTAGCCAGCTCATCTAAAGAAAGCGGCTCCTCAATGTTAGATTCCATGAGTGCAGAAACCTCAACCAAGGCCTTATGGCTACTGCCAACGCGAGCTGCTACAGGTATGTGCTGTTTGTCTTTGCCGTCACGCGCGCGCTCCACCATAAACTGGTCTGAAATTTCAGCGACTAACTTTTTGCCAAAACGAGCAGAAATAAAGGTGAGCATTAAATCTAATGGGGCAATACCGCCAGCACAGGTACAGCGGTTATTATCAATGACAAAAAGCTCTTGAAGAAAAGATATATTAGGAAACTCTTCACATAGGCTGGCCATGTTTTCCCAATGGATGGTACAGCGGTAGCCATCTAAAAGGCCTGCTTTAGCTAGCGCGTAACTACCTGTACAAATAGCACCTAGCCAAATGCCTTGTTTATCTAGCTGGCGTAAAATTCTAATGACTGGGGGCGTAACAGAGTTTTGAACATTAACGCCACCGCACACTATTAGTACATCAGGGATTCCCGCAACTTCTAAAGTGGTGTATTGAGAAAATGCTAAACCATTACTGGCTTGAACTGGCTCACCATCTGGCGTGATAACGAACCATTGATAAATTTCTTTGGAACTAAGATAGTTAGCCATGCGTAGCACTTCTATTGCATTAGAAAATGCAATAAGCGAGAAGTTGTTCAGCGTTAAAAACCCGATGCGCTGTACTTGTGACATTTCTTTAAATGACATCACAACCCTTTTATGACAACGCAAACTACAATTTGAAATGTTTACTAGTAGTAAACTATTTATAATAATAATGATTAATATTGAGTGATAAAGCAAGTGTTAAGCACTAGTTTATATAGTAGTAATTAATAATAGTATCTAACACTTTCATGTTTCCACTTTTGATACTGACAAAAACGCATCTCAACATTAAAAAAACCTTAAACTCCCTCATTTCCGCGGGAATGAGGGAAATGATAGGTTTTTGATTGGAAGAGCATTTGTGAATTGGTCAAACTTAATTCAGTTCTTTTTAAATTTCTTAATACGCTTAACGCCAAAGCTTTCAGTGATTCTGTCTAACATAATTGCCAGCAACACCACCGCTAAACCGCTCTCAAAACCCAAGCCAATATCAAGCCGCGAAATGCTGGCCAATACATCATTACCTAAACCACCAGCACCTACCATAGAGGCGGTAATAACCATCGATAAAGCCATCATAATCGTTTGGTTAATACCAGCCAATAAAGACGGCATAGCGCCAGGAATTTGTACTTTAAATAGTAATTGTGTAGGTGTGCAGCCAAAAGCAATGCCTGCTTCTACTTGTTCTTTATGCACTTGGCGAATGCCGAGAGAGGTGAGTCTAACCACCGGTGGCATCGCAAATATCACCGTTGAAATAACACCCGGCACGCGGCCTAAGCCAAAAAACATCGCAGCTGGTATTAAATAAACAAACGCGGGCATAGTTTGCATAAAGTCCAGCACTGGCCGTACCATCATCTCAACACGGTTACTCCTAGCAGCCCATATGCCTAATGGTATACCGATGACTAAGCTAATAATCGTCGATGCGGTAATTAAAGCTAACGTCACCAAGGTTTGATCACCAAAGCCTGTGTTAGCGATGAGTGCAAACGCGGCAACACAAAAAAGCGCAAAC
Source organism: Methylophilaceae bacterium (assembly GCA_043772865.1). Classification (GTDB taxonomy): domain Bacteria; phylum Pseudomonadota; class Gammaproteobacteria; order Burkholderiales; family Methylophilaceae; genus JACMMS01. The sequence continues at coordinate 11,022 of JAYVFU010000087.1, forward strand.
TTCCAACCACGACGCCAAAAGCCTAAAACGATGAATAATCCAGCAATTAGCCAAAATGGTACGCTGAGTAAAGCATGCTCAATGCCGCCTGTCATCCCATCTACTACTTTGCCTATTAAATCGAATATGCCGTGGTCATGCGTTTGCAGCCAATCAACGAAGCTGGCCACCCACTCACCTAATGGAATTCTACCAATCGCAAAATCATTCATGATACTTTCCTCTCTTGCTCGGCCTTGGCACATAGTCTGCGAAGCAACACTGTTTTAGTCACTGCCCCTAAGTACTCTCCGTCTTCATCAATCACCGCTAATGGATAAGGACTTTCTGCGACTAATTGCATGAGCCCTGCCACAGGCGTATCACCTTTTACTGTAATGGTTTTTAGGTTGGGTAAAAGTGCATCGCGCATGGTGGCATCAGGTTTATCTACACAGTCAATTAGCGACTGTACTGATACTACGCCCAACACTTTATGCGCGTTATCTAGCACAAATCCAAAAATGCGATCACTTAATCTTAAGCGCTCTAGCGCCGCTTTAAAGCCACCTTTAGCATCTTCTTCCCCTTCAAAAATAGTCACCTGCTGTTTTTGTGCAACATCTTTAGCAGTGAGGAATTTATTGACATCAATACCAGTAAAGAATCTGCGCACATAATCATCGGCTGGATTTTGTAGAATTTCATCTGAGGTACCCACTTGCACCACACGGCCACCTTCCATAATGCAAATACGGTCACCAATACGTAAGGCTTCTTCTAAATCGTGTGATACAAAGATAATGGTGCGTTGTTCTTGTTGCTGTAACTTCATCAGCACATCTTGCATTTCAGTACGGCGTAAGGGGTCAAGCGCTGAAAATGCTTCATCCATGAGCAGTAACGAAGGATTAACCGCCAAAGCTCGTGCCAGCCCAACGCGTTGTTGCATACCGCCAGAAAGCTTATCCGGTGTAATTTTAGCAAAAGCGGCTAAGCCAACTTGCTCTAGCACTACCATGGCACGGGCTTCGCGCTCTGCTTTAGGTACTTTGGCTATTTCCAAGCCAAATTCGGCATTTTCTAGTACGGTTAAGTGAGGAAGTAAGGCGAATGACTGAAACACCATGCTCATGTCTTTGCGGCGAAGTTCTAATAAGCGGTTACAACTCATGGCTGCAACATCTTCACCATCCATGATGACATTACCAGAGGTGGGCTCAATTAAGCGATTGAGCAAGCGTATCAGCGTAGATTTTCCAGAGCCAGAAAGCCCCATTAATACAAAAATCTCACCTTTCATGATGTCGAAAGAAGCATCCTGCACGCCGACTACTTGTCCAGTTTGTTTGAGTATTTCGTCTTTATGCTTGCCTTCTTTAAGCATTTCTAAAGCGATCTCAGGTTTGTTACCGAAGACTTTATGCAGGTTACGCACGACAATTTTGGTTTCGGTGATGTTCACCTTTGCCTTCATGCCTGTGGGCCTGCTCATTTGCTGTGAATCTTGCATCTTATTTCCCCCTTAAGTTTGCAACTTACTTCCAACAACCTAAAATGCTTAAATTTTTGCTATTTATTTCTCAATCACTAAATCGGTGAGTGGTTTAGAGCAACATATTAAAATCATGCCTTGATCAATTTCGCGTTGCCTAATTCCGCCACCATGCTTCATATCCACTTGGCCAGAAACTAACTTGCTTTTACATGTACCACATACGCCTTTGCTGCAAGCGGATGGTAAACGCAACCCTGCATTTTTCGCGGCATCTAAAATAAACTGGTCTGGGGCACAAATGACATTCGTCGCACTTTTTGTAAATTCAATTGAAAATCCTGTTGGCACTCGAATTGAATCAGCGTGGGCATGTGTTTCGTCAGCGATGACCTCATCTTGTATATCAACTGGCAAGTCATTGAAAGTAAAGCTTTCTTCATGATAATGTGCCATATCAAAGCCCGCTTCTATTAACAAGGCAAGCACGGCAGCCATATAAGGAGCTGGGCCGCAGGTAAAGACTTCACGTGATTTAAAATCTGGTGCGAGATGCTTTAAACCATCAACACTAAAACGTCCTATGAGCGTATTTGACTGCAGGGGCTTACTTTGCTCCACAGTGCTTAAGACTTCGCAAAAAAAGCCCACTTTAAAAGTGGGCTGATTAAAAGCAATTAAATCAAGCTCTTTACGAAAAATAATATCTGTAACGCTACGCGCGCTATGCACAAATACAATATCTTGATTTTCTGCAAGCTCATGAAAAGTGCGAGTCATTGACATCAGCGGCGTGACACCTGAGCCCGCTGATAAAAAAAGGTATTTTGTTGCCTTAACGTTAGTGGTTGTGAATTCGCCATGTGGGCCAAACGCTGCAATTGTTAATCCAACTTGCATATTGTCATGCAGCCAGTTTGAAACAATACCGCGATCAGTACGCTTTACTGTGATAGAAATTGTGTGCGGTCGCGTAGGTGGTGAGGAAATAGTATAGCTGCGGTTAATCACTTCACCATTAACATTGAGCTCTAGGGTAATAAACTGACCAGGCAGAAATTTAAATTGACTACCATCCGCGGCTTTAAATAGAAAGCTTTTAACGTCATGCGTTTCTTGCCTAATTTCACAGCAAACAAGGTCGATTTCTCCACCTTGCCAAGTAGCTGATTCACTTTGCCAAACTTGAGCTGTATTGCGTGTGATCATCAACGATAAACCTTAATAGGTGTTACTTTTGATATTGATTGTGCATCTAACTTTGCAAGTTGAGCTTGCATACGTTCAATATACCAGTTGGTGCATTTTTCGACCAAACCTTCGGTAAAAGGTGAGTATGGGCCTGGCTCGTAAACTGGGCTAGATGAACCACGGTGCGTGTATTCCACTAAGGTGCCATCTTGACGATTAGTGGCACGCCATACTTCAGTTACTTTATCTACATCGTAATCTTGACCTTCAATGGCATCTTTATGCACTAACCATTTAGTACGTAGTAACGTTTTTCCAGCGTCTAAAGGGATCACGCTAAACGTCACAATATGATCACTCATGAAATGATGCCATGAGTTGGGTTGTGTCCAAAATGATAGGCCACCTAGATCACGTTGCGTGAGTTCGCCCAATAGTTTTTGACAAGCGACTTTGCCATCCATGGTTTGTGATTCACCACCACGGTCAAGTGATAAGCGTTGCGTGCGAAACCCTGTAATGCGGGTGTCTAAAAAATCCAGCTCTGCTGATGGTAATCCACAAGCTTC
>JAYVFU010000088.1:0-14191 GCA_043772865.1 Methylophilaceae bacterium
TGCTCTAAATTACCGCGTGCAAAAGCAAAATAATTGCTTTCTGGCGGCACATTGTTCTCACCAAATGGTTTTTTATTAAATCGCGCTGGGGTAATGCCAAATAACACAGCATGATCTAACACATGGTCATACAAAGAAAAATCATTGCTGGTCACAAATAGTAGGCCAGCCGCTTGTTGTTTTTTCCAATGCGTTGCTCGCAATTGCTCTGCTACACTTTGTAGTGTTTCAGCTGTGGTTTCATTTCGCCAATAAGGCTCTAATGCAAACTTAAGTTCGCGTTTTTCACCCATGCGTGGGTAACCCAAAATATGTGCCGTTGCCATGCTTGTTCCTGATTTTTACAAAAGCAGTATTTTCTTAGAATGAAAAATTTTAATAAAGCGAAAGTTTTTATGTTAAATTTGAATTAAATTCATACCTAGAGAAGGTTATGCTAGAAATACGTCATTTAAAATCATTGGTTGCTATTAGTGAAACTGGCAAATTAGCCCATGCTGCTGAGCGTGTGTTCTTAACCCAATCAGCACTATCGCACCAAATACGTGTATTAGAAGAGCATTACGCCATCACCTTATTTAATCGTACCGCACAAGGTATACGCTTTACGCCAGCGGGCAGTCGATTACTAGCATTAGCCAAGGAAATGCTGCAAGCGCTAGAAAAAGCTGAACGTGATTTAATTCGTTTAAAAAGCGACCAATCCGGCGAGTTGCGAATTGTATTGGAATGTCACACCTGTTTTGATTGGCTAACACCAGTGATGGATGCATTTCGCCGTGCATGGCCAGAAGTGGAAATTGATTTGGTAGCGGGCTTCCATAGCGACCCATGGCATTTACTGCACGAAGCTAAAGCGGATATTGTTATTGGTGGCATGCCAGAAAAAAGCCGCGATTTAACCCATTTACCATTATTTAGATTTGAAATTATGGCGGTGCTTCCGCCCGAACATCTATTAAAAAATAAACAGCGTTTATCGGCGCAGGATTTTTCTGGTGAAACTTTAATTACCTATCCTGTACCAGACACGCGGATTGATGTGATTCGCCAAGTATTAACACCTGTACTTATTCAATATCATCGCCGTACCGCTGAGCTTACTATTGCGATTATGCAGCTGGTGGCTAGCCGCAGAGGCATTGCAGCCCTACCTAGCTGGGGCATTCAAAGCTATGTGGAACACGAGTACGTGATTGCCAAGCCGATTGGCAAAAAAGGATTATGGTCTGAACTTTACGCCACAGGCACTGAGGATATGATGGTCAAGCCTTATGCGATAGATTTAGTGAAAATTATTCGCGATGTATGTGCTGAAAAATTATCTGGAATTCGACTAATATAACTGCGTGTTGATTAAAAAAACAGGAAATCAAATGAATATTAACAAGCTGATATTGCTCCTAATTTTAATAATGCTGGTAGGTGCCTGTAGCGAAAAACAAAAAATATCCGAAGATAATCTTGATGCTAAACAATCTGGAATTACGACTGAATCTAGCGCTACCAAACTGAAATCTGAAAAAGTGACTGCAAGTAAGATTGTGAAGTATGACCCAACTATTATCAGTTTTAACGGATTTGGAACTGCTAAGTTTGGTGGAAATGGTGAATCTGTACGTATGTCTTGGGGTGCACCTTTGCTTGCCACCAAGCCTGCAGAAGGTGCTAGTTGCATTACGCTAAATATGGACCCAATACCCGCTAATAATCGAGTTATTTCGTTTATGTTTGAACATGGAAAATTCGTACGTTATGATATTTATAACAGTAGATTTGTAGCACCCGGAGATCTTGTAGTGGGTGATGACGCAAATACCATACTATCCCAACACAGCGGCCAAGTAGAGATTCAGCCACACAAGTATATTGAAGGCGGGCGCACCTTTACCGTGTCACCAACCACAGGGAAGACACGCTTAATATTTGAAGTCGATGCGAGTAATAAAATCATCAGCTGGCGCATCGGTTTGCCACCCCAAGTTTACTATGTAGAGGGCTGCGGTTAACCAAGAAGATTATTGCTAACTTTGGGGCTAGGTGCGTCAATAGCAGGTTGAGTTTGATACAATAGTTTTAATTAAACGTAAATTAGTTAAGCAAAAGTAATGCACATTCATATTTTAGGTATTTGCGGCACATTCATGGGTGGCATCGCTGCCCTAGCTAAGGCAAGTGGCCACGAAGTCACAGGTTGTGATGCTAATGTATATCCACCAATGAGCACTCAGCTAGAAGCGCAAGGCATTGAGCTCATTGAAGGTTTTTCAATCGACCAGACCGCGTTAAATCCAGATATTTATGTGATTGGTAATGTAGTCACGCGTGGCAATCCATTAATGGAAGAAATTCTCAACCAAGGTTTGGCTTATATTTCTGGCCCGCAGTGGCTGGCAGAGAACATCTTACAAGGCAAATGGGTACTAGCTGTCGCTGGCACACATGGCAAAACTACCACATCATCTATGCTGGCATGGATACTAGAATACGCTGGCCTAGCGCCAGGCTTTTTGATTGGTGGCGTACCGCAAAACTTTGGTATTTCTGCCCGACTACCTAGCGCACCAAAACAAGACTTAAACAGCATCTCACCGTTTTTTGTGATTGAAGCCGATGAATATGACACGGCTTTTTTCGACAAACGTTCTAAATTTGTACACTACCACCCACGTACTGCTGTATTGAACAACTTAGAGTTTGACCATGCAGATATCTTTGCGGATATTACCGCGATTGAAACGCAGTTTCATCATTTAGTACGCACGGTGCCACAAGCAGGTTTAATTGTTGCCAATGGTAAAGAAGTGAGCTTACAACGAGTGATTGCTCGCGGTTGCTGGACGCCAGTTGAGTTATTTGGTACAGGTTTAGCCGATACGAAAGGCTGGCAACTTGGCGTAGCCGATGCAGAGGGCAGTTTTGATGTGCATTTTAATCAGCAATTGCAAGGTCGCGTAACTTGGAACCTAATGGGTGAACATAATCGCATGAACGCCATTGCCGCTATTGCCGCAGCGCGTCATGTCGGAGTTGCGACCACTGTCGCAATAGAGGCGTTAAGCCAGTTCGAGAATGTTAAACGCCGCATGGAAGTTCGTGGCATAGTCAACAATATCACTGTGTATGATGACTTTGCCCATCACCCTACAGCAATCACCACAACATTAGCTGGTTTACGCGCAAAAGTGGGTAAGCATCGTATTTTAGCGGTACTAGAACCGCGTTCTAACACGATGAAATTAGGCGTGATGAAAAACGCATTGCCACAAAGTTTGGCAGATGCTGATTTAGTATTTTGCTATGGCGCAAATCTAGGCTGGGATGCCGCAGAGGCTTTGGACTCTATCAAAAACAAAGCAACGGTATATGATAATTTACCTTTAATGGTAGAAGCCATTGCAAAAGTAGCACGAGCTACTGACCAAATATTGGTGATGAGCAATGGTGGGTTTGGTGGCGTGCATGAATTATTGCTCAAAAAACTTAGTGTGCAAGCCGCTTGAAAAAACCCATTAATAACCTTGGTTTTGAGCCAACCATGCAAGTAAAATGGGATGCGCAAACCCAATCTGCACAGCCTAGAAACCAAGGAATTATTAAACCAGCGGCAAGGCTTATATCAGCGCCTGTTATAAAACCCACAGCTCATTTAAAAGCACTAAATTTAAAGGCTAAAGTATTGAAAAAATTTAGCACTATGGGTGCTATAGCCATTGCTATTTGGATTTCTTTCCTCGTGCATGCTGCAATTCTGACCATCAAGATTATTGAACCAGAACCAAAAATACTTAAAGATAATCAGCCCACGTTAGAAGTGATGCTGGTGAACGCTAAAACCAAAAAACCTTCAGAGCATGCCGATGTATTGGCACAAGCAAATTTAGACCGTGGCGGCAATACTGATAAAAATCATCAACTTAAAACCGCCATGCCTTCACCTAGGCAAAAGACGACCGAAGTTACTGTTAAGCCTAGCCCTACTGCTCAAAAATCAGCGCAAGCTGCACAACAAATAGCCCTAGAAGTGCGCGAACAAAAGCGCATAGCAAACTTAGACAAACAAGCTCAAGAGCTGCTTACAAAAATGAATAGCCCGCATAAAGTAGATTCTTTAGCTACGCAGCAAGCCACCGCAGCACAACCCGATGTAGGTCTACAGCAATCGTTATCTAAATCATTAGATAGATCGGCATTAACTGCGCAAGCGCTAGAAATTGACCGCTTAGAAGCATTAATTGCAAAACAGCAAGATGAGTTCCAAAAACGCCCCAAACGTAAGTTCATTGGTGCACGCACGCAAGAATATCGCTTTGCACTTTATGTAGAAGCATGGCGCCAAAAAATTGAAAAAATTGGCAACCTCAATTACCCGCAAGCCGCAAAAGATAAAAAGCTTTACGGGCAGCTACGTTTAACAGTCTCAATTAAGTCAGACGGCACTTTAGAAGGGATAGAAATTAACAAGAGCTCGGGTTCTAAGGTGTTGGATGAAGCGGCGCGGCACATTGTGGAACTCGGCGCACCTTATGCTAGGTTTCCCGATGATATTCGTAAAGATACCGATATTTTAAGCGTGACCAGAACTTGGACTTTTACGCAGGATGATAATTTGGCTACCGAGTAGCTAATTCATTAAATAGGTCAATTAAAAATCAAATTATGGAACATCATTTCAAACATCACATTTTCTTTTGCTTAAATAAGCGCGATGACGGCGAATCATGCTGCGCAAATCAAGGTGCTGAGGCGGCTTTTGATTACATGAAATCTCGCGTAAAAAAACTAAGTTTAAATGGTAAGCACAAAGCCCGCGTTAATCGTGCAGGCTGTTTAGACCGCTGCAACCAAGGTCCGTTAATGGTGATTTATCCTGAGGCGATTTGGTATACATTTGTGGACAATGACGATGTAGATGAAATTATTGAATCGCACTTAATCAATGGCAATATCGTGGAACGGCTACAAGTTTTATAAGTTGGTGTTGGATTTTTTAAGCTTGATTTTGGCTTAAATCTTTTAACCTTTGCACAAAAAAAGCCAACTTGGGATTTCATCTGACATTAGTTTTTAGTGGCGCAAACACTTCAAAAGTATCCGCAAATCGCTGGTGTATTAGAATGGACTATCCATGGAGCCCGTAATAATAATCTTATAATTTAGACAATAAAATCAGACAATAAAAAAGGGTGCTAGTAGCACCCTTTTTATATTTAGGTCAAAACCTAATTATTTATTCATTACGTACATTGTAACTTCAAAGCCAAAACGCATTTCTGTAGCTGCTGGTGTTGTCCACATAATGTTTCTCCAAAAATTAAATTAAGTAAATTACGCGCTTGTTTTGATTACCGCTTCAAAAACTGCATTACGTAAATAAGATAATACGCGTTGCGGTAAAAATCTACTTATACAAAGTCATGATTGAGCGCTCATGATTTTCATTAGAAGTTAGTTTTTTTAAGATTTAAATGCTTTTATGTAAATTTTAAACAGAAAATGAGGCTTTAAGCCATAAATAAAAGCGTTGCATATACTCTGGCTGACGTATGCAGAGGTAAATAGTGACCATCATATTGAGTACGGCAGTGGTTAAAAATAACTGCGGAATACTTAAACTTTGCTTAAACATCAGAATAGAAAAACCTGCTGAAACCACCATAAAAAAGGCATTCATAATATTATTCGCGGCGATGATACGGGATTGGTAAGCTTTATCAGAACGTGTTTGAATTAGTGCATAAAGCGGGACGATATAAAGCCCACCAAATAAGCCGATGAGCGCAATATCCAATAATAAACGGCAATGTTGTAGTTGTAGTTGATGTTGATGAGTAGTTAAAAAACTCACGTAATCAAAAGAATGTTGGTTGTTATATGCTGCATGAATGCTGGTGCTGGAATAATATAAATCTGCACCAAATAACGTTAGGCCGATGGCACCAAGCGGTACTAAGCCAATTTCTACTAAGCCGCGTGATAATTTCTCGCACATCAGCGAGCCGATGCCGATGCCCAAAGAAAATACGGTGAGCAGTAAAATAAATACGCTCTCATCACCATACAGGGTGGTTTTCGCAAAATTTGGGAATTGCGCTAACACCGTAGCCCCATAAAACCAAAACCATGAAATACCCACAATGGCTAACCAGATAGCTTGTTGACCCCATATGAGTTTTACATTGCGATAAGTTTCAGTAATAGGGTTCCAATTGATTTTTAGGCTAGCATCTGCCGGTGGCGAATTTGGTACGCCGCGACTCAACCAATAGCCCAGCACTGCAAATACAATAATAGCGATGGCCGTAATCACTTCACCACCTTCGCGCATGGCCAGCCAAGCACCCAATACCTGACCAATTAAAATCGCGACAAAACTGCCCATCTCTACCATACCATTGCCACCTACAAGCTCTTTTTCATTAAGGTGTTGCGGCAAGTAAGCATATTTAACTGGGCCAAATAATGTTGAGTGCATACCCATCATAAATAACGCGGTGATTAGTAGCCATAAGGCGTGTGTGATAAAGCCTACGCCTGCAAAGAGCATGATGAAAATTTCAAATGCTTTAACAAAACGGATAATTTTAGATTTTTCAAATTTATCGGCCAGTTGCCCAGCGGTAGCGGAGAATAAAAAGAACGGTAAAATAAATAATCCGGGTAATAATGTGGCCAATGTCGCACCATCAATGGTTGTGAGGCTAGCTGCATGAAACGCGACTAAAGTAATAAGCGCAGTTTTAAATACATTATCATTAAACGCCCCTAAAAATTGCGTCCAAAAAAATGGTTTAAAACGGCGTTCACGCATTAATGAAAATTGGTTACTCATACTAGATCTCGTTTATGTTCATTGGTTTAAATAGTTTAATTGATTAGAGTTGCATCAAAGAAATGGCGTGTCTCAAACAAACTAGCAGGAAAAGTATGGCCTTCAAAGGTTAACAATCTCTAGCGCAAAATCAAACATGAGTGGATTATAAGTACGCAATTCGTGCAAAAAATCAACACTAGACTCTTCTAGCAAGCCGTTGCTGACAAGCTGCTGTGGCGATATTAGCGCCATAATGCCAGGTAGCGGATAATCTTAACCATTGAGCAATCTACTATGCCAATCAGCCCGTTGAAGCAATGGTTTAAGTGCCCAAGCATGATTAATAAGTGTGAGTGCAGATATTTCACCCACCAGTAAATCTTTATATTTTGCTTCGTCCATCATGCGCGTAAATAACGCAAAGCTTTTTACTCGCTGCTTGTTGTTATCTAAATCTTCATCATCCCCATCGCTAGCACAATGTGCCAATACTACGCGCACACCAGCGTCTAAAGCGCGTCGCATACATAACGGGTTACCATCATCTTGATTGCCACCCTGCACAGAGCTTTCTCGCCCAGTATGGCTGATAATTGGTAAATTTAAGTCATGTGCCGTTTGATAGAATCGATCACATCTGGCTGACATAGGATTGATGCCCATGCCTGATGGCAACCATTTTATTGCACGAGCACCTTGGGCATGTGCCTGCTGTAAAGCGTCAATGGCATCAGCACGATAAGGATGAATGGATGCGACCCATTCAAAATATTGTGGGTGCTCACTCGCTGCTTTTGCAGCATATTCATTAGGGATGTAAAAAATCGAATTTTCTTTATTTACTGATCCATTTTCGTCATGAAACCAATCAAATGCAAAGAGCATAGTCTTAAAGCTACTAGGCATTTCTGCGACTAAATCGACCATGCGATTGATGGTACTAATATCAATGTGACCGTTAATCGCACAAGCACCATTCATGTAAAAGTATTTTTGTAATTTAAGTATTGGATGCCAATTGCTATCCATATTTTTGTTAAACCAAACACCAGACTTTTGATCACCAGTGCCTACTAAATGTACATGGCTATCCCATACTTGACTTGCATTAACCCCGCTCCAAACTCTTTGCATGAGTGGATGACCTTGCAAATGATTTGGTAAACCTGTTAAACAAGGGTTGGTTATACCAGGTTCTGGCCAAAACTTATTAGCAGCAACGGTAGCCGCTGTTAGTCCTAACGCGCCTGTAGCTAATAAAAAATGGCGACGATTCATAATGCAGTTTCTGCCAATTTTTTAAGTGTGAGGTAATCAATTTTCCCTGTGCCTAATAACGGCAGCTCTTGTACTACAACAATCTTTCTTGCTACGGCTATTTCTGGGCTGCTAAGCTCACGTGCTGCAATTTGTAGAGCCTCTCTGTTTAAATTGCTATCAGTAGTAAAAAGTAAAATATTTTCACCACGTTGAGGATCTGGTTGCGTGGTCGCTGCATGCTTCTGTTCTGGAGAGGCTTTATTTGCCAGCAACTCAACAGTTTCTAGTGACACCATCTCGCCCGCCACTTTTGCAAAACGTTTAACTCGGCCTTTAATAATAACAAAGCCGTCTGCATCAATTTCTACAATATCGCCTGTGTTATACCAGCCATCAATAAGTGGTTGAATGACCCCTGGATTATCAAACAAGTAATAACCAAGCATCACATTAGGACCTTTTACGTAAAGAAGCCCACCATTTGTTATACCTGGTACCACTTCTAGCTTTGGCACTAAACCTGGCATTAGGCAGCCTACACTGCCTATTTTGTTCGCCATTGGTGTATTAACTGAAAGCACGGGTGCGCACTCTGTAGCGCCATAGCCCTCTAAAATACGAATGCCGAATTTATCAGCCCAGGTTTTGCGTACTTCTTCGTTTAGTCTTTCTGCACCAGCAACTACATAGCGTAACTTGTAAAAATCATAAGGATTCGCGAATTTGGCATAATTAGCTAAAAATGTACTGGTACCAAATAAAACTGTGCAGCCACGGTCATAAATGACTTCTGGAATCACGCGATAATGTAAAGGCGATGGATAGAGAAATAGTTTAGTACCCGATATTAACGGTAAAATTGCACCGCAAGTAAACCCAAAAGCATGAAACAAAGGCAGCGCAATCATAAACTTATCAGCAGGAGAGAAATCAATTACTGATTTAATTTGTGCTGTATTGGCTAATATACTGCTATGCGAATGCACCACACCTTTTGGTTTGCCTTCAGAACCTGATGTAAATAAAACCACGGCTGGATCGTTAGCGTTTATCTTAGAAACGAACATACGAATAGCTAATCTTGGGAACCAGCGTGCAAAGCCTACTAACCATAGCTTATCTAATAGACTAAATTGTTGTTTTAAGTCTTCTAGATAAATAATTTTAATATCTATTAAACCATTAATTACACCATCTAATTTACCTGCTTCAATAAACTGACGTGAACTAATAATGGTTTTAACATTGGCAACGGTACAAGCATTTTGCACACCTGTTGTACCAGCGGTGTAGTTAAGCATGGCAGGTACGCGTTTAAAAGCACTCATGCCATATATTAAACATACGGTATTAGTGACGTTGGGCATGAATATCCCTACGTTTTCATTAGGCTGTGTGACTTTACTGCTTAGTTTACCTAAAGCAAGTATTTTGCTTAATAACTCACTATAACTTTCTTCAATTTGGCGCATATCTTCTACTAATTGAGTTTTGCTGCCGTATATATCTTTTGCGTCTAAAAATGCATCAAAAAACGTTTGCACAGGCGCTGAACTAAACAACATGTTTTGCATAGTACAACGCATGGCATCACCACTTAAACGGCGTCGCAACTTAGCAGTAGGCGCATCTGGCATATTGATATACGTGGTAGGTAAAATATTAATAGTCACTTTTGGCAGTATCTTTTTTGGGTAGTTGTCATTTAAACGGCTAAAGTATGAGCGTGCAGCACCATCTAAACGGACTGGTAAAATAGTTGCGCCAGTTTTTGCCGCGACAAATCCTGGACCATCGTACACTTTCATTAAGCTGCCTGTTTGCGTGATGCGACCTTCGGGAAATATGACAACTGGCTTGCCTGATTCGAGTAATTTAATCACTTTCTTCATAGCGAGCGGGCTAGCAGGGTCAACGGCCAAATAAGGCGTTAAGCGTAAAATCTGGCGAAATAACCAACTATCAAGCACGGTACTATGCACAACAAATGTTGCGGGAACTGGTAAAAATAATCCAAGCAATAAGCCATCTAAAAGCGACTCATGATTAGCAATAATCAGTAGCTTGTTTTCTCCCAAATCATTGGCTTTGGGGATGTTTTCTAAGCCAGTTATTTCTATGCGAAACAACAAACGGCTAAGTAGTTTTAAAAACATGGCAACCATATGGTTTTCCTTTTTTATTTTGATTCTGAAGGGCATTTGCTATAAATCTACTTAAAAAGTGAGTTAACACTCTGCCTTTATATATTGCAGTACTAAACTTAAACGCTCTTCGATAAAAGCTAAATTTATCCAAAAATAGACTTCTTTACCGACTTTTTCTGAAGTGAGGGCGCCACTATTGTGGAGGATTTTCAAGTGATGCGTGACGGCTGTGCGACTGAGTGTACTTGCAGATACTATTTGTAAAATGTTTAAGCGTTCACCGTGCTCGAAACTAAGTAGCATGCGCTGTCGATGAGGGTCTCCCAATGCAATAAAAAGTTGAGACGTATCTTTAAAAGCGAGAGGGATATCGGCGACGGTTTTCATAACTACATAATTAGTTATTTAGATATTGATGTCAAGTGATAAATGCCGAAATTTAGTTACTGCTGATCTACTTAACGGTGGGCTATGTGACATTGATTACAATATTTCTGTACTGTAATTATTTTGAGATATTTATAAATAAAAACGGATGCCTAAGCATCCGTTTTAAGTACTACACTGACTAAATATTGCTTAGTCTAATTAGTATTTAGTAATGATAAGCACGTTCACCATGCTCAGTTGTATCTAAGCCTTCGCGTTCTGTTTCTTCAGAAACGCGCAGACCGATCACAACATCCACAATTTTGTAAGCAATAAATGCAACAACACCTGACCATACTAATGTTGTACCTACGCCCCAAATTTGGCTTGTCATTACTGCAGTCATATCATAAGCACCTACTGCATTAGTAACGTAGTCATAAACACCCGTGCCGCCTAATGCTGGATTAACTAATATACCAGTACTTAATGCACCAAATATACCACCGATACAATGCACACCAAATACATCTAGTGAATCATCATAACCCATCATCGCTTTTATTTTAGTCACAAATAAGAAGCATAGTGGTGAAACGATTAAACCTTGCACGATTGCACCCATTGGGCCTACAAAACCACAAGCAGGCGTAATGGCTACTAAACCAGCAACAGCACCAGATGCAGCGCCTAACATAGATGGTCTACCTTTAAAGAACCACTCAGTAAACATCCAAGATGAAGCTGCCGCACAGGTTGCTAACAACGTATTAGCAAACACTAAGCTAGCGAAGCTACTTGCTTCTAAGTTAGAACCAACGTTAAAGCCAAACCAACCCACCCACAATAATGCAGCACCAATCATGGTCATTGTTACGCTGTGAGGCGCCATGGCTTCTTTACCAAAACCGATACGTTTACCTAATACTAAAGCACCTACTAAGCCAGCAATACCAGCATTTATATGCACTACAGTACCACCAGCAAAGTCTAATGCGCCTTTAGCCCATAAGAAACCAGCAGATTTGGTCACAGTATCAAGGGTTTCAGCACTCGTAATAGCATCTGGACCTGCCCAGAACCATACCATGTGCGCGATTGGCAAGTATGAGAACGTAAACCAAAGCACCATAAATGCAAGCATCGCAGAAAACTTCATACGCTCAGCAAATGCACCAACAATCAATGCAGGAGTAATAACTGCAAAGGTCAGTTGAAATACCATGAACATGTATTCTGGGATATAAACACCTTTACTGAAAGTAGCGGCAGGTGAATCGGGTGTCATTCCGTGCAAGAAAACACGATCTAAACCACCAAAAAATGGCGTGCTGCCTTGTGTAAACGCAATGCTGTAGCCATAAACAGCCCACAAAACGCCCAAAACACAGGTAATCATAAATGTTTGCATTAATACAGATAGCATATTTTTGCTACGTACCATACCACCGTAGAATAAACCCAAGCCTGGTACACACATCATTAATACTAATACGGTTGCAACAATCATCCACGCGATATCGCCTTTATTAAAGGTAATAGCAGGTGCAGCGGCTGGGACGGCTGCAGGCGTTGCCTCTGCTGCGGCTGGTGCAGCAACAGCTGCTGGTTCTGCAGCAGGTGCAGGTGCGGCCTCAGTAGTTACTGCTGGCGCAGCAGGTGCAGCGTCCTCAGCAAAGCTAGTGCCTAACGAGCCTAAACCTATGAGCGCAACTAACGATAACATTGATAAGATTTTTTTCACGTTGTATCCCCCTTTTACAGTGCGTCTGGACCGGTTTCACCGGTACGGATGCGATAAACTTGTTCGAGATTAAAGACAAAAATTTTGCCGTCACCAATTTTTCCAGTAGCAGCTGAGCTCTCAATGGCATCTACTACTTGGTCTAGCAAATCATCTTTAATGGCGACTTCTAATTTTACTTTTGGTAAAAAATCCACCACATATTCAGCACCACGGTAAAGTTCAGTATGGCCTTTTTGGCGACCAAATCCTTTTACCTCGGTAACGGTAATACCTTGTACGCCAATGGCGGACAAAGCCTCTCGTACTTCATCAAGTTTAAAAGGCTTGATTATTGCAGATACAAATTTCATGAGTGCCTCCTTGTTGTCGTTTTAATAACAAACGAGTTTATGTAACTAACTACCAAAATTTGGATAACAATCAGGCGATTGTTATCCAATGTTCATACTTTAAACTATAACTTAAAATGTTTTTTGTACAAAAACAGTGAACGTATCATTGCCGATATTGTTACCGTTATAAGTGTAACCTTTATCTTTAGCATTTGTGTCAGTGTAGTAAGCACCAAGATTCACACCATTGCTACAAGATTTAGTTAAACCTAGTTTATAGTCTGTATAACTGTAAAAATCATCATTATCGATACCACCCGCTTTGCCATCATACTTTTGGCGACCAACATGACCGTTAATTGTTAAGCCAGTATCAGCAATTGGATAATTTGCATTTAATTCGACGTAGTAAGTGCCATCTGCATTCGGTACGCCAAATGTATCTGTAAATGAGTAAGAAACTTTGGCCTGTAGCCATTGGTATGATAATGCGGCATAACCCTCTAAAGTGTATGGATCATCAAAGCCTGCGTTGCCTTTACCAGCGATAGTTTTTTTACCTGGGTATACATAGTTTAATAAACCGACATCATAGCCAATGCCTGTTTCACCGATAGTGTTACGGAACCCGCCGTAGATGTCCCACTCTAAACTCGATGCATGGTATTGACCACCATCTTCAAGCCAGCTGATGTTTGAAGCCCATGTACCCGCATAAAAACCGCTAGAATGTGAATAATCCATACCACCTTGTAAGGCTGGTTTTTTATCTGTTTGCGTTAAACCGCGGAAAACGTATTGGCTGTAAAGACCAATATTGTAGGTGAATGTATGAGGCGATGCAGGCTCGGCTGCCGCAGGTGCAACTTCTTCAGCCATTGTAATTGTTGGTAGTGTTAAAGCCGCCAATAAGGCTGTAGCTAGAAGTGATTTACGCATAATTTTCCTTTTAGAAAATAATTAAAATAAACAAGTTACTAAATTGTAAGCAATAGGCACATGCAATTCATGTGCCAATATAAATGTTTAATAAAAACAATAACATAAGTAATTTTAAGCTATAAACGATTATCAACAGATTGTTTTAAATCTGCTAAACTAAGCCAAAATATAATGTAATTAATATGTTAAATACTAGGAATTATTATGATTGATACACAGAAAATTAACGACTTATCAAATAAAATCAAGGAGTTAGTGGGTTCTTCACCATTGGCTGATGTAGAAAAAAATCTACATGCACTATTAAAGAGCGCATTCACCAAAATGGAGCTGGTCTCGCGTGAGGAGTTTGATGTGCAAACAGAGGTTCTGCGCGGCACTAGGCTTAAATTAGAAGCATTAGAGGCAAAGCTGGCTACGATTGAATCAAGCATAAATAGCTCAATAGATAAAACAATCAATAAGCCTAGCGCATGAATTTAGCTGTGCTTTACAGCAGGGCATTAGCGGGGATGGATGCGCCAGAAGTGGTTGTAGAAGTACATTTAGCAAATGGCTTGCCTAGTTTTACAATTGTTGG
>JAYVFU010000089.1:0-14113 GCA_043772865.1 Methylophilaceae bacterium
AAAATACGTAAGCAATAGCAACTCAAGCATGTTAAATTAATCCTTAATAATTTTTATAATTTAAAATACGACTCGACTTATGAAATCTGACATATTACCTTCAAGTTCTAGCCCCACTGCTGATTCACACTTTAGCACTGCAACAGATACGCTATTAAAGCCATCGGGGCTAGATGTAGCGGCACTGCAAGGGGTGCTAGGCAGTATCATGTCGCACAAAGTAGATTATGCAGATTTGTATTTTCAATATAGTCGCTCAGAAAGCTGGGGTTTGGAAGAGGGTCAGGTTAAATCTGGCAACTTTAGTATTGATCAAGGCGTTGGCGTGCGTGCAGTTTCAGGTGAAAAAACTGCTTTTGCTTATTCTGACGATATTAATCTACCAGCTTTACAACAAGCAGCCCATGCAGCAAAAGCTATTGCCGCGATTGGCAATGAACAAACAGCTGGCGCAATTGAGCGAATCAACACTCCTCAACTATATTTACCACAAGACCCTATTGCCTCATTAAGCGCAGATGCTAAAGTTAAGCTGTTAGAACGTTTAGAGCAATTTGCGCGTAAGTTAGACCCCCGTGTTACACAAGTGATGGCATCTATTGCTGGTGAATATGAAGTAGTCATGGTTGCACGTCATGATGGCGTAATGGCCGCAGATGTACGCCCCTTAGTGCGTTGTTCAATTCAAGTCATTGCTGAGCAAGAAGGACGCCGTGAGCAAGGCTCTGCTGGTGGTGGTGGACGTTTTGATTACAGCTATTTTAGTGATGAAGTTTTACAAGATTACGCACAAAAGGCTGTTCATCAAGCCTTAACTAATCTTGATGCAAGTCCAGCACCGGCTGGCAGCATGACCGTAGTATTAGGTAATGGTTGGCCAGGCATTTTATTGCATGAAGCGATTGGCCACGGCTTAGAAGGTGACTTTAACCGAAAAGGCAGCTCAGCTTTCAATAATATGATAGGTAAACAAGTCGCAAGTAAAGGCGTAACTGTCGTAGATGATGGCACAATAGCAAACCGCCGCGGTTCACTTAATGTAGATGACGAAGGTAACCCCACTCAACGCACAGTGCTGATTGAAGACGGAATTTTACGTGGTTATATTCAAGATAGCCTCAACAGCCGATTGATGGGGATGCCACTCACAGGTAATGCACGTAGAGAATCTTATGCACATATTCCTATGCCGCGCATGACTAATACTTATATGTTAAATGGTGATATGGCGCCAGAAGAAATCATAAAGTCTGTTAAAAAAGGCTTATACGCTGCCAATTTTGGTGGCGGTCAGGTTGATATTACAAGCGGAAAGTTTGTGTTTTCAGCCGCAGAGGCTTGGATGATAGAGGATGGTAAACTTACATACCCAGTTAAAGGTGCAACATTGATAGGGAATGGGCCAGATGTGTTAACTCGTGTGTCTATGATAGGCAACGATATGGCATTAGATTCAGGGGTCGGTACCTGCGGCAAAGAAGGTCAAAGCGTACCTGTGGGCGTTGGGCAACCTACATTGCGTATAGATGGATTGACTGTAGGCGGCACTGCTTGATTAAAATAACTCATAAAAATATTTATATAACCTTAATGTAAAAAAATTATGAGCTATAAAATATCAATAATAATAAGCCTTTTGGTCAACTTCTGCTTTGTTCATCACAATCCCCAATAATTTTTCTTTTGGAATATGATGCAAAGTGTCTTCAATTTCAGTTTTACTAGACATTCCATTTGCTACAACTAATAGCACACAATCGACCATTGGCATCATCACCATGGCATCATCAGCATTTAATACGGGTGGTAAGTCAAAAATAACAATTCTAGATTGATATTTAGACCCTAACTCATTAATCAACCCTCTCACTTTGGCCGATCCAATGAGCTCAGCAGGTTTCTTCATACTACGTAAAGTTGGTAAAACCACCAACTTTGAAATACCTGGATTAACGATAATGTTTTCAATGATTTCACTACCATCTAAATAGTCATTAAGTGATTTATCTACTTTTAAACCTAAGTAACTTGCAATTCTTGGGCGGCGAAAGTCAAAATCAACCAGCATTGCCGTTTTAGTAGGTTGTTTAGCAATACTAATTGCTAAATTAATAGCAGTAAAAGTTTTTCCTGATGCTGGTGTGGGGGAAACAACAGCAATAGTGCGCCAGTTGTTTTCTTCCATAATACGTAAAACCTGTGTTCTTAATAGATCAAACACAACATTAGTTTGATCGTTTGAATTATAAGTAATCACCCTATTTTTTTCTAAGTGACTAGGGCTTAATGGAACAACTTTTGTGCTGTTATATTCAATTTGATTAATATCAAGCTGATTTACGTCCGTAATATCTGTGTTTTTTGTAGTAATAACTTGTGGTTTAACAACTGGTTTAAATTCAGTTTTATTATTTATTAACTTTGCTTTTGCAAGTGCTTCTTTAATTTTTTCCATGTAAACCTCTAAGCAAATCTAAACATTATTTTATCAATCACTTGGTCCATTGGCATAATAAAAATATGAACAATCAATATTGCAAAAATAACAAAAACTAGGAAGCCAATTAAAGTATATTTAATTAATTTATAACGTCTTAATTTCTCGTTTTTATTTGAAACGTATGGAATAACAACCAATGGCTTTATCATAGTAATGCTGAATAATTCATCAGCACCACGTACCTTACTATGAAGCATTTCCAACAACATTGCAAAACCAAACGCTGCAGCTAATGCACCAGCAAAACCTGCTAAAACAACTTTTTTCCTATTAGGTTTAATCGGCTTTTCTGGATACAAAGGCGGCTCAAGCATAGTAAAACGTTCTGACTTATTTTCTTGCTCTAATTTTTGATTAATCTTTGCATTTTGCTGATTCGTTTTTAGCTGCTCATATTTGGCTTTTGCATTATCGTAATCCCGCATTAAATTAACTAAACCCAACTCAACTTGCGGACTCTGGACTAAGTGATTTTGTACTTGATTTGCTTTATTACGCATAGCAGATTGTTGTTGTTGTATAGAATTTAACCTT
The DNA here is from genome assembly GCA_043772865.1 of Methylophilaceae bacterium. GTDB lineage: Bacteria > Pseudomonadota > Gammaproteobacteria > Burkholderiales > Methylophilaceae > JACMMS01. Next base: position 3,035 of record JAYVFU010000089.1, read on the forward strand.
GATCTTGCACTATCAATTTGTGCCTGAATACGTCCAGAAACCAAATCCGTGCTGACACTACTTGCAGCATCTGATGCATTACTAGTTGAAGACGCTTGAAGTGCCTCAACCCGTCTTTTTAATGCTTTAACAGTTGGATGTGACTCTTTATAAGTGATTAAGGCGGCATTTAAATCCGCTTTAGCTTGATCTAAATCTGAAATGTTTGGGTTTGAGCCTGATGACCTGTTTTGATATAAAGTTTTTGCATTTGCAAGTTCAACTTCTAGAAATTTAATTTGATCTTGCGTATCTCTATAATCACGATCAAGTAAGCCTACTTCCATTTGTGAGCGCTCTAACATGCTCATTTGAGCTGCAGCTTCCTCAGGTAAAGCGCCTGAATGTTCTTGTTTGTAAGCAGCCACTTTTTTTTCAATGGTTTCTAGCTCAGATTTTAGTCGATCTGATTCCTCAGTTAAAAAAGCGGTTGTTTCTAATGCACGCTCTGTTCTAGTTTTTACGTTTTCATTTAAAAACAAAGTAACTAGTTCATTAGCCACTTTTTGCGCCAAGTCAGGTTTGTAATAATCAAAAGAAACTTTAAATGAAATTGTAGTTGGCCGGCTATAGTAATTATTATTAGTTGCTTCAGCCAAAACCACATTGATATCAGAACGCATATCATCAATTAAGCTAGAAATCGTCTCGTTTTCCTGCTTTTTATCATACAAATTGTATTTTTTTATGATGTTGTATAAGTTATCGCGGGTCATTACACTTTGCTTGATCACTGCGATTCGTTCTTCGGCATAATCTGTCGAGTTGGATTTTACAATTTCAGTTGAAATTTGTTGAGCTTCTACTAAGATTGTACCTGTTGACTCATAAATAGGCGGAAGAATAGTTGCAATGACTATCACAATTGAAAGTATTGATGTGAATATTACCGCTATGTATATCCATCTACGTTTAAAAATAGAAATATAATCGTTAATGGTTAGTTCGTATTCAGCAGCCATGTTTTACTCTAAAAATTGGGTGTTTGGTAGGTGAGAGACAAGCCTAATACATTTCCATGAGCGGAACTAGCATTAGATTCATAGTCTTTATCAGTAACTATGACGCGCATATTCCACTGTGGAGATAGCGTTCTAGAATAAAAAGCATCAATTTGGCGCACTTTATTAGATGTAATAGCGTCACTTTTCAAGAAATTAATGGTGCTTCCAACTGCACTAAGATCACTTAAATCATAAGTGTAATTTAGCACTAAGCTATCTGTTTTTTGCAAGTCCGTAAGACCCGTAGGATTAACGCTTCTTTGTAATGTGGCACTTAAAGATGAGTATTCACTTTTATAATGACTTCCGAATAAACCAATCCAACCATTGCCAGCAGTAGATGAATGATTCAAACCCACATTAACGTTTACATCTAATCGCTCACTCATCAATATGGTTGATCCGATTGAGTAATTAGTTGAAGAAATAGGTTTAGGATTTATCTGCGTTTTATAATCACTGATGGCTGCTTGTATATACGGTGAAAAATATTCAGAATAGGCATAGCTTAAATTGCCATTGATTTGTTTGGATGTATAACTACTGAGACCTGCAGCAGTAAAAACTGCATCACTATAACTTGCATTAACTTTACTAATCAAACGATCTGTAATAGTTCGTCCCCAACCTGCAGATATGTTTTTATTAAGAACGCTACCGTCTTGTTGAATAAATCCGGACTCAGTTAACTCGGAAAATCGAGTACTGTACTTTGAATAGCCTAAATCAACATTATATTGATTCTTTTCAGCAACATACAACCATGCAAGATTGACTCTAGGATCTTTTCTATCTGCACTTACTTGAGTATTTGTAGATCTTTGTACATTTAATGATGCATCAAAATTGATTCTCTGATTTTCGTCGACTTTAGCGAATGAATATGTCGGTGCTAAAGTAAATCTAAATAGGGACTGTTTATTTTTTTCAGTCATTATAGGATTGCTGTCGTACTCGGTTACTGACGACAACAGCAAATTTTGCTCAATATCGTAAGCATGTGCAGGATTAGCAAATATTAATGACACAGTTAAAACATTTAAAATTAAATACAGCGTTTTTATAATCAAATTTAAAGTTTTATTTTTACTAGGCGGATTTATTAATAAATATTTGGATTTTTTATATTGGAAATTATAATTAGTGAAAGAACTCATATCAATATCGATTATTCACCAAAGTATTTTTGAACGAAAATAGTTAAACCTTGAACTAAAATTTAATTCTGGTTAGATAGCCCTAAGGTACCAATATTGTGTCATTAGGCATTAAAGTAACATTTGTATCGAGATTCTTACCTTTTAAAAGTTGACCATAGTCAATGTTTAGAATAATTTTTTTATCAGCAACTTCACGTATGATTTTTATATCATCTTCATCCGCAAACTTATCCACACCACCAGCTAAACTTAATGCCTGCAACACCGTTACAGGTGTACCCAAAGAAATAGGGCCTGGTTTTAAAACTTTACCAACAACATATGCGTGATATCCATCGGGTGCCATCACAACTAAACTCACGTTAGGTTCTGGCAGATAAGTTTTTAATTTTTCTTCTATTTTTTTAGCAGCATCGGTGGTTGTGGTATTTGCAACAACAGTTCTCCCAGCTAGAGGAAAAGTAATACTGCCATCTGGCAATACTTTTACTTCTTTTTGTAAAGTAGTTTCGCCCCAAACTGAAATTTGTACTACATCACCTTCACGTAATAAATATTCATCTTGAGCATAACTTGAAGTTACAAAAACAACACTCATTAAACAACACATTAAAGTGATAATTTTTTTCATCTTAAATTCTCTTTCGCTAAATATATTTACAAGAATGTATCATAAAAATACGGGAATAGAATTTGTTTTTTTACTGTCTTAATTATTTCATAAAAAAAATATGAAATCTTTCAATCTATTAAAGACCATCAATGATGTTTTACATTGGATAATGTTAATACAATTTACCTTGTCACTGAACAAGCTAGTAAGCATTTTTACCCGTAAATGCAAGGCTAGTTCGAATTAATATCGATAAATCCAGCCATAAAGACCAATTATTTATGTATTCAATATCTGACTCTACACGCTTGGCCATATCATCAATGTTAGCGGTTTCTCCTCGGTAACCCCTTACTTGTGCTAAGCCTGTAATACCAGGTTTAATATTGTGCCGTGCATAATAAGCATTAATACGTGAAGCATACTCAACGTCATGTTGTAAGGCATGCGGCCTAGGGCCTACCAAAGACATATCGCCTACCAACACATTAAATATTTGTGGAAGTTCATCTAAGCTTGTTTTTCGAATAAATTTTCCCACTTTCGTAATTCTAGGGTCATCTTTGCTTGCTTGCATCAACCCGCTATTATTTGTTTTCGGCTGATTAACAAGCATGCTTCTAAATTTCCAGATACTGAAGTTTTTGCCGTTCCAACCAGCTCGGTGCTGCCTAAAAAATACAGGACCTTTACTGTCTAGTTTAACTGCAACAGCTATTGCTATTAAAATAGGGCTGATTAATATCAGAATTAAAGTGGCTAAGACAAAATCTTCTATTGATTTAGCAAGTTTACTAAATCCAGTTAGAGGGGTTTCTGACAATGTAAGTACTGGGATTCCAGCGATTTCGCGCACGCTGTGATTAATTAATCGTAATGAAAAAATATCAGGCACCCAATGAATTGAGACATGCTTATCTAGTAATTCAAAATAAATGTTCTCCAATACTTTAGATTGCTGAAGTGGAGTAATAATATAAACAACATTAATACCACTACTTGTAATGATTGATGATAAGTCTTTAATATTTCCTAGATTTTTTGCTTTAGGTGTCTCTAATACTTGCTCAGTAGAAAGAAGAGATTCATCTTCAAGTGGAATATAGCCTTCTATAGTTTGACCTAACCATGGGTTATTAGAAACCTTGTGAACTAAATAGTCGGCTAATCGGCCTTGACCAATAATCATTGCTTTTTCATTTTGATGCACATGATCTCTAAGTATCATAGTGAAAAAGCGAAATACATAATGCAATAATGCTTGTACGATAAATCCAAATATAAATAAATTTACGATTAAAGCTTGTGGGTAATCAATACTGTAGTGGCTAAAAAAGCCGATTAAACATAAAATTATAAAGCTAATAGTCCAGGCTTTTAGAAGCTTAACCATTTTCTCTAAATAACCAGAACTCGTTCTGTAAATAGCGAAATGGTCATACATAATAGACACAATACCCATTAGCACTAATAGCATAATGACGTACTGATTTGTGAACTCACCTACATAATTCTTAACCAAAATCCAAGCAACTGTTGCAATTGCAACACCATCCAAAAAAGTTTGAATGCTAGTCGAAATTCTGCCACGTCTTTGGAGAAGTGACTTAGAGTTAAACTTAATTTGCAATTAGCGGCCTTTTGAATCTTGATGGCATTCGTGGCGCACTAAACTTTGCAACCGCTTGTGCCCTAGACGAAACATCTAATTTTTGGAAGATACGTTTTAAGTGATTTTTAACAGTATTTGGACTAATCATTAAAATCATACCAATTTCAAAATTGGTTTTGCCAGAACGTACCCAATTCAATATTTCATGCTCGCGATCGCTTAAACTGATTTCGGTAAGCTCACGTAATAGCTCTTCATCCGTCAATGGTGTTTCAATATACTCAACTCGACGCAGTGCTGCATCCACATGCGGCATAATTAAACCCATTACAGATGTCGCGACATTAAAGCTATCTTTTCTATCAAAAAATACATACATGCAATCACTTTTACCACGAGTATCTTTAACACCGTAAACCAATACAGATTTCATATTAGATAAACTACGCATAAATGGTGTTGGGGCGTGTGAGCTAATACCTTCAATATCGAATTTATGAATGGCATACCAGCGATTATCATTTTTGATCCAACGCTGATGTAAATTTGTCATCAAATATTTGAAAACTTCAGGTGCGCCTAAAAGTTTTTGTGTGCACACGTCATCGATATTTGACGACACATCAAAAGTAATTTCACCCGTATCAAAGTCACCCCAAGCAGCAACCAACACATCGTGTGGTAAAACTTTGCTAACACTGTTTTGTAGCCAGTTGAAAAAATCCAAATGTTTATTGATTGAGTGAGCACGTGTAATAATATTGAATACTAGCTCCCAATCGTATTTTTTTAAATCATCACCCATATTGTTCTCGCATTTCAATTCTTGATAGTTTAGTAAAATACTATGTTTCAATACAAGATGAGCAACTACTATGCCAACAATAAAAAAATAGCTGTGATTGATAGGTATTAATTTATAACTCCATGATAAATATATGTTAAATTAAATAAAATTTTAAGAGTGTTAATATATATCTTATTAATTTTTTAATTTTTATTGATGAAAATTTAGATTGTATTGTTATTATTTTGACACTAAATACACTAACTTGAATCATAAAAAATTAATGATTTATTTGTTGGTTAAAACCAACATTTCTTTTACATATTTAATTGAATTAAGACTTAGTCATCAGTGACCACAGCACTATGATTTTAAGGCTTAATTCAAAAATAAAGTCTACTCGCTAACAACGTCAACGCCTGCAGGTGGCATAAACAAAAAAGTACTATCTTTTAATTTTGGGTTACGTATCACTTCAGAAAAACTAATGGCAGTAATGTGATTAAAACTATCATAAATTTCCATTTTCTTGAGCTTATCATCCTCAAATCCAAGTAATACGCGTTCAAATCCACTGTCTTTATTTTTAGGTAATGCTAATACCCAGCTTAAAGTATCAGCCTGATCTGCTCTACGAGTTGCATTTTTAAGAATAAAGCTTTTTTCAACCAAATCACCGCCAGCAAGCATTGCAGCGGGGCTTGAACCTAAAGCCTTACTTAGGTCACGGACACTCACTTGAGCTAAATCAACATCATACAAATAGACTTTTTTTCCATCGCTGATAATTTGTTGTTCATAAGGTTTTTTATAATCCCAGCGAAACTTATTTGGTCGTTGTAATTGCATGACGCCATCAACTTCTTGCTCTTTACGGCCCTGTACATCGGTTACAACTTGATGGAATTGTGCGTGCATTGAATCGGTATGACGATAAAAATCACGTAAACTGGAAACACCATCAGCCATAGCAAATAACGGCAATTGCATTCCCAAAACTAGCAAGCTATTTAAAAATATTTTATTCATTTTGCGTGACATTATTAGATGCTAACACCTCTCTATTACCATTACTTTGCATAGCAGATACTAAACCTGCTCTTTCCATATCTTCTATTAATCTTGCTGCTCGGTTATAGCCTATGCGCAATTGTCGTTGCACGCCTGATATGGAAGCGCGACGAGTTTTTAACACAATAGCCACGGCTTCGTCATATAGTGGATCAACTTCGCCACCTCCGTTATGAGAACCTGCAATGCCTTCGATATCTCCACCCTCTTCTGCTTCATTGGTCAAAATACCTTCAATGTAGTTGGGTGGACTTAGCGATTTCAAATGCTCCACTACACGATGCACTTCTGCATCACTAACAAACGCGCCATGCAAACGTTGCGGATAACCTGTTCCAGGTGGCATATAAAGCATATCTCCTTGACCTAACAACGCTTCAGCGCCCATTTGGTCTAATATAGTTCGCGAATCAATTTTACTTGATACCTGAAACGATACACGCGTTGGGATATTGGCTTTTATTAAGCCAGTAATCACGTCTACAGAAGGGCGTTGTGTAGCCAATACGAGATGGATACCACAAGCTCTAGCTTTTTGTGCAAGCCGAGCAATCAGCTCTTCTACTTTTTTACCAACTACCATCATTAAGTCAGCAAGCTCATCAATCACTACCACAATCAATGGCATTTCATCTAATGGCTCTGGATCATCTGGCGTTAAGCTGAATGGATGTGGGATACTTGACCCTTCTTTTTTAGCTTCCTTGATTTTCTGGTTATACCCTGCAAGGTTCCGCACACCGAGTATAGACATGAGTTTATAACGGCGCTCCATCTCGGCTACACACCAATTAAGTGCATTGGCAGCTTGGCGCATATCCGTCACTACAGGGGCTAACAAATGAGGGATAGCTTCATAAACTGAAAGCTCTAACATTTTAGGATCAATTAAGATCATGCGCACTTTGGTGGCTTCAGCTTTGTAAATCAAGCTTAATATCAAAGCATTAATTGCCACAGATTTACCCGACCCCGTAGTACCCGCCACCAGCACATGCGGCATTTTGGCTAAATCGGCCACTACGGGTTTACCAGAAATATCTTTGCCCATCGCAATCGCTAGTGGAGAATTCATATCTGCATATACTTGACTACCCATAATTTCAGATAAAAATACTACCTGTCGTTTAGGGTTGGGAATCTCCAAACCCATACAACTTTTACCTGGGATAGTTTCTACAACGCGGATGCTGACTACAGATAATGCGCGCGCCAGATCTCTCGCCAAGTTTGCTACCTGACTACCTTTAACACCCGCCGCAGGCTCTAGCTCAAAACGCGTAATTACAGGGCCAGGTAGCGCAGTTAGTACTTTTACTTCAATACCAAAATCCATTAACTTGCGCTCAATTAAGCGCGAGGTAAATTCCAAAGTTTCAGGCGATTGTAGTTCTACGGTGTTTTTTGGCTCATCTAATAAATGTAGCGGTGGCAGGGGTGAATCTGGCAAGGATTCAAACAAAGGCGTTTGACGCTCTTTTAACACGCGATCACTTTGCGGCACTTCTGCAGGCGGCAGTTTTATTTCAACCGGGGCGCGATCTTCAGTGCGCTTACGCTCGCTTTCAACAAACTCCGTACGCTTTTGTAGTACTACTTTCCCCACTTTTCTATCTTGAATATCTTGCCATTTATCGAGTCCAAATTCGTATGAATTAATTAATTCTGAACCCAGTTTTTCGGCAATCATAATCCATGACCAGCCACTAAATAAACTAAAACCTACTGCAAATATGAGCAACAGCAACATACTTGAGCCTGCAAAACCAAACATGCCGTGTAATACTCCATCTACGCTAACACCTAAAATGCCTCCTGCATCTAGTGGTAGACTTAATGGCAGTGCCGCGAAATGCCCAGATTCTAATGCGCATGAGGCAATCAATAACATAATGAAGCCAACTAAATTAAACAAAAAAAATGGCTTATATTTTTGTCCATCAAAATTGTTATTATCTACATTATTTTTGGTATCTAATCCCAGGTATACCAAATGCATACTATAAAATGCCAATATTACCCACCACCAAGCAGAAAAGCCAAATAAGTACAAAAACATATCTGAAACCCACGCACCTACAGCCCCACCAGAGTTGTGAATTTGTAAGGCTTGTTCACTTGTTTGAGATTTGATATGCGACCAGGATGGGTCTTCTGCATTAAAAGTGACTAAAATAACAGTGAGATAAAGACCAATTAATACTAAAGCCAGCCACCAAGCTTCACGTACCAAATTTGCTCCGTAATGTTGCGCAGGGGTTGGCGGCGGCTCAATTCGAGCATTGAGTGAAGATGATTTTTTATTAAAAAACAATGATGATCCCTTGAATGTCATGCTTGATGGTTCAACATTAAACTTGGTAATATTTTTACTTTAATTATAGCAGTATCATTTTAGATGAATTTATTAAACTTCTACAAAACTTATCATACTCATACACAAAATCAATTTGCGCAAAATTATTTGGCAACCTAAAATAGACTAATCATATTTAATCGAATTTATTAAGGAGTTCAAAATGGATACAGGCATTAAAGAAAAAGACCGTAAAAAAATTGCTGAAGGATTATCTCGGTTATTAGCCGATAGCTATACGCTTTATTTAAAGACTCACTATTTTCATTGGAATGTTACCGGACCAATGTTCAATACATTACATCTTATGTTTGAGGGTCAATATACCGAATTAGCGCTGGCTGTGGATATAGTTGCAGAGCGTATCCGCGCATTAGATTTTTACGCGCCTGGCACATACCACGATTTTAGTAAATTGACGTCTATTAAAGAAACTACATCTGTGCCTAAAGCCAATAATATGATTGTTGAACTTGTTGCTGGTCACGAGGCTGTAGTGCGTACCGCTCGCTCAATTTTCCCAGCGGTTGAAGCTGCATCAGATGAGGCAAGTGCTGATTTGTTAACGCAACGCTTGCAGCTACATGAAAAAACAGCTTGGATGTTACGTAGTTTGTTAGAAAAAAATTAAAAGTATTAATCCTTAACAAATCAAACAACAATTACTCAAAGCATGTCGAATAGAAAGTAAAAAATGGTAACTAGACATATCCACTTGCTTATTTTAGGCTCTGGCCCAGCGGGTTACTCTGCGGCGGTATACGCTGCCCGCGCCAACTTAAAGCCTGTATTGATTACTGGCATTGCACAAGGCGGCCAGTTGATGACGACTACTGAAGTTGACAACTGGCCGGCGGATGCAGACGGTGTACAAGGCCCTGAACTTATGGCGCGTTTCCAAAAACATGCCGAACGCTTTAATACAGAAATGATTTTTGATCATATTCATACGACTTATTTAAAAGAAACTCCCATCCGCTTAGTAGGAGATAATGGTGAATACACTTGCGATGCGCTGATTATTGCCACTGGCGCTTCTGCACAATACCTAGGCTTGCCTAGTGAAGAAGCTTTTAGTGGAAGAGGCGTTTCTGCTTGCGCAACTTGCGATGGTTTTTTCTATCGCAATCAAGAGGTTGCGGTAATAGGTGGCGGTAATACAGCGGTTGAAGAAGCTTTATACTTATCTAATATCGCCAGCAAAGTAACGCTAGTACATAGACGTGACAAGTTTAAAGCTGAAGCCATTTTAGTAGACAAAGTCATGGTAAAAGTAGCTGAAGGCAAAATTGAGCTTGCGCTGTTTAATACGTTAGATGAAGTACTTGGTGATAACACTGGCGTAACTGGAATGCGTCTAAAAGACACTAAAACCAACGAGACTAAAGATATTGCATTAAGTGGTGTATTTATCGCGATTGGTCACAAGCCAAATACTGATATTTTTGCTGGTCAGCTGGAAATGGAAGGCGGTTATATTGTGACGCAAGCAGGTCGTGCAGGCAATGCAACTGTCACTAGCATTGCGGGTGTATTTGCAGCTGGCGATGTGCAAGATCATATTTACCGTCAAGCTGTAACAAGCGCTGGCACTGGCTGTATGGCTGCATTGGATGCAGAACGTTACCTTGCTAGCCTATCATAAGGCTAGTTTGACTTAGGCAGTAAATGTAGTGGCCAATAAAAAACCTCCAAATCTGGAGGTTTTTTATTGCTTTAACAAATACTGCTCAAACAAAATCTTAATTATTTGACAGCCGCTACTTCTGGCTCTGCTACAAAAATCTCTACACGGCGATTTTTAGCCATATTAGCTGCAGTATCATTTGCAACTAGTGGCTCACGTGAGCCACGTCCATCAATCGCAAAACGGCTAATAGATATGCCGTGATTCACTAAATAATCACGTGTATTAGCAGCACGATTCACTGATAATGGGTTGTTGACCGCATCTGTACCAGAACTGTCTGTATGACCAATGATCGTTATTTTAGTAGTTGGATTTGCAGCTAATCCAGATGCAAATTGATCTAACACAGTTCTAAAATTAGATTGAATATCGGCGCGACCTTTAGTGAAAGAAATATCACTTGGGATATCTAATTTCAAACGATTATCCGCAGTTTGTGTCACAGCCACACCCGTACCAGCAGTGGCTTGTTCCATCTCTTGCTTCTGCTTTTCCATTTTTTTAGACCATACATTACCAGCAATGGCACCACCACCAGCACCTACAGCTGCGCCAATTAACGCACCTTTTTTACCACCAGCTAGCGCGCCAACTACCGCACCGACTCCAGCACCGATACCCGCACCTTTGGCTGTACCTTGTTGTGTTTCAGACATATTAGCGCAGCCCGTTAGCGATAAAGCTAGCACTAATGCACTAATTGTAAAATTTTGAGTAATGGGATTAGCCATAATTATTTTCCTTATA
>JAYVFU010000090.1:0-13974 GCA_043772865.1 Methylophilaceae bacterium
TTTATTGGGTAAAGCGCCTTTTTTAGTGGTAAATGGCGATACTTTTACTGATATTGATTTTAGCCAATTTCGGGAAGCTTTATCAACGCCGAATCTTGCACATTTAGTGATGATTGATAATCCTTCACAGCACCCAAATGGAGATTTTACATTGCAAGAAAATAAGCTCACTGAAGATGGCGATAGTAAGCTCACATTTTCTGGCATCGGCGTGTACCATCCACATTTGTTTAAAGATATTGAGCGTGGAAAAGCGGTTAAATTAGCCCCATTAATTAAAGTTGCTATGGCAGATGGGCTGGTCACGGCGCAACATTACTCTGGTGTATGGCATGATATTGGCACACCAGAGCGATTAAACAAATTGAATGAAATAGTTTCTAACAGATAACGGGGTTTGTGATGAGAAGAATATTACAAAAAATATTGCATTATTTCGCTTTTAAAAAGCGTAAGTTTGTAGGTTTATACATCAAGTTTTGCCAGCCTGGCAACGATGAATATGCTGATTTTTTAAAGCTACATGGTGGCCTGCATCATATGGGTAACGGTTGCAGAATCAATCACACAGCAAACATTACCGACCCAGCTTATGTGAGCATTGGCAATAACGTCACATTGTCCGATTGCCATCTTATTGGGCATGATGGTGTTGTCGGTATGCTGAATGTGGCCTACGGTATGAAGCTGGATTCGGTAGGGAAAATTGATATTAAAGATAATGTGTTTATAGGCCACGGTGCAATTGTGCTTGGAAATGTGACTATTGGCCCCAATGCTATAGTAGCGGCAGGGGCAGTGGTTAATAAAGATGTCGCCTCTGGTGATATTGTAGGTGGAGTGCCAGCCAAGCCAATTGGTCGAACTGAGGATTTAGCTATGCGGCTACAAGTCAATACCGCGCAATTGCCTTGGGCACATCTAATTGCTCAGCGTGAAGGCGCTTTTGATGCCGAGTTGGAGCCAGCACTGCTTAAGGCTAGAGTTGCCTATTTTTATCCTAATTGAACGAATTACGTCGATTGCTAATCAATTAAAAAAGAGCTGTTTTAGTCGATTACATCATTTTAGAAAATTGCATTGAGTAGATTAAATTGAACAAGATTAAATTGAACTCCGAAATCACAGAATTTAATAGCAGACGCCAAAAGCTACTTTCTAGCATGGGTGAGGGTGTTGCGCTGATTCCCACCGCGCCAGAAGTCATACGTAATCGAGATAGCCATTACCCCTATCGGTTTGATAGTAGCTTTTACTATTTAACTGGCTTTAAAGAGCCTGAAGCTGTTTTGTTGCTAATTGCTGGTGCGCAACCCAAAACTATTTTATTTTGTCGCGATAAAGATGTTGAGCGTGAAATTTGGGATGGTTTTCGTTACGGGCCAGATGCGGCAAAAGCTCAGTTTGGTTTTGATGAGGCCTATTCTATTAGCCAGCTTGATGAAATTGCACTTAAATATTTAGCTAATCAAGCACAATTATTTTTCAATTTAGGCGCTGACGAAGCTTGGGATAAACGCATTACTGGCTGGCTTAGTCACTTGCGCACCAAAGCGCGCGATGGTATTACTGCCCCAGCTAAAATAAGTGTTGCCAGTCAGTTAATTGATGAAATGCGTTTATATAAAAGTCCTTTTGAAGTTGATTTAATGCGGCGATCAGCCAATATTGCGGCGGCCGCACATAAGCGTGCGATGTTGTATTGTGCAAACAATTTCAAATGTCCTGAAATGATGGAGTACGAAGTGGAAGCCGAATTTCTGCACGAATTTTATCGTGGCGGTGCGCAGGCGCCAGCTTATACAAGTATTGTTGCAGGGGGCGCTAATGCTTGTACTTTGCATTACAACGTTAATAATGCTGTACTAAAAAATGGTGATTTATTACTAATTGATGCGGGTTGTGAGCTAGATGGTTATGCCTCTGATATTACGCGCACATTTCCCGTAAATGGTAAATTTAGTGGCGCACAAAAAGATTTGTACGAGCTAGTGCTAGCCTCACAAGCAGCTGCAATTGCTGCAGTGAATACAAAAAATCACTGGAATGCGCCGCATGAAGCCGCTCTAAATGTGCTCATTCGTGGATTTATTGATCTTGGATTATGCAAAGGTAGCGCTGGTGAGGTGCTAGAAACTGGAAGTTATCGCCAGTTTTACATCCACCGTACTGGTCATTGGCTGGGTTTAGACGTGCATGATGTGGGCGAGTATAAAACTAAGTCGGGTGATTGGCGTATGCTGGAATCTGGCATGACGCTGACAGTTGAACCTGGATGTTATGTACGACCAGCGGAAAATGTGCCAGAACATTTTTGGAATATAGGTATTCGTATTGAAGATGATGTGCTAGTGACAGCCAATGGTTGTGATGTACTCACCATCAATGCACCCAAAAGCATCGTTGATATAGAAACCTTAATGCAAAAATGACTGAAATGCGAGATATTGTCATTATAGGTGGCGGCCCTGTAGGCTCGGTATTGGCGTTAGCGTTGCAAGCCAGTAATATCAATGTCACCGTATTGGAGGCACGTGCTAAAGATGCCTCACATGGCGATCAGCGAGCGCTGGCTTTGTCATATGGTAGTCGCATCATATTAGAACAACTTGGCGTTTGGTCACAATTAGAACAAAAAGCAACAGCAATTAATACTGTCCACGTTTCGCAAAAAGGTAGTTTTGGCCGTACCAAATTAGATGCTAAAGAGCATAAGCAATCAGCGCTAGGCTATGTGTTGGCTTATGGTGATTTAAGTGCTGCGTTCGATGAAGCATTAAGTCAGCAGCCTCAAGTGCAAGTGCTATACGAGGCTGTCGCTACCAAAATTCGACCCAATAAGGATGCTGCTAATGTCAGTTTTATATTAAATCAATTGCAGCAAACTTTTACGTGCAAACTCGCTGTTTTGGCTGATGGTGGTCGCAGTTTAGAGGCCATTGAAGGGATGACCCGCGAAACTAAAGCATATGGGCATGACGCGTTGGTGACAAAAGTTAATTGTGAGTTGCCGCATCAAAATATTGCATATGAGCGATTTACCTCGATGGGCCCTATAGCATTATTACCCAATGGAGCGCGTGATTTTTCTTTAGTGTGGACTGCAGAACAAGATAAGGTTGCCCAATTGCTAGCGTTAGATGATGAGCAGTTTTTACAAAGCTTACATCATCATTTTGGTGATAGAGTCGGGCGTTTTTTACAAGTTGAAAAGCGCTTAAGCTTCCCATTAAAAATGGCAAGTTTAAAACCATCGTTTGCGCCTCATTTAGTGGTGATTGGCAACGCTGCTCAAACCATGCATCCTGTAGCTGGGCAAGGTTTTAATGTCGGTTTGCGTGATGCTAGTACGCTGGCTCATTTAATTAATAAACAGCTCATTAATAGTTATGTAATTAATCAAACAAATGATGAATTAGGTACTATCAGTATGCTTAAGCAATATCATGCGGTTCGAAGCAAAGATACCAAGCGCGGTTTAATGTTTACTGATTTTTTAGTCAATGTGTTTTCCAATGATATTGTTGGTGTTTCTGCTGGTCGTGCCGCAGCGCTGGGGTTGCTCGATATATTAAAGCCACTTAAAAGCCATCTTGTGAGTAAAATGAGTTTTGGCAAATAGCCTACTTATGGATAAAATTGATACAGATATTGTAGTTGTGGGCGCGGGTTTGATTGGTATGGCAGCCGCATTCAGCTTGGCACAGCTGGGCTATCAAGTGGTATTGGTCGACCAAAAAATACCTAATATTCAAGTAAGTGACGATTTAGATAGTCGTATTTATGCAATCTCCCCCATCACTGTGCAATGGCTAAACACGCTGGGCATTTGGCAACTCATTGATACCAAGCACATCAATCCAATTAATGCAATGCATATTTTTGGTGATGCTGGCTCTAGTACCAGCGAATTAAATTTGTTAGCCAGTGAGGCTAATGCGCAAAACTTGGGTTTTATTGTTGAAAATCAGCAGTTAATGCATGCTTTATGGCAGATATTAAAAACGCTCAATATAAAAGTTATTACAAATGTTGAATGCGAAAGTTTGAAATTAACTCAGCAAAAAGCGAGTATAACGTTGGTTAATCAGCAGGAGGTTGAAGCGCAATTAGTCATAGCAGCGGACGGAAGCAACTCTTGGTTGCGTGCACAAACTGACATAGCCATACATACCCAAAGTTATCAACATACTGCAATTGTTGCTAATTTACGCTGTAAAATGCCGCATCAAAATGTGGCAAAGCAGTGGTTCGGGGGCATTGAATCTGATAACTTTGGTTCAAATAGTGTTTTGGCTTTTTTACCCTTACCCAACGATCAAATCTCTATTGTTTGGTCTTTAGCAACAGACAAAGCGCAAATACTGATGGACTTAAATGATAGTGATTTTATAGCCCAATTGTCACTGCAATGCGGTAGCGCGTTAGGTGATTTGCAGTTAGTATCGCAACGCTTAAGCTTTACATTATCTAAACAACACTGCAAACGATTAATAGACGAGCGATTTGTGTTAGTTGGCGATGCGGCACACCAAATTCACCCAATGGCAGGTCAAGGCGTTAACTTAGGTTTTAGAGATGTGATGGCGTTGGAGCAAGTTTTGACTAAAATTAAATTAGCTCGTACGCCAGTAGACCAACGCGCACTACGTGAATATGAGCGCGCTCGAACTTCTGATATTTTAAGTATGATGGCATTAACAGATGGTTTACACCATTTATTTAGTCAACAAACGGGCTTAGTTAAAACGCTACGTAATTGGGGATTATCAGCCATTAACCAGCAAGTAATGATTAAAAAAATGCTAATAAAAATGGCGGTTGGCTAGGCTGAAATGCTTATAGAAATTAATAAAAAACGCAACTCAATGTAGAAAGTAAACTGAATGAAATTATCTAATATTATAAAATTTAGCATTGTGAAATTGAGCCTAAGTTTGTTAATGAGTGGCTTATTTGTAACTAACGCTCATGCGGATGAGGCGAGCCTTAAAAAGGCCATAGAAGCAGCCTACCCGAAATTTAAAGTTGATAGCATTACTAAAACTCCTTACTCAGGGTTATATGAAGTTTTTATGGGTGGGCAGATTATTTACACGGATGATAAATTATCTTTTTTAATTGCCGAAGGTCACGTAGTTGATCCTAAAACTAAACGCGACTTTACTGAGGCTAGATTAGCGGATTTAACTAAAATTGATTTTGCTAGTTTGCCATTAGATCAAGCTATTAAAGTAGTTAAAGGCAATGGTAGTAGAAAGCTCGTGGTGTTTTCAGATGTAGATTGCCCGTATTGCAAACGATTAGAACAAAATGAATTGATCAATATTACGGATGTCACGATTTATACATTTCTTTACCCAATTGCCCAACTACATCCAGATTCAGCAAATAAATCTAAATTAATCTGGTGCGCAGATAATCGCGTTAAGGCATGGAACGATTGGATTTTAAATAATCAGCTACCTAAAAACGCAGGTAATTGTGATGTTCCACTAGAAAAAATTGGTGATTTAGCTAGAAAATTCGGCGTAAATAGTACGCCCACATTATTTTTTGCAGATGGAAAACGTATGTTGGGCGCTCAACCTTATAAAGAGATTGAGCGCGGACTGGCTGGAAAGTAAGGTTATAGTTAATAGAGCTAATAATTTTTATTATCCACTCTTTTTCATGCATGCAATTAATGATTAAACTACACTTCCCATCATAAATATTGGTAAATACATAGCAATTACCATTCCGCCAATTAATGTGCCCAAAACAACCATAATGACTGGCTCCATTAGGCTTGAAATGCCAGCAACAGCATCGTCTACTTCTGCTTCAAAGAAATCGGCAACTTTCCCTAGCATTGAATCAAGCGCACCAGACTCTTCACCAATGGCTACCATTTGCAAGACCATATTTGGAAATACATTGGTATTTTGCATGGCAACGGTTAGGCTAGTACCTGTGCTTATTTCGCTTTGTACTTTTTTAGTCGCATCATAATACACGCGATTACCAGTTGCGCCAGCAACAGAATCTAATGCCTCTACTAATGGCACACCAGCAGCAAACATAGTCGCTAATGTGCGAGAAAATCGTGCGATTGTTGCTTTTCTAATTAAAGCACCGAAAATAGGCATTTTTAGTAGTAGTCTATCCATGCTTGACTGCATAGATACAGAACGTTTCCATGTATAAAAGAAAAACCAAAGCCCAAAGCCTATCGAGCCAAAAATTGCCCACCACCACTTTACAAAAATATCTGAAATTGCCATAACAATTAGCGTCGGCATTGGTAATTTCGCGCCAAACCCATCAAATAATTGTTTAAATGCTGGTATTACAAAAATCATGATAACTGCAGTTATTCCAAAAGCAACCACAATAATAGCTATAGGGTAAATAAGTGCAGATTTAATTTTGCTTTTAATTGCCTGAATTTTTTCTTTATAAGTTGCTAGTCTATCTAGTAAAGTATCTAGAATACCTGCCTGCTCACCTGCACCTATTAAGTTACAAAATAAATTATCAAAATATAATGGGTACTTTCTAAAAGAAGCACTTAAACTGCTTCCCGTTTCAACATCAGATTTAATATCACCTAATAATTTTGAAACTGCGGCATTACTATGCCCTTTTCCCACAATATCAAAGGATTGTAAAAGTGGAACGCCAGCTCTTAGCATTGTGGCTAATTGGCGTGTAAATAAAGTCACGTCTTTATCACTGACTTTACCTTTTACTTTAAAACCACTTTGCTTTTTAACTTTGGTCACTGTAATGCCTTGGCGGCGCAAAGTTGCGCTCACAAACGACTCACCGTTAGCTTTAATTTCGCCTTTAACTAACTTTCCGCGTTTATCTTTACCTTCCCATGCGTAGGTGGAGTCTTTGCTTGCACTAGCTGCCATGTTGATTTCCTATCCGTATTTACTTGCAATTCATCTATTTTTTATTGTATGTAACATTTGATTTCTTGTTGGTTTGCTTACTCGTTAGTACATGACTCTACTTCTTCGATTGATGTTAAACCTTGTTTTACTTTGAGTAAGCCAGATTGACGCAAATCTTTTACGCCCTCTTTTTTTGCTTGGTCTGCAATGTCATGTGCAGTGCCATTTTTCATAATGATACGGCTGATGGCATCAGTGACAGGCATGACCTGGTAAATCCCGACTCGACCTTTGTATCCGCCGTTGCATTCATCGCAACCACCTTCTCTAGGACCATATAATTGCCAGCTACCATCTAAATCTTCCTCAGTATAGCCTACACCTAACAATGCTTCTTTTGGCACCTCAATGGGTACTTTACAATTTTTGCATAATCTACGTGCTAAGCGTTGTGCTGTTATTAACGACACTGCTGACGCAATATTGAATGGTGCAACGCCCATATTTAATAGTCGCGTCAGCGTAGAGGGCGCATCATTAGTATGTAGAGTTGATAAAACCATATGCCCTGTAGAAGCTGCTTTAATCGCCATATCAGCTGTTTCCAAGTCACGAATTTCACCAATCATAATAATATCTGGATCTTGTCTTAAAAATGATTTTAATGCGGCAGCAAAGGTCAGGCCCTGTTTGTCATTGACATTGACCTGATTAATGCCTGCAAGTGGAATTTCACAAGGGTCTTCAGCAGTAGCAATATTTACGCCTGGATTATTTAAAATATTGAGGCAAGTGTAAAGTGAAACAGTTTTACCAGACCCCGTTGGCCCCGTCACTAATACCAAACCATAGGGACGACTAACCGCATACAACAATGCATCTTTTTGCAAAGGCTCATAACCCAAAGCTTCAATCCCCAATGTTGCGCTGGTTGGGTCTAAAATACGCATCACGATTTTCTCGCCATTAATCAGCGGTAAAGTGCTTACCCTAAAATCAATATTGCGTGTTTTAGACAGCGCCAGCTTCATTCGTCCATCTTGTGGAATGCGCTTTTCAGAAATATCGAGATTTGAAATGACTTTAATGCGCGAGGCTAACTTATCTTTAATAGCTAATGGTGGTTGGGCAATTTCTCTTAAAATACCATCTACACGATAGCGTATACGGTAAAATTTTTCATAAGGCTCGAAGTGTAAATCTGATGCCCCCATATTAATGGCGTCAAGTAATATTTTTTGTAAATATTTAACAACTGGCGCATCATCAACTTCAGCAGTATTTGCTTCTGCAGCTTCTGCCTCACCTGAGCTAAATTCAAGGTCAATATCATCGCCAACATTAAGGCCATTTATTGATACATCTTTAGATTCAATGAGCTTATCTATCCATTTGCCAAGTTTAGTATCTTCAACAATCACGGGCGATATTGCAGTTCCCATTTGAAACTGCACACTATCAAGCGCATGGAGATTAGTTGGGTCAGAAATCGCCACAAAAGTGACATTATTTTTGCTGTACAACGCGAGCACACGATTAGACTGCATGAGTTTAACGTCGATATGTTTTGCTGGCAAAAAATCAATATTAAATGCATCTAGGTTCAAATAAGGGAAACCAAAAGCACGTGATGCGGTATCTGCAATTTGTTCAGCAGAGATTTTTCGACTTAAAATGGCTTGAGTTACAAAAGGGTTACGTTGTGTGTTGGCTTGGGCTTGAATTGAATTGGCTTCTTCCTCAGATAGCAGTTTTTCTTGTACTAGCTTACGCCCAAGACCACTTAAATGAGTAGTAGGTACAGATGCCATATTGTTGTTTAACCTAACTTTTTTATTTGTTTGAACTAAAAATATAGTTGTTTTAAAACTTTAAATTTTTTTGTGCACACAATTAATTTTCTTAATATTAAACTGAATAGTTATTGATCAAAAATTTATAAAAATAATCAATGTATTCATCAATATAACCAATATAGATAATGCACGTTAGCCATTTTTTTGTAAAGGAGTTACTCTGGAATTTTCTTAAAACTTCATTTTATAGTGTCGTTTTTACTTTATTTTGTTACAAGCGACAAAAACCCAAAAATAGCGCTTGACAACCACTAAAAAGCTAGGCAACAATGTGACTATGGGTGTTTGCATTAGAGTTTTTGGCTAGTAGTAGTTCTTGTATCTGTAATTTATGTTCTACAAAATAAACTTAAGACAAACTTTTGGGGCGCCCCCCTTTGTATTACGTAAGGATGTATGAAATGGCATTAGGTACCGTAAAGTGGTTCAATGATTCTAAAGGTTTTGGTTTCATTACTCCAGACGATGGTGGCGACGATTTATTTGCTCACTTTTCAGCAATTGTTGAGGCAGGTTATAAAAGTCTTAAAGAAGGTCAACGCGTGAGTTTTGAAGTGACCGAAGGTCCTAAAGGCAAACAAGCTTCAAATATTCAAAAAGCTTAATTAGTTTTGTTAGACTGATGTTGTAAAACAGCGCCACTAATGCCTATTAATTAGTAGCACAGTCTTAATTCAAACGGCTCACAATTGTGAGCCGTTTTTGTTAGAGTATTGTTATCGTTACTTGATTAATAATAAAATATCTTTACATGTTGGCAATAATTTCCTCACCAAACTGCAAGCTTCCAACTTGTGTTGCGCCTTCCATTTGGCTGCTAAAATCATGCGTCACACGTTTGGATGCAATTGCGTTTGAAACACCTTTTAGTATTAAGTCTGCGGCTTCTACCCAGCCCATATGTCGTAACATCATTTCAGCAGATAAAATCAACGAGCTTGGGTTAGCTAAATCTTTACCTGCAATTTTTGGTGCTGTGCCGTGTGTCGCTTCAAACATCGCAGTTGTGTCGCTTAAATTAGCGCCAGGTGCAATACCAATTCCGCCTACTTGGGCTGCAAGCGCATCGCTCATATAATCACCGTTTAAATTTAAAGCGGCCACTACATCATAATCAGTAGGATGAAGTAAGATTTCTTGTAAAAATGCATCGGCAATACAGTCTTTAATGACAATGCCATTGGGTAGTTTACACCATGGGCCACCATCAATCTCCACTGCACCAAATTCTTCTTTAGCCACTTCGTAACCCCATGTTTTAAAGCCACCTTCAGTGAACTTCATGATGTTACCTTTGTGCGTGATAGTCACCGATTTACGATTATTATCCACTGCGTATTGAATCGCTTTACGCACTAAACGCTTACTGCCATCAATAGACACAGGCTTAATGCCAATGGCTGATGTTTCTGGAAAGCGAATCTTTTTACGCATACCCATATCACTTAAAAATGCGATCACTTTAGCCACTTCATCGGTACCTGCTGCCCACTCAATTCCTGCGTAAATGTCTTCTGTGTTTTCACGGAAAATAATCATATCGACTTTTTCAGGTGCTTTTACAGGGCTGGGTACGCCAGTAAAATATTGAACAGGACGCAAACATACATATAAGTCAAGCTCTTGGCGTAATGTTACATTGAGTGAGCGTATACCGCCACTGACTGGCGTTGTGAGAGGACCTTTAATTGAGATAACGTAATCTTTAATGGCTTGCATGGTTTCCGCGGGTAGCCATGTGTCTTTGTCATAAGTGTTGGTGGCTTTTTCGCCTGCATAAACTTCCATCCAGGCAATTTTTTTTGTATCCCCGTAAGCTTTTTTAACGGCAGCATTTACCACATTCATCATCGGTGGGGTAATGTCTACACCTATGCCATCACCCTCAATAAATGGGATAATAGGGCTGTTTGGAACGTTGAGCGAATTATCAGCGTTAACTATAATTTTTTCGCCAGTAGGCGGCACCACTATTTTAGTTTCAATGGTTTTACTAGACATTCAAAAATCCTTAAAATTAAGTTCACTATAAAATATTGATTCTGGAAAATGTTAATTCTATTCAATAAACCGCACAACGTGGTCTGCCAATTTAGTAAGCATGACACATGCCAAACATTAAAAGATTACATTGCGCTGCCGAATGTTTATGCAGCTGGTCGCTTAGATACAGATTCTGAGGGTTTACTTATTTTAACTGATGATGGCGCGTTACAACACCGTTTAAGTCACCCTAAGCATAAAGAAGTTAAAACTTATTGGGCGCAAGTAGAGGGGAATGTTACAAATGAGGATTTATTGCCACTGACAAAAGGCGTGGATTTGGGCGATTTTTACACGCAGCCCGCGCAAGTTAAGTGCATAGCAGAGCCTGTAAACCTATGGGTTCGTAATCCGCCAATTCGTGAACGTAAAGCTATTCCCACCAGTTGGCTGGAAATTAAAATTTTTGAGGGTAAAAATCGTCAAGTGCGGCGTATGACGGCCAAAATTGGTTTTCCAACCTTACGACTAATTCGTTATGCCATTGGTAATTACACGTTGGATAGCTTAGCTGTAGGCGAGTGGAAAAAAGTATAGTTTGATATAAATTGGAAAAATACTCATGAAATCTATCATTATTTTTCGTTTTTTAGCACATGAAGGTCCGAGCTTTTTAGGCGATTTTTTAACAGCAAAAGGCATTTTGTGGCAGTTAGTTAAAGTGGATGAAGGCGAGACCCTGCCTAAATCCATACAACAATATAGCGGTGTAGTGCTCATGGGTGGCCCGATGAGTGTCAACGATGATTTACCTTGGTTGCCACATTTGTTTGAGCTCATTCGCGAGGAAAAAACACATGATATTCCATTACTTGGACATTGCTTAGGCGGTCAACTCATTAGCAAAGCATTGGGTGGTGTGATTACAAAAAATACGGTCAAAGAAATAGGTTGGGGCGAAGTTTTTGTAAGTCAAAACGATCGAGCTGCGCATTGGTTTGGAGAGCTTAATGGATTTAACAGTTTTCACTGGCATGGCGAAACCTTTAGTCTTCCAGCAGTAGCAACACATTTGTTATCAAGCGACTACTGCCAAAACCAAGCTTATAGTATTGGCAAGCATTTAGCATTTCAGTGTCACATTGAGATGACAGCTGATATGGTGAAAGCTTGGTGTGATGCTGGCACTGACGAGTTGGTAGAATCTGCAGCTAGCCCAGCCGTGCAACAGGCAAGTAATATGCAGGAAAATTTGTCTTTACACATTTTCTTTCTTAATAAAGTCGCTACTCAAATTTATAACCAATGGATTAAAGGCCTGGTCGCTTAATGCAAAATAAATAGTGGCACCCCTATGTTAAAATCAACTAAATCTTATAAAAGTTAATATTATGTCTGGCAATACACTCGGTACACTTTTTACATTAACCAGCTTTGGCGAATCCCATGGTGCAGCCATTGGTGGCGTAGTAGATGGATGCCCACCTGGTTTATTACTGTGTGCAGAAGACTTACAGATTGATTTAGATCGTCGCAAACCTGGCACTTCGCGTCATGTCACGCAGCGTAAAGAAGATGATGCGGTTGAGATATTATCTGGCATATTTGAAGGTAAAACGACGGGCGCGCCAATTGGTTTGCTCATTCGTAATACCGATCAACGAAGTCAAGACTACTCAAAAATTATGGATACCTTCCGCCCTGGTCATGCAGACTACACGTATACACAAAAGTATGGTGTACGTGATTATCGTGGTGGTGGTCGTTCTAGCGCGCGTGAAACAGCAGTGCGTGTTGCCGCTGGCGCTATCGCTAAAAAATGGTTAAAAGAGAGATTTGGTGTCGCAGTACGCGGTTACATGAGCCAACTGGGTGAAATCGCCATTCCATTTGAAAGCTGGGATTTTGTAAATGACAATCCATTCTTTTCACCCAATCAAACCGTATTACCGCAATTAGAAAATTATTTAGATACTATTCGTGCTGAGCGTGATTCAGTTGGTGCGCGCATCACTGTGGTAGCAGAAGGCGTACCAGTAGGCTGGGGCGAGCCAGTTTTTGATAGGCTTGATGCTGAAATTGCTTATGCCATGATGAGCATTAACGCCGTTAAAGGCGTAGAAGTTGGTGCGGGCTTTGCTAGTGTGGTCCAGCGAGGCAGCGTACATTCTGACGAAATGACGCCACAGGGCTTTATGACTAATCATGCGGGCGGTATTTTAGGCGGCATTTCTACTGGGCAAACGATACAAGTGAATGTTGCATTAAAACCTACTTCGAGCATCCCACAACCTCGTCGCTCGATAGATAAAGAAGGTCATGCAGTTGAAATGCAAACCACTGGTCGTCACGACCCGTGTGTAGGGGTACGCGCCACACCGATTGCCGAAGCGATGATGGCGATGGTGTTAATGGACCATGCTTTAAGGCATCGGGCGCAAAATGCAGATGTGGTGAATAGTGTGCCAAAGATTACATAGTTAAGGCATCATCTAATGACTAAAATAAGGTGCTGCGCCTTATATTCATTGAATTGGCCATCTCTTAAATTTATGTCATATGATTAGCGCCTTGCACCATAAGCTTTCTCGTTTCTATTTTATCTATTACTTCTTTGTTGGGGCGTTTACGCCCTACTGGGGCTTATATCTGCAATCAGAGAAGTTTTCTGTCGCCGATATTGGCATTCTCATGTCGTTGTTCCAAATCAGCCGTATTTTTGCACCTAACTTTTGGGGATGGTTAGCCGACCATACAGGCAAGCGTGCGCCATGGATTAGGCTCACTGCCGGACTTGGTTTTATTGGCTTTATAGCGGTATTTTGGGCACATGGATTTCTCTGGTTATTTTTAGTGATGGCCACTTTAAGCTTGTTTACCAGTTCTACTTTACCACTTACGGAATCATTGACTTTTGCACATTTAACCAATACAAAAGGACATTACAGCCGAATTCGTATGTGGGGTTCTCTTGGATTTATTGTGGCGGCCATTACATTAGGTTTTCTGATTGATGCCTTTGGTATTAAAAGTTTGCTATGGTTTGTGTTAGCGGTGCAGATTACTTTATTCGCACTTACTTTCACTTTGCCTGAGCCCAAAATTGCGCTACATGAGACCGATCATTTTTCAGTGTGGAAGATTATTAAGCAGCCACAAGTGATCGCGTTATTGGTAGGTTGCGGTTTAATGGTAACGGCGCATGGGGTTTTGTATAACTTTTACTCCATCTATTTAAGTGAGCATGGTTA
>JAYVFU010000091.1:0-13945 GCA_043772865.1 Methylophilaceae bacterium
GTACCATCAGTCATTTGTGGTGATGGATTACCTGTACCAAAAAACAAGGTGCCGGTTTTGTTATCAATCGCAGGCGTACTCCAAGCTGAACCGCCGCCAAAGCTCCATGCATCTTTGTTATTTTTTACATTGGCTTTTTCAGCTGCAATATCACGGTTAAGTGAAATACCATCTGAGGTGGTTTCTACAAACTTGCCTTCCCAGCCCGTTGCGGGAATGGTATCAAACTGCCACATACGTTTACCTGTATTCACATCATAAGCCGCCAAGAACCCTGGGCGACCATAACGACCAGATACGCCAATGACAGCACCTAGCGGAATATCTGCACGCGCACTATCTACATGCAAGCCATAGCCAACACCTGTAATACCCACGATCACTTTACCCTTGTAGGTGACTGGCGCCATGCTAATGCCGACACCAGTGCCGCCGTAAGAATGACGTGCACTATTAGGATCACTACTATCTAAAGAGCCTTGCCCTTCGGTTTTAACTGCCGCTTCTACAACATTGATGTCCCACAATTTTTTGCCTGTTTTAGTATCAAGCGCAATTAAACGCGCATCTACAGTTCCCATAAATACTTTGCCATCACTGACTGCAACCCCTCTATTCGCGGGTCCACAACACATTTTCCATTCTTTATTGCGCTCATGCTTATAGCGCCACAACTCTTTGCCTGTTGTTGCATCTAAAGCCACCACATGGTTATAAGGCAATGATAAATACATCACTTTATCAACGACGATAGGTGTCACTTGAAAACTTGCAGAAATACCGCTTTTATACTGCCAAGCCAACGCTAGTTTTTTTACATTACCCTCATTAATTTGATTAAGTGATGAAAATCGCTGGCTTGCGTAATCGCCCCCATAGCTGGGCCAATCTTTATGCGCTTGAGTGTTATTAGGATTGACTACATGAGTACAACCTACCAGCAACAAACTAGATAAAGCCAAAAACATCAGAGTTTTAGCCAATGTTTTAATTGGATGTTTGCGGAACATATTAAATAACCCCATAAAAATATAAGCTAAAGTATACCGTTTAGTATACAAAATTAGAATAAGAAATTACAGCTCTTTAAAAGACAGTTTTTATCAGAAAATGCGTATTGGTCATTGAGGCAAAGCTTATAATAGTCACTTATTTAAAGGTGACACCATTTGCTACACCCATCCAACAACACTCATAGCGATATCACATTTGCAAAAATTGACTGGCAAAATGGTCAGCCTTATTCTCCTGACTTTGGTGATGTGTACTTTTCTACAGATGATGGACTAGCTGAAACACATTATGTTTTTATTGCGCAAAATCAGTTAGAACATCGCTTTAAACATTTACAAAAAAATGTGTTCACTATCATAGAAACTGGCTTTGGTACTGGACTTAACTTTTTATGCGTCTGGATGTTATGGCTAAGTAATGCGCCTGCAAATGCTCAACTCCACTATATTGCTTGCGAAAAATATCCGCTCACCAAGCAAGATTTAACAACCGTTTTGAGGTATTTTCCAACGTTAAGTCACTTTTCTACTCAGCTAATTGAGCGCTATAACCTATCAGATACTCAGCAAACCATTAGTTTTGCTGAAGGGCGTATCAAACTCACTTTGTTAATAGGTGATGCAAGTGAGCAGCTTAGTTTATTAAGCACAGATTTGGCTGTAGACGCATGGTTTTTAGATGGATTTTCGCCAAACAAAAATCCTGATATGTGGTCAGACGAACTATTTAAGCAAATGGCAAGGTTATCGAACACAGGCTCCACATTTGCCACATTCACCAGTGCAGGATTAGTGAAGCGCGGCCTACATGATGTTGGATTTAGTGTTAACAAAGTGGTAGGTTTTGGTAAAAAACGTGAAATGTTGGCAGGCTATTTTACTGGTACTAAGCTCCATAGTGCTGAGGCAGTAGTATAAAAACGCATGACTCACACTAAAAATGCGATTGTGATTGGCGGCGGTATAGCAGGCTGTAGCTCAGCTTACTCTCTAGCCAAACGCGGCTGGCAAGTGACGCTCATTGAACAGGCACAAGCTTTGGCGCAAGGCGCCTCAGGTAATGCAATTGGCGTGTTATATGCAAGGCTTACTGGCAGCCCCAGCCCGCTCAATGATTTAGCAATAGCCAGCTTTGAATATAGCCTAGGCCTATTAAGTAAGTTAAATTTATCTGCTGACAATTACCAACAATGTGGTGTATTACAACTAAGTTTTAACCCGCGTGAGCTTGAACGTCATCTAAAATTTATGGAATGTCACCCGCAACAAATAGCACAGTATATTAATCAAACTGAAGCTATTGCAATTGCTGGAATTCCGCTCAATAGCGGTGGTTTATTCATGCCAAATGCAGGCTGGGTTAATCCATCTGCATTTTGTGAGGCGTTGGCCAATCACCCAAATATTCAAATTTTTTATACCAGTAGCGCTATTACATTAGACGCAACTAATGATGGCTGGCAAGTATGGTCATCCAAAAAATTATTAGCGCAAGCACCTACTATTATTATTGCCAATGCAAACCAAGCAAAACAATTCACACAAACTCAACACCTACCTTTAACTCCCGTGCGGGGCCAGCTAAGCTCGATACCTAGTCACATCATCACACAACTAAATCCACTAAAAACTATCATATGTGGTGATAGTTACCTAAGCCCTGTTGTGGACGGTTACCAACATGTAGGTACCACTTTTTCACATAATGATGCAGATACTAGTGTTCGTGATAGCGAGCATATTCAAAACTTATCGGCTTTAAATACCATTACACATTTAGATATGACCCAACTAAACAACATTGAAATTTTAAGCCAGTTAAAGGGTCGCGTTGCATCGCGCAGCCAAACGCCAGACTATTTACCGCTAGCTGGTCAGTTGATAAACGCAGAGCAATTAATACAAAATCCACCACGCTATAATGCCAATATTGAGGGTTTGCCTTGGTTTAAAGGTCTTTATATTAATGCTGGTCATGGGTCAAAAGGCCTAATTACAGCGCCTTATTGTGCTGAGTTAATCGCTGAAAGGCTAGTAAGTTCATTAACATCACCCAGCTCATTGCCAATAGCATCTAAAGATATGCTTAACGCGCTTAACCCAAATCGCTTTTTATTACGCGACTTGGGTTTAAAGCAGTTAGCAAAAAACGCTTTGATGTAAAATCACGCTCATGCAAAACATGCAAAAATTGTTGAACGAAGCTTATCAACTTCATCGCAACGGCCATATTTTAGAGGCGGCCAACCTATATCGACAGGTATTAGCCATTAACCCTAAAGATGCCAATATACAAACCAACTTGGGCAATATTTGCTTACAATTAGGTGAGTTTGGGGAAGCTGCTACCTACTTCAGGGCATTAGTTAAAAATCGCTTACTAGATAACGAAACAATACAGCACAGTAAGCAAGCGCTTTGCCACGCGCTTGAGCAGCTGGGTAACCATGCGCAAACCATCGGCAATTACACTCAAGCTGAAATTTGTTATCAGGAAGCACTTCAATACAGTCCGCGCAATGCTGTTTATCACTATAACTTGGGTAATGCGCAGCGTGAGCTTGGCAAATCAAAAGAAGCAGCCAACAATTACCAACTTGCCATTTTAATAGATGCTACTGATGCTGATTTTCACAATAATTTAGGTAATGTTCAGCGCGAGCTTGGTCAAGTAGATGCCTCTATTGCTAGCTACAAACTAGCGTTACGGCTTAACCCAATGCTCTATCATGCAAAAGCACATTTGGTGCATCAACAGCAACATATATGTGAATGGCAAAATTTACTACCGCAAATTAACGAAATTCGTGAATGGGTTACAAAAGTCCCTAGTGCGCAAATTTCTCCTTTTGCTTTTTTAGCAATGCCTGGCACCACAGCAGAAGAACAACAACAATGCACATTGAACTGGGTTAACAATCGTTTTCAGCCATTCATTAAACTTAAACAAAACTTAAATTTTAGTGATTCAAAAAAACCAAAAACTATATTAAAAATTGGCTATTTCTCAGCAGATTTTCGTTTACACCCGCTTGCATTTTTAATCACTGAATTGATTGAACTTCATGATAGAACACAATTTGAAATTGTTGCTTATTCTTATGGCACTAATGACCAAAGCTCAGCGCGCAAACGCTTAGAACAAGCGTTTGACCACTTTTATGATGTCCAGTTACTCACAGAAATCGACATCGCAAAAAAAATAAATGCTGATGGCATCGATATTTTGATTGATCTAACAGGTTTTACACAAAGTAGTCGCAGTGGTTTGTTAGCTTTACGCCCTGCCCCTGTGCAAATTAACTGGCTAGGCTACCCAGGCTTAATGAGTGCAGATTTATACGATTATATGTTGACAGATGCATTTATTTCGCCGCCTACTCAATTGCTGACTAGTCAATCAAAATATCCTACCGAAAAATTAGCTATTATGCCTAACTGCTACCAACCTAATGATTGCTATCGTCCAGTCGGTGAATTAACCAAACGCTCAGACAATCAGCTGCCTGATGATGCTTTTGTTTTTTGTTGCTTTAACCAAAGCTTTAAAATATTACCTGAAGTTTTTAGTAGTTGGATGCGCCTGCTGCATCAAATACCTAATAGCGTGTTATGGCTACTACAATGCAATATTTGGGCAAACGCAAACTTAATAACTGAGGCAAAAAAACACGGCATAGCGGCTGAAAGGCTAATATTTGCGCCCAGAACGAGTATCGACCAGCATTTAGCACGTCATCCATGTGCAGACTTATTCCTCGACACGTTGCCTTACAACGCACATACCACGGCAAGCGATGCATTATGGATGGGCTTACCTGTGCTCACTTGCGTAGGTGAGACTTTTCCCTCACGCGTTGCAGGCAGCTTGCTCACTGCCGCAGGCTTGCCCGAGTTAATTACCTATTCTTTATCTGAATATGAAGCAAAAGCGCTAGCGCTAGCAACTAATCCCGAACTACTTAACCAGCTAAAAAACAAATTGATTAATCAAGTTAAAAATTCCGCATTGTTTGATACCAAATTATTCACCGCCAATTTAGAGAAAACTTTAATTAATTTAATGTAAAAAATTGTTAACGTGCTTACTTTTTGGCAAAAAATAGATCTGTAGTGTTCAATAACCAGCAAAAAAACTCCTGTATAACAATACTTATACATAGCGCTGGGCTAGCAAAACCTAGCAATTTAGCACGAGAACTAAGCATAGCTCGCATTAAAGTTTTTATGCTAAAGTTGCGCTACTAAAAACAACGATCAAATTAGAAAGAAGTCATGGCTGCCATCGATATCACCCCTGTTTTAAAATTTATGACAGATAAAAATGGTTCTGACTTATTTTTTAGTACTGGCGCTGCCATACATATTGAAATAGAAGGTGAAACACTGCCTGTGAATAATCAGGCAATGTCGCCAGGCATGATCAAAGATATTGCTTACTCGCTCATGAGTGAAGAGCAAAAAACAGAATTCGAGCAAAATTTAGAACTTAATTTTGCAATTAGTCGCAAAGATATTGGTCGATTCCGCATCAACGTATTTAAACAACGTGGCGAAGTTGGTATGGTGATTCGTCATATTAAAACGGTGATTCCAAGCTTTGAAACATTAGGTTTGCCGAGCAGCTTAAAAGATTTAGTGTTGCGCAAGCGTGGCATATTACTAATTGTAGGCGCAACAAGTTCAGGGAAATCGACCACATTAGCATCCATGATAGATTATCGTAATGAAACAACCACCGGACACATAGTTACGATTGAAGACCCCATTGAGTTTGTGCACCCGCATAAAAAATCTATTGTTGACCAGCGTGAAGTAGGCATTGATACCCATTCTTTTGATAACGCATTAAAAAACGCCATGCGCCAAGCGCCAGATGTTATTTTAATTGGTGAAATTCGCGATATGGAGAGCATGAAACAAGCCATGGCGTATGCAGAAACGGGGCATCTATGTTTAGCCACGCTGCATGCAAATAATGCCAATCAAACGTTAGAGCGCATTATTTCATTTTTCCCTCAAGAAGCGAGAGCAGGCCTTTTGCTCAGTATGTCGCTTAATATTGTCGGCATCGTTGCGCAACGCTTAATAGCTGGCATACAAACTAAACGCGTAGCAGCAGTAGAAGTGATGATTAACACAGCCTATGTAGCTGATTTAATACAGAAACAAAAAATAGGTGAAATTAAAGAAGTGATGGCTGACAATAACGACATTGGCATGAGCACCTTTGACCAAGCGCTATTTAGACTTTACAGCAACGATAAAATTGATGAAGATAACGCACTAGCTAATGCCGATTCACGTAACGATTTATCACTAAAAATACGTTTTGCTGCGGAAAGCAACCGTGGTGGGAGCGGTTTTGCACCCATTAATATTTAAGGCGCCCTGTAATTAAATCCACATAAAAGTTAAGCCAAACAAGCTTAATGCTCACTTGGCTGATTTAAAGCGGCAAATACTGCTGCCGCTAATATCAAAACCCCACCTACCCATTCACTTAAAGTCATCACTTCATTTGTTAAATAATATGATGCCACCGCAGCGATAATTAACTCAAACAAAAATAATACAGAGGCTCTAGTTGCTGTAATTTTAGTGACGCCATATTGCACAAAATAGGTGGCTGCCATAATCAGCAAAGCAATTAAAGTGATAATAAGCCATTGTTTTGATGTAATTAATTGCGGTGCTGGCAAGCTTGTATGTATAAATGGTAGCCATAACAACACCATTACAATCACACCAATCCATACCGCAAATGATTTTGCATGCAAGCTTAAATAATTGGCTTTACGCGTGATTACGTTGGTGAGCGCAAAGCCCATGCCCGCAGTTAATGCCAGCCAATCAGATTTGCTTTGCGGTATGGGTAGCGACAATGTGCCACTGAGGGGATTAGTCAACATGATATAAGCACCTACCAGAGAGATGGCGATAGCAATATAGCCTGTTCTGCTAGTTTTTTCATGCAGCCAGAAATGCGCTAAAATTAGCGTCCATATGGGTGACAGATAAAATAACAGCATCACCCGCATAACCTCGCCATCAATCACCGCCACTACATAACTTAGGTTAGTCCAACCCGCCACTAAACAAAGCCAAATAATGCTTTTTGGTAGATTTTTTACACCACGCCAGTGCTTTGCAAATAACACGCAACCAATAGTTACAGCAACAATGTAGGTATAAATGCTTGAGGCAACACCTGCTAAGCCAGATTCAGCTAAAATTCGATAGGGATACCAAATAATGCCCCAGCAACAGGCACCAAACAAACATCCCAAAATAGCCAATTTAGTATTAAGCGGCTGTGCTTCACTCAAAATAATTTACTCAAAATAATTCACTTAAAAAAAATCCTTTGATATTTAACATGCTTATATCGCAAGGCCACTGCTAAATTTTTAGCACATCCCTTATAATTATGCCTATGAACTCAAATTTAAACCTGCTACAACCCTACCCTTTTCAACGCTTACGTGACTTATTTAAGGGCATTACACCTAACTCCGCATACTCGCCCATTAACTTATCCATTGGTGAACCAAAACATACCACACCACAGCTCATTAAAAACGCTTTGGTGGATAATTTAAATGGCTTGGCAACTTACCCTACAACAGCTGGCATTCCCGAGTTACGGCTAGCGATATCTCATTGGGCTACTCGGCGCTATGGTATACCAGCGCTTAGTATTGATACTGAGGTGTTGCCAATTGCAGGTAGTCGCGAGGCGTTATTTGCGATTGCACAAGCGGTGATTACGGCAAATTGCGTTAAAAAGCCTGTGGTTATTTCACCCAACCCGTTTTACCAAATTTATGAAGGCGCTGCTTTTTTGGCAGGTGCAGAGCCTTATTTTTTAAACACCACCCCTGAAAATAATCATGCAATGGATTTTTCCAGTGTGCCAGCCAGTATATTGCAGCGCACGCAATTAGTTTACGTATGTAGCCCTGGCAATCCATCTGGCAAGGTGATGAGCTTGAGCCAGTGGCAAGAGATCTTTGCTTTATCCGACCAATATGGTTTCGTTATTGCCGCTGATGAGTGTTACTCAGAAATTTATTTTGATGAAGCCAATCCTCCATTAGGCGCATTGCAGGCGGCACACCAATTAGGTCGTGGCTATAAAAACCTCATTATATTCAGCTCGCTTTCAAAGCGCTCTAATGTGCCAGGCATGCGCTCTGGCTTTGTAGCGGGTGATGCCAACATCATTGAAAAATTAACTTTATACCGCACTTATCAAGGCTGTGCATTAAATCCAGCCATACAGCACGCCAGCATCGCGGCATGGAATGATGAAGCGCACGTGATTGAAAATCGCAGATTGTATGCAGAAAAGTTTAATGCTGTCACCCCGCTGCTAGCCAATGTGTTAGATGTACAAATGCCAGATGCGGCGTTTTACTTATGGGCGCGTATCAACCAAAAATTAATCGCCATGACCGATACCGAACTCGCCATTAAACTTTATCGAGACCTTAACATCACCGTATTGCCAGGCAGTTTGCTAGCGCGTGAAGCACATGGTGTTAATCCTGGGCAAAATTTTATACGGATGGCGTTAGTGGCTTCATTTGATGAGTGTATGAAGGCGGCTCAAAGAATGCGGGAATTGGTAGGCTAAGCTAATCAATATCCGTCATTCCCGCGAAGGCGGGAATGTGGATCCATTTTGAACTGCTTAAAAACCTAAAATGGATCCCCGCGTTCGCACCACAAGGGTACTCCGATTTGCTAAGTGCTGAAGCACTTGCAAAGTCGCATGCGAGGATGACAGATGTTGAGTTTACACACTTTAGATTACAATTTACAAACTTCTCATTGATCTGAATCGTCTACTCAATAAACTGCCTAATCTCATTAAAAACCATCGTATTCAATTGAGCAGCCAAGCAATCCAAAATCACCATATCATTCATACCACGCAACCAAGTTAACTGGCGTTTAGCTAATTGTCGCGTGGCAAAAATGCCGCGTTCACGTAACTCTGCTGCATCGTAATCGCCAAGCAAATGCTCTAGAACTTGCCTATATCCCACGCAGCGCATAGAGGTTATATCCGAAGTTAAATCATAAGTTTTAAGTAGGCTTTTTACCTCATCTACAAACCCAGCTTTGAGCATTTCATCAAAACGCGTCGCAATACGGGCATGCAATACTGCCCTATCATTAGGGATTAACGCAATTTTGAGTAGGCTATATGGCAAAACTTCATGTGATTGCGAGGCAAATAACTGCGTCATGGTTTTGCCTGTAATTGCATGCACCTCCAAAGCGCGCTGTATGCGCTGCGCATCGTTGGGCATCAAGCGGGCAGCGGTTGTGGCATCAATTTGCGCGAGCTTATTGTGCATAGCAGGCCAGCCGATTTGCGCTGCTTCTGCATCTAATAATGCGCGAATTTCCGTATCAGCCTCTGGCAGCCCGCTTAAACCGCCCTCCAACGCTTTAAAGTACAACATGGTACCGCCAACCAATAGTGGAATTTTTCCGCGTGATGTAATATCTGCCATCAATCGCAACGCATCACTTCTAAAATTCGCCGCAGAATAAGCGCTTAGCGGATCAATCATATCAATTAAATGATGCGGCGCTTTGGCTAAAATATCGGCATCTGGCTTAGCGGTGCCGATATTCATATCTTTGAAAACCAAAGCAGAATCTACACTGATAATTTCAACAGGCAGCTTTGAAACAAGCTCCACCGCCGCGCCAGTTTTGCCGCTAGCGGTGGGGCCCATGAGGAAAATTGCAGGTGGTAATATTGTTGATGTCATTTGCTTATGTAGTTTTTGTAGGGTGGGTCACTTGTGACCCACCCTACAAAATATTGATAATGCAGCCAAATAATTACGCATAATGCGTCCATAATCTAAGCACTTTAACGATTTTTTCATCTTCTAGCACTTGATACACTAAGCGATGCTGAATGTTGATACGACGAGAATACGCGCCTGTTAAATCGCCTATAAGCTTTTCATAAGGCGGTGGATTTTGAAATGGATTTTCCGCGATTAGCTCTAATAACTGCAAAGCCTTATCTTTAAGTCCAGCAGATTTTAAATTTTTTGCATCTTTGAGTGCAGCTTTGGTGTAGAGCAATTGGTAATTTGGCGCTATCATATTCAAACTGGCTTAATCAAGCTGGTTTACCAATCTAACTTCGTTGAAAGCTCGCTCACAGGCGTATTTAAACCTTCAAGAATAGATTCACGCATATTAGGAATTGACACCAAAAACAAAGTTTCTTGAATCGCCGACCAATCATCCAACGAAACCAATACTGCATTGGCACGCTTGCCAGTAATCACCACTGGCTGATGTGAACTAGCAGCCTCATCAATTAAGCGATAAAGATTGGTGCGTGCAGCGCTGGCAGATAATGTTTGCATGATTTTACCCCCAATTTAAAGAATAAATATTGACTAAATAGTACGTTATAACGTACGTTAAATCAAGTTTATTTATTTAACTGTAGGAGGGACGCCCCGTCCCGAAAGCAACGCTTATTATGTTGCAGAAATTAATAGTGTTTTGCCGCGCTTATAAAATTTGATATGCCTTTCGGCACGGGGCGTCCCTC
Source organism: Methylophilaceae bacterium (assembly GCA_043772865.1). Taxonomy (GTDB): domain Bacteria; phylum Pseudomonadota; class Gammaproteobacteria; order Burkholderiales; family Methylophilaceae; genus JACMMS01. The sequence continues at coordinate 10,612 of JAYVFU010000091.1, forward strand.
CTACAAAAAACCGAGTGAAGTCCATACGACCTTTTACATATAGTTGTAGGGTGGGTCACTTGTGACCCACGAGGTGCAGACCACCATACTTCGACCGCGTGGGCAACGAGTTGCCCACCCTACAAAACTGTTTGCGCATCACTATTTCCCCCGCATAAACATCTTATCCAAATCCCCCATACTCACCTGAAACCATGTAGGCCGTCCATGATTACACATACCACTTCGCTCTGTGGCTTCCATATCGCGCAATAAAGCATTCATCTCGGTAACAGTCAGCATACGGTTTGCGCGCACAGCAGCATGGCACGCCATTGTGCCTAGCAGTTCGTTTCGGCGTTCTGTTAGCGCTCGGCTTGCGCCGTATTCTCTTAGGTCTTTAAGCACATCACGGGCGAGTGTAATGGTATCCGCATCTTGTAGCATGGTGGGTACGGCGCGCACGGCAAGCGTGCTGGGGGAGAGAATGGCAATATCGAAACCTAGCTGTTGCAGGCTGTTATCATTAGTTGCGAGCGCTTCTTGCACCGTGGCAACTTCTAATATATCTGCATTAAAACTCACAGCGATGAGTAGCGGCTGCATAGGTACAGCTTGCATATCTAACGCATTTTTAAGTTGCTCATACATAATACGCTCATGAGCGGCGTGCATATCCACCACAACCAATCCTAGCTTATTTTGCGCCAGCACGTAAACGCCGTGGATTTGCGCGACAGCAAAACCTAGAGGGAAATCATTTGCTGGCGCCGTTGTTGCACCAGATTGAAATTCTTCCGCGTAACCTACGGGGCTTGAAAACTGGCGCTCTTGCTGGTTATTAGGATTACCGTTTGAACCAAAAAGCGTTTGATAAAAACTACTCGGCTGATTTGCGCTTAAATTGATTTGCGCTTGGTAAGTGGGATAAGTAGGATAGCTAGGATAAGGCTGATTACTATTGCTAGCAAATGGATTATGGCTAGCCTGACTAGCCGTCACCGCATTTGAAACGCCAGTGGGTGTAGCCAGCGATTTGTGCAGTGCATGAAAAATAAAGCGATGTATCGCCTGCCCCTCTCTAAAACGCACTTCGGTTTTAGCGGGATGCACATTGACATCAACTAAACTTGGATCTAGCTCTAAAAACAGGACATAAGCGGGATGGCGGTCATGATGCAATACATCTTGATAAGCCTGACGAATGGCGTGGCTAACCAATTTATCGCGTACAAATCGACCATTCACATACACATATTGCGTATCGCGGGTGTGGCGATTAAACGTTGGCTTGGCTGCTATGCCCCATAGGCGTAAGCCTGCGGCACTTTCATCTACATATACTGACTCTGCAGCAAACTCTGCGCCTAACACTTCTGCAAAGCGTTTTTGCGGCGCTGAGGCGCTTAAACGGCTTAAGGCACGGCCATTATGTTGCAACATAAAAGTAACATCGGGGCGTGATAGCGCAACGCGCTCATAAGCGGCTTCACAATGTCCAAACTCAGTCACTTCAGTTTTTAAAAACTTACGCCGCGCAGGCGTATTGAAGTACAAATCATTCACTTCAACAATGGTGCCTGCATCTAAAGCAGCAGGCTCGATACTTGATAGTTCACGACCATCCGAGCCTATAACCCAAGCATGTTTTTCAGATGAAACTCGGCTAATTAGCTGAGTGCGTGAAACGGATGCAATACTCGCTAGCGCCTCACCTCTAAAGCCTAGGCTTGCCACGCTTTCGAGATCATCTAAACTAAAAATCTTACTGGTGGCATGGCGCGTTAAAGCTAAATTTAAATCATCTTTAGCTACGCCGCTGCCATTATCTGTTACACGTAGTTGCTTAACCCCGCCTTGCAATAGCGCTACTACGATATCTGTACTACCAGCATCCAAGCTGTTTTCTAGCAATTCTTTTAAGGCTGAAGCGGGTCGCTCGACCACCTCGCCAGCGGCAATTTGACTAATGAGTTGGTCTGGTAATAGTTTGATTTGCATTTCAGTATTCTACCTGTTTCGGTTCAATTTTAAGCTAAACTCTTGCCTATGAAATCAGCCTTACCCCTTTTAAACACTCCATCTAGCTTAGATGATTACGCCTATAACTTCGCAAAAGCGCGTGCTATTCATCGTCATCATCACTTTTATTTAGGCCCAACCAATTCAGGCAAAACCTATCACGCTTTAGAAGCGTTAATTAAAGCGCAATCGGGCGTTTACTTAGCGCCTTTACGTTTATTGGCGATGGAAGTTCGCGATAGGCTAGTGGCGGCTGGTGTGCCATGTAACCTCATTACAGGGGAGGAGCGTGTGCTGATGCAAGGCGCAAAACACACTGCATCAACCATTGAGATGATGCACCCAAAAAATCAAATAGAGGTTGCCATTATTGATGAAATTCAAATGCTGCAAGACCCAGACCGTGGCAGTGCTTGGACAGCCGCATTAGTCGGTGTACCTGCCAGACAAGTGTTTATATGTGGCTCTAACGCAGTGACCGCGCCATGTATTAAAGTGATTGAAGCTTTAGGTGAAACCTATGAAATGACTTATTTACAACGTAAAACGCCTTTGGTGTTAGAAGAAACCAGTATTTGTGGCAAGCGCTATAGCAAGCCAAAATTAAAAAATCAGCTACAAAAAGGCGATGCTGTCATTGCGTTTAGCCGCAAGGATGTGTTGACTTTTTCTGCCCGATTTAGGCAATGGGGCTACACAGTGGCAAGTATTTACGGGGCGCTATCACCTGAAGTACGTAGAACTGAATCAGAACGGTTCAATACTGGTGCAGCAGATATTTTAGTAGCAACCGATGCCATTGGCATGGGCTTAAACTTGCCGATTAGGCGCGTATTATTTAGTAATATTCATAAATATGATGGCGTAGCCTCGCGCCCACTTAATGCCACTGAAGTGCGCCAAATAGCTGGGCGTGCAGGCAGATACGGTATTTACGAAACTGGTTTTGTGAATGTATTTGAAGATGACGAGCGCATTCATATTGAGCATATGTTAAGCGTAGATGACACCTCAGATTTACAAAAGCTACCTATAGCAGCAAATTTTGGCGAGATAGAAGCCATCGCAAATAAACTACAAACCGCCAAAATTAGTGAATGTTTTGAGTATTTCGAAAATAAAATTAAGCTTAGTCAATTGAACCTTAGCCAGTTGAACCTTAGCCAATTGAATTTTAGCCATGCGCTAATTGCACTATCATCCACCAACACGCAATTTACGCAAGCCTTATTAGTGGATGAGTTTGCCGCTAAAATGGCACTAAGAGATAAATTTGTGTTCACCAGCGCGCCTATTTCAATTAACGTCAATATTGAAAAAGACTACTTTTTGT
>JAYVFU010000092.1:0-4507 GCA_043772865.1 Methylophilaceae bacterium
TTCAGCGCCTTCTAAACGATTACGTGCACCACTAATAGTAAAGCCTTGTTCATACAATAACTCTCTAATTTTACGAATAAGCAAAACTTCATGATGCTGATAGTAGCGGCGATTACCTCTACGTTTTACTGGTTTAAGCTGAGTAAATTCTTGTTCCCAATAACGCAACACATGCGGTTTAACACCACATAACTCACTTACCTCACCAATCGTAAAATAACGCTTGGCGGGTATAGGTGGTAACTGAGTTTTAAGCGCTTGTTCAATCATAGAGTTTAGTTATGTAAATGACCAATTATTAACGTTAGAGTAATTAATGACTTATGAAAATAAATTATTTATTTGCGTAGTTTTCTTCCACTTTACTTTTAAGCTTTTGGCTAGCATGAAAAGTAACAACACAGCGTGCTGTAATCGGTATTTCTTCGCCAGTTTTTGGGTTACGACCAGGCCGTTCAGATTTTTTGCGAAGTTCAAAGTTACCAAAGCCAGATAATTTAACACTATCACCAACTTCTAATGCTACTCGTACTTCTTCAAAAAACGCTTCAACCATATCTTTTGCTTCACGTTTATTTAATCCCACTTGCTCAAACAATAAGTCAGCTAAATCCGCCTTAGTCAACGTCATACAACCACTCCCTAAACCTTATTTTTCAGTATTTTTTGTCAGTGCGTCTCTTATCTGTTTACTTAATCACTTTTCATCCCAAAAGCACTAAGCACGTAAAATTGCACCGAATTGATTTTTCACTACATCTAGCAGTTTTGCCATTGCAGCATCTGCTTCTTTATCCACCAAAGTTCTATGAGTATCTTGCATAAGTACAAGAAATGCAAGACTTTTTTTGCCAGCGTCTACGCCTTTTCCTTTGTAAATATCAAACAAATTCACTTCGGTTATCAACGGGATTTCTGCTATTTTTATGGCATTTAATAAAGTTTGTACTGGCAAATCATCATCCACAATCACCGCTAAATCACGACGAATTGGTAAAGTTTTTGCTAACTCTTGATGCTTAGGTAATTTTTTATTCAACAAAGGTGCAACTTCTAATTCAAACAAAATCGTGCTTTTTGATAAATCGTAATGTTGCTGCCATTTTGGATGCAGTTTACCTATCCAACCAATTGCTTTACCATTTAATACCACTTGCGCAGATTGCCCTGGATGTAATGCTGTATGTTGTGCATTATCATTGGCTACTACATATACCGCATTGCCCTGTGTGAGTTTATCCACGGTCGCTTTGACATCATAAAAATCAACATCGCGCGTTGTTAAATCCCATTGTTCAGGCGCAAAGCTCCCATAAAATAAACCAGAAATTCTTGGCGTTTCCTCATAGGCATTATAAGTGATTGAGCTTGCACGACTATAACTGCTGCCTATTTCAAAGATTTGCGCACGGCTCTGCTTGCGATTTAAGTTGTAAACCAAAGCATCTAATAGGCCACCCCATAAGCTTGAGCGCATCACACTTAAATTGCTGGCAATTGGATTTTTAAGCTGAATTGGATTTTTATTGCCTAATAAATCAAGTTCCCAGCTGGCATCTACAAAGCTATAAGTGATGACTTCTTGATACCCATCTCCAACCAATTGATGACGCAAAGTCATTTCATGTAAGCGGCTTTCCGGTGCCGGTAGCATATTTAATGCGGCTTGTGGCGAGATAGCAGGGATATGCTCATAGCCATGCAAGCGGGCGATTTCTTCGATTAAGTCTTCTTCAATTGCAATATCAAACCGGTAGCTAGGCGGCGTGACAGTAAAAATATCATTTTTTTCTGTGTATGCAAAACCAAGCTGGGTGAAAATTTTGGCGACCTGTTGATTGCTTAACGCTATACCTAATAGTGATATTAATTTTGCTAAACGTAAATTTACCGCTTGTCGACTTGGCATTACACCTAGAACTTCTGCCACATCGCCAGCAGAACCGCCACAAATCTCTAACACCAAAGCGCTTGCCCGTTCAAGCGCCTGTAAAGTGTTGCCATAATCCACACCGCGCTCAAAGCGATAAGATGAATCTGTACTTAAGCCTAATCTACGTGCTTTTCCAGCGATTGTATCAGGCGTAAAAAACGCACTTTCTAAAAAGATATTGCTCGTATTATCAGTGACCGAAGTGCTGATACCGCCCATAATGCCCGCTAATGCAATAGCGCCGCTGTTATCCGCAATTACTAAATCATCTGCGGCTAATTTAACAGCTTGCTGGTTGAGCAAGGTAATTGACTCTTCTGCCATTGCAAAACGCACGGTAATGTCACCTTGCAACTTATCCGCATCAAATGCATGGATTGGCTGACCCAACTCAAGCAACACAAAATTCGTAATATCAACAATCGCGCTAATACCTCGAATACCGCTACGATCTAAACAACGCACCATCCAATCTGGCGTTTTTGCTTGTGCATTCACGCCAGTAATAAGGCGACCGCAATAACGTGGACAAGCCTCACTAGCCGTTACTGTGACATTTTTTGTAGCCTGATGACTTGACTCTATTGCCTGAATACTTGGCGTATTCAGTGGTGCGCCTGTAATGGCGGCAACATCGCGAGCGATGCCTAAAATACTTAAACAATCACTGCGATTTGGGGTTAATTTAATAGTAAATAGCTTGTCATTTAAGGCGAGATATTCACGAATATCTTGCCCAATCATTACATCATCTGGCAACTCTAGCAAGCCTGTGGCATCAGCCGCCGCGCCTAATTCTTTAGCAGAACACATCATACCAAACGACTCTACACCACGCACTTTGGCGGCTTTAATACTGATGCCTGGTAATTCTGCGCCCACCAGCGCGCAGGGCGCAAAAAGACCTGCACGAACATTACTAGCACCACAAACGATTTGCAAAGGCTTAGCCAAGCCCACATCCACTTGACAGACTTGCAAACGGTCTGCATCTGGATGCTTTTCAGTGGATAAAATTTTACCAATAACGACGTTAGAAAACACTGCACCCACAGGCTGTAAGTCTTCTACTTCTAATCCAGCCATGGTCAGAGCATGGCTAAGCTCTTCGGTATTCAACGTTGGGTTCGCAAATTGTCTTAACCAATTTTCAGAAAATTGCATATTGAGTTTTTCTATTTTGTAAATTGCTGCAAAAAGCGCAAATCGTTATTAAAAAAGTGGCGCAAATCGTTCACGCCATAACGCAGCATGGTTAGCCGCTCTATACCCAAACCAAATGCAAAACCTCGGTATTGTTCACTATCAATGCCTACATGTTTCAATACCTCTGGATGCACCATGCCACATCCACCAATTTCCAACCAACCACCATTCCAACTCATATCCATTTCAGCTGAGGGTTCAGTAAAAGGAAAAAATGAAGGCCTAAACCGCACAGTTAAATCATCGCGCTCAAAAAACCGTTGTAAAAAATCTTGCACTACACCTTTAAGGTTGGCAAAACTAATATGTTCATCTACCCACAAACCTTCTACCTGGTGAAACATTGGTGAATGTGTCGCATCAGAATCTACGCGATATACACGACCAGGGGCAATGATTTTTAATGGAAAAGGTGAACTGTTATTGAGTGCTGCTGCTTTCATTACATCTTGCATGTAATGCACTTGCACAGGAGATGTATGCGTGCGTAGCACTTGCTCATGCTTGCCATCTTGGCTATCCACGTAAAATGTGTCGTGCATGGCGCGTGCTGGATGATTCTCAGGAATATTGAGCGCAGTAAAATTATAAAAGTCAGTTTCAATTTCGGGGCCGGTTGCCACACTAAAACCAATAGAATGAAACAAAGTTTCTATGCGCTCTAAAGTCACGGTCACAGGATGCAAACCACCTTGTGCAAGAGTGCGCGCGGGCAAAGTCACATCAAGCGATTCGCTAGCTAATTGCTTATCTTGCTCAGCTTTAAGCAAAGCTTCACGGCGCTGCTTTAAAGCCTCTTCAATAGCCTGTTTTACCAAGTTAATCGCAGCACCAGCCAAAGGACGCTCCTCAGCGCTCAACTTACCCAAGCCTTTCATGGCCTCGGTTAACGCACCGCTTTTTCCCAGATATTTAGCTTTTGCATTTTCTAGGTCAGTAACCGTTGCACTGCCAACAAAATCCGCCTGTGCTTGTGGAATTAAATCGTCTAAATTTTGCATCGTATTTATTTAAATTGTTAATTAACTAAGGCAGTTATTATAACTGATGGCTATACGATAAGCCCTTGAAAATTCATTCAATATTTTAAATATTTACTATTAAAAATAAAAATTTTAATGAAATTTAAGCCATAAAAAAGAGGCCTAAGCCTCTTTTTTATTATTACTTTTTATAGCGCAAATTAAGCAGCCGCTAAACCTGTTTTTGCTAACTCTACAAATTTAGCAAATGCTGGTTTATCAAATACTGCCAAATCAGCAAGCACTTTACGATCCACTTCAATTGCAGCTTTTTTCAAGCCATTCATGAAACGGCTGTATGTCAAACCAAACTCACGTGAGCCAGCATTGATACGCGCAATCCACA
>JAYVFU010000093.1:0-4477 GCA_043772865.1 Methylophilaceae bacterium
CACTAGGTTTTAGTTAACTATCTCGGTACAAGTGTTTTTTTAAATCTTAAAACTTAAATCCTTGCTGTTCCCTGAGCTTGCTGTTCCCTGAGCTTGTCGAAGGTTTAGGTTTCTTAACCATTTATTTCCCTTCGACAAGCTCAGGGAACGGCGTGTGGGGGAACGGTGAGGCTACATCCAGCCAAACCGTTGCCAAACTAAATAACCCAAGGTACCCACTGTAATCGCCACCGCGTAAGGCAACTTGCCGACTGAAACCGGTAAATCATTCATTAACGGTAACCGCCCTGCGCTCATTTTAACTACCCCACCCAGCAGTATCAGCTTGATGTTTTGCAGCATTCGGCTCAACTGCCTTGACCACAACACCACTATAAGCGCCATTACACCACCAGCAATAAACGTTGCCAGCACCGCACCTAATACATCAGCTGACCCCAAAAAAGCACCGACCATCGCCATCAGCTTCACATCACCAGCACCCATGGCACGTAGCCAGTAAATGGGTAACAACACTGCCATGCCAACACCTAAACCCTTTAATGCAGCCAACCAACCTAAACCACCTGGTATTGCACTGTTAAACCCCTGACCTTCGGGTAGCAATCCATTCAACAGCACACCCAACACCACACCAATCAATACCAGCTTGTTAGGAATGCGATGGCTACGAATATCTTGCCGTGTCACCATTAACAACAACACAAGTAACGGTGTTAACGCCAGCAATCCCATCAAGTTTGGTGTCATGCTAAATCTTTCAAATCTTCAAACTTAAGCGCAAGCGGCAACCCCTGTTGCACCGAACGCTTCAGCTACACTTCTAAACCGCTCGCACACCTGAGTACCCAAGGCAGCGACTGCGGTCATGATAACCACAGCAATCAGTGAGGCAATCAGCGCGTATTCAATAGAAGTCACACCTTCTTCACTCTGCAAAAAAGCCTGTATGCTCGAACACATATAGTCCATCACGCCCTCACCTTCCTTATATCAACCACGGTCTTATCAGACTAACAATGAAACCAAGGTTACAATCCCCTCGGTTTCACCGAACCAACACTTGGCTAAGAATCAAGCAGAAATCGCTGCTGCAACAGCATTAAACACTGCTGAAACGTTCTGACCCGTCAAAGTCACTGCAGCGATAATCACCACCGCGATCAACGACGCAATCAACGCATACTCAATCGCTGTAACGCCCTCTTCATCGCTTACAAAACGTTGTAAACCTAAATATAAATTTTTCATGATATCCTCCTTGATTATTAAAAAACCACCCATTTCACAACTACTATCGTTTTACTGCAAACCAGTCTTTCATCTTGCGGCATTCACTTAAGAGAGTGAGCTTTGATCTACCCACCGACTGTGACGCGCCACCGATGCTTGTAATTTACCGCAATAGGCTTATCACGCCTATACGTGCAAACCCTTACACCCTTACCATTCACCCTTATTAGGTGAGACCTTGCACGAAACAAAAACTGACTCAATTCTTAGCAAAAGTATCAAAAACCGTCATTCTTCGCTACGCTCAGAATGACAGGTTGAGAGTCTTTAGGGGTAAAATAACTTCGTGCAAGGTCTATATAGATATATAAGCTTATCCTGAATTTTGTAATGAAATGGACGCTCACTCTCTAAAACTAACATAATTTAACGCCAAATTTACTTGCAAATCTTTACGCCACTGCCCGGCGCAACGCCAAAGATAGCCTATGTGCCGTTCACCAGTAGTTATATAGGGAATTTCCTGGTTAATGCGCTTGCTGAATTTGGCCTGCTATTACGTTCAACCTCGCGTCAATATTTTCATTAAAACGGGCTGGCAAGATTAATGGTTTGCCTGTTTCTGAAGCCGGGCGATACAAACGCAATTGTTTTTCTATGTCATCTAATTCAGAAATAACTTTGGGTGCTGCAAGCTGACGTAGGGTTTCAATAACAATAAACTGTTGATCACGGTGTTTAAGAACGTGGGGTTTTGCTTGTTGCAGCGTGTATAACGCAGCGGCGCGATGCCCCTCTGCGACCTGTAGGCGGGCGAGTGTAATGAAGCTATTGGTGTGATAAGGATCAGCTTGCAGATTAGCACTTAGCACCTGGTGCGCTTTGGCATAGGCGGCATTGCCATCCGTAGTCTTTCCATCCGTAATATAGCTATCCAGGGTGGTGTGATACGCCATCAGGATTTTAGCTTCGCGCACGCCTACATCTGGGTTGTTAGCGGTCTGCGCGCGCACTGAAGCAAAGCGTTGCAATGTTTCGTTAAGTAATTCGCGCTGAAAATCACCCCCGACCGAGCTGATGAAAGCACTATCCAATAAGGCAAGTTCTGCCGTTTGGAGTACGATTTCTTGTGCTATGCGCTCTTGTGGCTGAATAACAGTAATAAATTTAGCTATTTTATAGGCTGTCACATCGGGTGTGAGCAAATTGGTTAGTTTTATGTTTGATTGTGAATTCAAGGATTGTGCAACCAGATTTAAGCCAAAAGGTGCAGCAATAAATAAGATAATAAAGCTCGCGAGTAAGCGTTTTACAGGGAGATTGATTTGCTCAAAACTGGAAACCGAGATGGTGCACGGCGTGTCTGTTAATTGGGCGGCGCGGGCAAGATAAAGCCCCGCAAGTATGTTCATGAATGCTACGTAAAAAATAAAATTAACCCCCGCATGAATAAACAAGGCTAATACGCCAAGCAATAACGCTGTACTTTCCAAGCCTGCTGCATCGGCGGCACGTTTCAGGCTACGTTTTAACTGGAATAATACCCCCAGCAGCACGCCCAGCTGTAGCAATAAGGCTGGAACGCCGCCTTCGGCAGCCAGTTGCAGGTAGTCGTTATGCGCAAAAAAACCAGCACTGCTATTTTCCAGCGGTGAGCGGTAAGCTGGATAGTAGTTCACAAAAGACCCCCAGCCGGTGCCGCTAAATGGGTGTGCCTGTACCATTTGTATGGTGGATTGCCATAACAGTAGCCGCGCATTGGTTGAGGGGTCTTGCGCTAATTGAAAGGAGCGATCAGCAACACTGGTGTCCAATAACAGTACGCTGCAAAGATAAGCCAGTAACGCAATGAGCGGGATCATGGCGACTAGCCGCCTGGATTGGGTATGGCGGTAGCCAGCCCATAATAAAATGGGAAGCAATAACAGCCAGGTTGCAATCCCGCCGCGTGAAGCTGTAGCAAACAAGGCGGTACTCATCACAAATAGCCCGCCACCCAGTAGCAACGGCATCCAGCGATACGATGTGGATTTACCGGTTAAAAATAAAAAAGCAACAGGAAACCAGAGCACGTTTATCAATGCGGCAAAAAGATTGCGATCTATCAGCGGACCGACGGCATGACCATAACCTACATGGTTAATAACTTGCCAGATTGCCCATGCGGCCAAACCTACCCCCGTTAAAAAAAACACAATACGTAAGTTGTGCCATATTTCAGCAAAGGTCGGTGTGTTGCTGGCAACTAAATACATCACAGGTAAACCCGCTAAGCTTGCCAACTTCATCATGCTGGTTTGAGGAACAGCACTACTGAGAGCAACGATAAACAACCAAGCCAGATAAACCAGCATCAACTTGGATAAAGCATAAGCCTGCCACGCATGGCGCGCAAATACAGCGCGACATCCCACCACCCCTGCAATCAATAAAAATATCGCTGTAACCGCACTGCCTATGTACCAAAAGCCAGATAAGATTAGTTCAATGAGAAATAGCAGGTAAATTAAGTGGGTGGGGTTCATAGTATTAGGTGTTTATAGATTATTTCAGAGCGTTTCTTTAAGTATATTTGGACGCTTGCTTAACAGTATCAATGCTCTACCCACTTAAACAATTTACTGTAATTGGTATCAATCCAATATACGTGCAAACCCTTAGCGCCTATGAAAATACAAATAATCAGGCGAATTTTAAAAAACTTCTTAGAATATAAATGTGAGAAAAACTGGGGGCAGTTCTAACATTCCAACAAAATAAGCTATACAAGCCCTGACGCAATGAATCAGAAAAACTGATAAGCACTACTAAGCAACTGTAGCCTTGATGGAGCCAAAAGCGGAATCAAGGGACATATTCCCCTCGATTCCATTGCATTGCATCGAGGCTACACTTGCTTAACCATTTAATTTCCCTTCGACAAGCTCAGGGAACGGGGAAGAGTTTAGGGGATGGTTGTTAGCCCTTCGACAAGCTCACCACGAACGGATTTTTACGTATATTCTCGTCTAATGGACAATCTCGGTTTAATTTGTAAATAAGCCGAATTTTGGCTTATTTAATGCGTTTTTAATTAAGGTTTTGCTTTGGCTTTATTTAACAAACTTTTTAATAAGGTAATCTACACTTAACTTACCAGCGCCATTAAATAATAATGGCATAAACATGACAATGAATAATAAAGGCAATTTGTAATTGCCAAAGCCATCATTATTCTCATCAATAATGCGGTAGCCTTTAATAA
>JAYVFU010000094.1:0-13712 GCA_043772865.1 Methylophilaceae bacterium
TAATTATCGTGGAGTAGCTTGAGGATGTATCTGATGATTAATGGGGAAAAAGTAGCTTTAATTAAAGCTCAAATATTTGAATCAATACTTAATTCTATAACGGCAAAATAATGGAAACTTTAATTAAAAAATGTGGAAATACAGAATAAGTAATTTATTGGCAACTAATTAATAATATATAAGATTACTAACGAGCTTTAAAGCGAATTGATTAATTTACTAAGCTCATCTATGTAGGCATCAATCAGTGGTTTTAGCTCAGTAATCATCGGCTCAATATTTTCTAAGTCACCGTGACGTGCTGTTTGTTCTAATAATATTGATGCTTTGAATAGAGCCGCTGCATCTACCATGGATGTTGTGCCAGCGAGATTATGTGCGATTTGTGCTACGCGAATTGGGTCATCAAGCTCATAAGCTGCAACCAACTGCTCGTATGCCAAGGGCAAAAACCCAAGCATCATACTGACGATTTTTTTCAAATCATCAGGTTTAATCGATGCAAGTGCTTTAGGTGAGAGCATGTTTTGATCAACCTCTAAAATTGGCTTAGCTTGATTGTATTTCGCATCAGTTTTTGCACGGCTTATTGCCTCAATTTTGCTTAATAACAATTTGGGATCAATGGGTTTAGCAATGTAATCATCCATGCCAGCGGCTAAGCAATGTTTCTCATCATATTTGCTACCGCTAGCGGTAACCGCAATAATGTGCTTTCTTTGGATAACCCCTCCAGCAGCTTGCTCTCGCCTTCTAATTTCAGCAGTAGCTTCATAACCATCCATGACAGGCATTTGCCCATCCATTAGTACTAAATCATAAACTTGTTCATCTAGTAGGCTTAGCACCTCAACACCATTGTGCGCTACAAAACATGAATGTCCGGTGCCAGTTAAAATAGCTTGTATAAATAGCTGATTAATTAAATGATCGTCAGCAATGAGTACATTTAATTTTTGTGTCGCTTTATTTTGAACTGAGGGCAATTTTTTACACCTTTGAGTTTGCTATTTATAGTTTTTTCTAATCACAAAATGAATGAAAAAACTAACGCCTATAAATGCAATATGCAGAAAGTATGCCACTTCAAAAAAATTTAATAGATAAACTGTATTACTAAATAAAACAATCGTTACAAGTAAATATCCAACAAAATTAAATCCAGCAATATGTTGATTAACTAAATGCAAATAAGATTTTACTTATTCAGACAACACCATAATTTAATTAATTGCTGTGCCAATAGTTAAATTGAACTGTTTTATAGAGTCTATTTGCTTTAATAAATTTAACCACTTACTATTAAGGTGAATGAGTTTTGTGACTATGCAAATAAAAGGTTACTCATTTTTATAAAATATAACTTATTGATTTGAAAGAAATAAACTGATGTATCCAAATAAAATTTCTAATCTTGAGTTGCTTTATCAAGGTGATTACAACTTATATGTTGCTAGTATTTCTATTTTAATCTGCATATTCACTTCTTATGTCGCTATAGATACTTTAAGACGCGTCAACCAGGCTTCAAAAAATACCAATTGGGTATGGATTATTTTAAGCTCAATCAATATGGGCGTTGGTTTTTGGGCAATGAATTACATGGGCATACTATCGTTTGTTAATTCAATTGGCAAAACATATGACGGTATATTGACACTACTGTCGATTTTCCCTGCAATCATTATCAGTCTAGTCGCAATTATTTTAATTAATACTCGCAAAGCTTCTAGAAAAAAACTATTTGTTTCCAGTATTTTGTTTGGCGGAGGCTTTAGCGTTATTCATTATTTGGGTGTATTTTCCATACGCTTGCCGGGTCAAATTGCTATTAACCTTTATTGGCTGGTGTTTTCCTTAGTATTCTCTATTTTTATAGCTTATAACGTATTAAAGTTGTTAACTAAATCACGTTTGGTCGGTCAGTTTTATGAAGTGGTTGCTGCAGTGGTGCTAAGCATATCGGCCTGGACAATGCACTTTGTCGCCATGGTCTCCACTTATTACATTAAAACCCCAACTAATAGGCTGTCACAAGTAGAAATTAATGCACATCAACTTGCGATTTTAATCACAAGCGTTGTTTTAATTACATTATTGTTGTTGGTTTTTTCTTATATTGTGGGGTACAGCAAATTTAAAAAATCGCAACAACATAGTGAGCGAGATTTAGCCTTACTCATTGAAACTATTGAGGATTACGCCATTATTAAATTAGATATTTATGGCTATATCAAATCTTGGAACACCAGTGCTGAGCGTATGCACGGCTACAGTAATGAAGATGTTTTAGGTCGAAGTTTTGCCATTTTTTATCCAAAAACCGAAACATTGTATGGGCGAACTTCTGAAATTTTAGAGCAAGCTTTTATGTTAACCAAATTTGAGGAAGAGGGTTATCGTTACCGAAAAGATGGTAGTAAGTTTTGGGCTAATACAGTGATACGTCCCATATCAGTCTTAGCTGGAAGACATGAAGGCTTTTCAATGGTGACACGTGACTTTACTAGACGAAAAACGGCCGAAGAAACGATTAATCAAAAACAGCAGTTTATTAATCGTATTACTGATTCTATGAGGGAGGCTGTTTATGTTGTAGACCAAAATGGATTTTTAATTTTCATTAATCCAGAAGCTGAGCGGTTGTTAGGCTGGAAGTGGGAAGAAATTCAATACTGTAATATGCACTCGATTGTTCATCCACCAAGAGAAGATGGCAAACATTTAAAATATGAAGAGTCATTTGTCAGGCTATCGATGTTAGAAAAAGACGTAATACACTCTAATGAGCACTATTTTACGTCTAAAGATGGAACTCGGTTTCCCGTAGCAATGAGTGCTTCACCATTGCGAAATGGCGAAGAAATTACTGGCAGTGTGGTACTTTTTAGAAATATCGAAAATGAAAAAATGATTGCTGAAACCCTTAAGCAAAGTGCCTCTCGCCTGCGAGAATTACTTGAATTAAGTCCAATTGCGGTGAGGATTTCTTCCATCAGTACTGGCGAAATTATCTTCGCTAATCAGAGCTTTGCCCACTTAATACATTTAGATACAGACAAAGTTTTGGGTGCAAAGCCCACTAATTTTCATCAAAACCCCGAAGATTACACCGAAATCGCCAAACTTGCAGCAGAAGGTCACCCTACTGTTAACCGTTTGCTCAAGCTTCAAACAGCTCATTTAGACCAGATTTGGTGTTTAGCTTCTTATTTTTGTATTGAGTATGAGGGTGAGCGTGCAATTTTAGGCTGGTTATATGATGTGACAGAGTTAAAGCACGCGCAAGAAATAGCTGAAGATGCCGTACACATAAAGTCACAATTTTTATCTACAATGAGCCATGAAATCCGTACGCCAATGAATGGTGTGGTGGGTATGGTGGATTTACTTTTGGATTCTGAATTAGATGATCAGCAGCGTAATTTTGCAAAAACAATTAAAGAATCGGCAAATGCTTTATTAGATGTAATTAATGATATTTTAGACTTTTCTAAAATTGAAGCTGGCAAGTTAGAAATAATTTCGAAGCAATTTAATCTAATGAAATTAGTTGAAGGCTGTGTTGATTTACTGGCGACAAATGCGCGACAAAAACAGATTACATTGATGAGTTATGTTGATCCGAGAACCCCTTCTATTTTATTGGGAGATGAAGGGCGTATTAGGCAGGTCATTATCAATTTATTGGGTAATGCCATTAAATTTACAAATCATGGTGAAGTATCTTTAACCACCAGCATAATTATTCGTGAAGAACATGAATGTTTGATTAGAGTGGAGCTAAAAGACACGGGTATTGGTATGAACCAAAGTGTAATTGAAACCCTGTTCCAGCCATTTATACAAGGCGATGGGTCGATTACAAGGCTTTATGGAGGTACTGGTTTGGGGTTGACAATTTCTAAACGCTTAGTGGAAGCAATGGGCGGTCAAATAGGTATTACTAGTAAAGTGAATAAAGGTTCAACGTTTTGGTTTGAAATCAATTTAGGCATTGAAAATAATCAATCTGCAGAATGGAGTTTTAATTTTATTGCAGGTAGAACGGCATTGATTATGGCCCCACCATGTGCGGCGCGTAGCATTATTGTTAAAAGCTTATCTACATGGGGCATACATGGTAAAGAGGTTTGTGATGAAGTTACATTAATGACAGTGTTAGCGCAAGAGCAAGAGTTTGATTTAGTGCTCCTTACTTCTTTAGTTGAAGGCTTAGATTTAGCCAAAACTAAACAGCTAATACGAGAACACAACCCTAGGCAGCGTATTTTAGTGCTATCTGAAGCAAGTAAACTAATTACAGATTTTGATGAAAGAACTACCTACTGCCCGTTATTACCTATTAAACAATCTATATTATTTGATGCGATTTTGCTTACTTTAGATCGTAGACAAACTTTCAATCAAGCGCTTATCACACGTAAACGTCAAACTGACTATATTGTTCCGCTCAATATAGTGGATCAGGAAATATCTATTTTATTAGTGGATGACAATATTATTAATCAAAAAGTGGCTGAAAATCAGCTAAGCCGACTTAATTATAAGTTCACTACTGTGAGTAATGGTGCCGAGGCAGTAGCCACATTAAATTCCAATCACTTTGATTTGATTTTAATGGATTGCCACATGCCAGTGATGGACGGATATGAAGCGACTAAAATTATCCGCGAGCAAGAGCAATCAACTGGGGAACATATTCCAATCATTGCCATGACAGCTAATGCAATGAGCGGTGACCGTGAGCTTTGCCTGAGTGCAGGTATGGATGCTTATTTATCAAAACCTATTCAGGCGGCAGAGCTACAAAGCCTGCTAGAAGGTTGGATACAAAAAATAATACTAGATGCCAATAAAAAAACAGATGACCCTCAAGTTATTCGACAGGTAGTCGATATAGATAGGCTAATTGACGTATTTGGAAATGATAAGCACGTTATTAGAAATATATTAGATATTTTCAATGAAAGCATGGTCGATACCATGCTCAAGTTAACCAAGGCTGTTAAAGAATCAAATTATGTGCAAATTAAGCAGCTTGGTCATCAAATTGCTGGTTCTGCATCTAACATAGGTTTGGAGGTACTAAGTGATTTGGGGCGCTCATTTGAACATATTGCGTTAGTACACAGTGCTAACAAAAATAGTGATTTGAAACATCTTAAAGCTGAGGCAAAAGAGTTACTAACTGCAACGGAAGTAGCACTTAATGATGTAGCGGCATTTAGTGTTGCTTATGTTTAAAACGATTTTTAAATCAGTGTTTAAAATAGTGTTTATTTAGTTTATTAACCAAACTCTTTGTAAGGATTTAGCAATGCAAGTGCTTATTGTGGATGACCACCAATCTAACATTAATTTAATTACCGCTATGTTAGAAAAAATAGATCACATTGAGCCAATTGAGTACACTAATCCCAAGCAAGCACTTGCCTGGTGTGAGCATAATAATCCTGATTTAGTGTTAATAGATTACATGATGCCCGAAATGGATGGCATACAATTTATACAATTGTTTCGTAAACTCCAAGGTAAAAGCGCTATTCCAGTAATGATGGTCACGGCTTACACAGAGACGGCCGTGCGCCATTTAGCTTTACAGGCGAGTGCTAATGATTGCTTGTATAAGCCAGTTGACCGGATTGATTTGACTGCAAAAGTTAAAAATATGTTGAGCTTACGTAAAGCACAACTGCAACTTACCAATCGAGCAACTTGGCTTACAGAAGAGGTGAAGAGAACTGCGGCTCAAGTAGTATCTCGTGAAAAAGAAGTCACATTACGATTATCGCGAGCCGCAGAATGTCGTGATGCAGAAACTGGCACCCACGTTTTACGTATGGCATACTACGCGCAACATATTGCAATTAATTTAGGGCTTTCAGAACCTGATTGCCAGTTAATATTAGATGCAGCACCTCTGCACGATATTGGCAAAATAGGTGTACCAGATCATATTTTGCTAAAACACACAGCATTAGATGATGAAGAGTGGGTGGTGATGCGTAAACATCCAGAGTTTGGTATGAATATTCTTAAAGGCAGCACTTCAAAGCTATTGCAGGCTGGGGAAGCGATTGCTTATTCGCATCATGAGAAATATGATGGCAGTGGTTATCCACAAGGTTTAGCCGGTGAAAAAATCCCTTTATTTGGTCGTATTTGTGCTATTGCCGATGTCTTTGATGCCCTAACAACTGTGCGACCCTACAAACATGCTTGGGATATTGAGACTGCTACTGATTATGTGAAACAGCAAAGTGGCACGCATTTTGATCCAAAGTGTGTGCAAGCATTTTTTGCTAATTGGGAAAATATTTTAGATATTCGCGAAAAGCACTCTGACATTGAAGAAGTAATTATTTTATAGGCCTGATAAAATTACGTATTGAATAAAGTTAGTTATTGAATGGATGCGCAAGTAATAAGTTAGCTAATCAATCAATTAAGCGCGTGAAATGAATGATTGATTTTTTAGCTAGTCAAATTTGTAGAAAATTATTACCACCTCGAAACACCTGACCATCACAAAGCTACAAAAACCCCAAGCTACAAAATGTTGCTTGTTTTAGTCAATATCTCTCATCAATATCTGATTTAAATCAATGATTAATTTTTGATTTTAGTCTGCATCATGCTACTATTTTAAGTCAAAAGTAGAGTGTCAATTTTAAATTGCAGCGATAGCAATTTATCGCATTAATCGTACAGAAAATCTAGGTCATCTCTAAATCCAAAGTATAAAGTCAAAGAGCAAAGCTATGAGCAAAAAAACCAGAAATTCCGATCCACATGCCACACGTGAAGCTTCAAATTACGCTAGCCCATTACCTAGCCGTGAGTTTGTGCTACAAATCATGTCTGATCAAGGTATTCCATTAAGTACAGAACAACTATATTTATTGCTAGACATTAGCGATGATGAGCGCGAAATATTTAATAAACGCCTCAATGCGATGGAACGCGAGGGCCAGATTATGCGTAATCGCAAAAATCAGCTCTGTATTGCCGAGAAATTGCATTTAATTGTAGGTAAAGTGCAGGGGCATCCGGATGGCTTTGGTTTTTTAATACCCGATAACGGTGAGGAAGATTTGTTTTTATCACAACGTGAAATGTCACAAGTGTTGCATGGTGACCGCGCTATGGTCCGCATGGCGGGCTTGGACCGCAAAGGTCGCCCAGAAGGTAAAATTGTTGAAGTGCTAGAACGTACAAATCAAACCCTAGTGGGGCGAGTGATGCAAGGCCATGGTGTGACCATAGTGGCGGCGGAAGATAAGCGTATTAACCAGGATATTTTGATTCCCTACCATTTGGACATGGGCGCAAAAGTAGGGCAGGTAGTCACAGTAGAACTAACGGAACAGCCATCAAGCACCGCACGCCCCATGGGAAAAGTAGTACAGATTTTAGGTAATTATGCAGATAGCGGCATGGAAATTGAAATCGCTTTACGTAAACACCAATTACCGCATGAGTTTTCACCAGCCGCTATTAAGCAAGCTGCAGCTTTCAATAAATTGGTACAACCTGCAGATTATAAAGGCAGAATCGACCTGCGCGATTTAGCTTTAATTACCATTGATGGCGAAACTGCGCGTGATTTTGATGATGCGGTATATGCCGAGCCACAAGGTAAAGGCTGGCGTTTAGTTGTGGCCATTGCAGATGTAAGTTATTACGTTAAACCTGGCGATGCGCTTGATTTAGAGGCCTATGACCGCGGTAATTCAGTGTATTTTCCCCGTCGTGTTATTCCTATGTTGCCAGAAGATTTATCTAATGGCTTATGTTCGCTCAAGCAAGAGGTTGAGCGCATGTGTATGGTGTGCGATATGCAAGTAGATGGGCTTGGCGTTGTAAAACAATATAAGTTTTACCCATCAGTTATGCGTTCTAAAGCGCGTACAACTTACACGCAAATATATGAAATATTACAAAATCCAGAAGGTGAATTAGCAAAAGAATATGCATGGCTAATGCCACATACGCAGCATTTATATACTTTGTATAAATTGATGTTAGCGCAGCGTGAAAAGCGTGGTGCCATTGAGTTTGAATCCTCTGAAACCATTATGATTTTTAATGATAATGGCAAAATAGACCGCATAGAAGCTTATGCCCGTAATGAAGCGCACCGCTTAATTGAAGAATGCATGCTTGCAGCCAACGTATGTGCTGCTGATTTTTTAAAAGTGAACGAAAATCCAGCGTTATACCGTATTCATGAAGGCCCAACGTCTGAAAAATTAGAAGCTTTACGGACCTTTATGGGTGAGTTTGGCTTTGGCGTAGCAGGCGGCGATACGCCACACGCCAAAGATTACGGTAGGCTGATTAAACAGTTTAAAGGCCGCCCTGACGAACAACTTTTACAAACCGTATTATTACGCTCTATGCAGCAAGCGGTTTATAGCCCAGACAACGTGGGTCATTTTGGCTTGGCTTACGAGGCTTATGCACATTTTACTTCGCCCATACGGCGTTACCCTGATCTGCTCATTCATCGCGCGATTAAGGCCGTACTTAATGGTGATAAATACAAGGCTGGAGATTGGAGCAAATTAGGCATCCATTGTTCTATGACAGAACGTCGTGCCGATGATGCCACGCGTGATGTTAATGCTTGGCTAAAATGCTATTACATGCAAGATAAGCTTGGTGAGATATACGATGGCACCGTAGCTGGTGTGACCAGCTTTGGCTTGTTTGTAGCACTTGATGGAGTGTATGTAGAAGGTTTGCTGCATGTGACAGAGTTGGGTAACGATTACTTTAATTTTGATAAAGCGCGCCATGAAATGTCTGGCGAGCGCACGGGTGTTAAGTACCGCCTTGGTGATAGATTGACCGTAAAGGTGGCAAGAGTTGATTTAGAAACCAGCAAAATTGATTTTGTATTAGCGACTAAAGAAATTAGCCTTAAAGAGCAAGACGATACTGATGGTACATCTAAACCTACAAAAACTAAGTCATTACTGGGTGATGACAAATTTGCTAAAAAGACAACTAACCAATCAGGGGCTACTCGTTTATCTGCTACTAAATCTAATGCAGCTAAGCCAGCTGCAGATCAATCCAAAAAAGATAAGACACTAAAAGTAATTAAACCTAAAAGTAACTCGCCTAAAAACGATACGCCAGCTGCAAGTAAATCAAGTCGCGCAAAGCGTGCAACGGCTAAAAAAACCAATGAGAGCAGACGTAAAGCTAAGTCTTAAGCATCAATATATTCAATATCATTAAATTAGAAAAGCAAAAAGGTAGCACATGAGCGACATCCGTATTTTATTTGGCTTTCACGCCGTTTTAAGCCGCTTACGCCAGCATGGTACTAGCATTCAAGAAATCTTAATTGACCGCGATCGTATTGATGCGCGTATGAAAGATTTACTCAAAATGGCCGAGCAATACAATGTGCGCACCATGGAAGTCGAGCGCTCACGTTTAGATGGTATGGCTGGCATGAATGGACGTCACCAAGGGGTGATTGCACGTGTGGTAGATACACCGATTCCCTACAAAGATATTCACGATATTTTAGAGTCTGACCTTACAGAGCCACCCTTCTTTTTAATTTTAGATGGCGTAGAAGACCCACACAATTTAGGCGCTTGCTTACGTGTGGCAGATGCCATGGGTGTGCATGCGGTGATTGCGCCTAAAGACCGTGCGGTAGGCTTAAATGCTACTGTACGTAAAGTAGCCAGTGGCGCTGCTGAAACTGTACCTTTTATCGCTGTTACTAATCTCGCCCGCACTATTCGAGAGTTACAAGAGGCTGGCGTTTTTGTGATTGGCACCACTATGGATGCACCGAGCAACTTACTCAATACCAAGCTAGAAGGTCCTATCGCGATTGTGTTAGGTTCAGAAGGTGAGGGAATACGCCGATTAACTGCCGAGACTTGTGATGCGCTTGTCACCATACCCATGTATGGTTCTGTTGAAAGCTTAAATGTGAGCGTGGCAAGTGGGATTTGTTTATATGAAGTGCGTAGACAGCGTAGTTTGATTAAAGCCTAAATTTTATCTAAACTTTTTTTTATCATGGTAATTAATAAAAAATTGTTCATTCTTTCAGCCGTATTAAATTTGGCTGCGTTTAGTGCTTTTGCTTTAGCTGGTGAAGAAGTAAAAGACAACAAACTGGAATATAAACTAACAGCGTCACATTATTCCACTGAGTCCATTAAAGCTAACGATATTAATCTGCGTGCCAGCAAAAGTAATCAAACATTTTGGCTTGGTTACTATGATGAAAGTACGTCTAATTTTAGTCAATTGCGTGCGGGCTATGAACGCACAGATGAACTCCCGTATACGCATTTAACTTCTTCACTACAAATCGCGGAGCATGGCTTTCTTGGATGGTCTGAAAATGCAGAAATTGGTGCGTCATTTTTTGTATTAGCAGGCATAGGTCGAACTAATTTAAGGCCTTACGATAATATTAATTTTGATCCTAATGATGCGATTACTTACGGTGTTGGTTGGAGAAATGCTGAAGATACCAGTATTTCTTTATTTACCGTAAAAGATGATAGAGTCAATAATGGACAGCAAATAACACACCTTGTTTTTCGTCAATCTTTTGAGCGTGCACAAAGGTTAACATTGGATATATTTAGCAAGTGCGGCCCTGACGATGCATTTGGTGAGTCTATTCGTGCTACAGGCTCAGCGATTACTTATGATGTTTCAAAGTATTCACTACGCTTTGCCTACGAACCCAAAGTAAACTTTAGTCAAGAAAGTATGTTGAGATTATCAGTAGCACTTAAATTTTAGTTAGTCTGCTAGAGAGTGTTCTAAATGAATTCGCGTATCACCGTTTTTGGGCTCATCTGAAAAATAATAATAGAGTAGTGGTATTAATAGCAATGTAAAGAAAGTGGCGGTAATTAATCCGCCGACAATCACTACCGCAAAAGGGCGTTGCGTTTCAGAACCCATGCCGTGTGAAAGCGCTGCGGGTAATAAGCCTATACCAGCCATGAGTGCCGTCATTAAAATAGGCCTTAATCTTGATGTTGCCCCCTCAATAATTGCAGTTGTTTGCGCTTTGCCTTCTAGTAAGAGATGTTTAATCTGCTCTACCATAATGACCCCATTTTGTACGGATATACCTGCTAATGCAATAAAGCCAACGGCAGCGGATACCGATAAATGTAAGCCTGCTAAGCCCAACCCAGCTAGGCCACCAATGATTGTAAAAGGAATCATCAATAAGACTAATAATGAGTTCTTAACAGATTTAAACGCGCTAAACAGCACTATAAATATCAACAAAAGTGACAAGGGCACAATCACTTCTAAGCGCTTCATGGCACGTTGCTGATTTTCAAATTGTCCGCCCCAAGTCATGGTATAGCCTTGAGGCAAGTGGACTCTTTGGTTCACTTTTTCCATGGCCTCTTTCACAAAACTACCTTGGTCACGATTAGTTAAATTGGCTTTGATCGAGACGATACGGGATACACCCTCACGACTTACACGTGATGCACCTTGCTTAATCTCAATATTAGCGACTTCACTTAATGGAATGCTGCCAGCATTATTGGGAAGCGCTATGGGCAGCTCTGCCACATCATCAAAAGCATCTCTAAAATCATGGTCTAAACGGACGGTGACATCAAAGCGTTTGTCGCCATCGTAAAAGGTGTTAGCGATAGATCCGCCCATTGCCGTTTGTATGGTGGCGTTTACATCATCTACATTTAAGCCATAACGAGCGAGCTTATCTTTTTGTAGATTGATATCGAGTTCAGAATTACCCGAAATACGAATTGCATCTACGTCCGAGGCCCCTTGAACACCTTTTAATACAGCCACAACTTCATCCGCTTTGGATTCTAGAATGCTTAAATCTGGACCAAATATTTTAATGGCAATTTCCCCTTTAACGCCTGACAGCGCCTCTTCTACGCTATCTTGAATCACTTGTGAAAAGTTGGTCGGTATACCAGGTATCTCGTGAATTTTTTTTGAGATGCTTTCAACTAATGCATCTTTACTACTAAAGCCCCAAGTATTGTGTGGCTTTAAATTAACTAATATCTCTACATGATTTGGACCTTTGGGGTCAGTACCATCATCTGGCCTGCCGACATGGCTCACTACCATATCGACTTCTTTATAGCTCAGTAATATAGCGCGTACTTTGCGCTCAATTTCCTTGGTTTTTTCTATGCTGCTAGATGGTGGTAAGTCTAATGTTAGCCAAATATTGCCTTCATCTAATTTAGGTAAAAATTCAGAACCTAGTCTTGGTGCTAAAAGCAACGTTACTACCAGAAGTACTACAGAAATACCCAGTATCGGCAACCTAAAAAGGGTGAGCTTTTTTAAACTATTGCCATAAAACGTTTGTAAGTTATGCATCCAGTTTGAATGCTTTTCTGCCATATTACCTTTACGCATAGTGTAAGAAAGTAAGGCAGGGACCAGCGTTAACGTTAAAATAATGGCACCCAGTAAAGCAAAGCTCAGGGTAAATGCCATGGGTGAAAATATTTTACCTTCTACTTTTTGGAAAGTGAAAATCGGTAAAAACGCTAAAATAATAATGAGTTTTGAAAATAAAATAGGGCGTCCCATTTCAACAGCCGTGTGTTTTAAACTATGAATGCGCTTACCGTAACCTTGATGGTGACCTTCAATTTTATTAAGTGCTAGCCGCACCATTAAAGCCTCCACTAAAACGACCGCACTATCGATAATAATGCCGAAGTCGACTGCGCCAAGTGAAATTAAGTTGGCTGATACTCCGCAAATATCCATCACGATAAAAGCAAATAGTAAAGATAGCGGAATAACAGCCGCGACAATAAGCGCTGCCCGCCAATTACGTAAAAATATAATGAGAATGGTAACAACTAACAAAGCGCCGACGATTAAGTTCTCAGTCACGGTATCTACAGTATGGTTAATCAATGTAGTGCGGTCATATAGCGGATGAATTTTCACACCGACAGGTAATGTTTTGTTAATTTGATCGACTTTAAGTCGTAGCGCATCAATCACTTTTGCGGGGTTCTGGCCTTTAGTCATCAGCACAATACCAATAACGACATCATCTTCTTTATTGTAAGAAACAATACCAGAGCGCGGCCTATCTCCAATTTCTACACGTGCAACATCACTTACCAGTATGGGTTTTCCATCTTGGGATGTGATGACAGTTTGCCCAATATCGTTAATATTTTTATATAGCCCAACACCCCTCACTACCAACGCTTCGTCACCGCGATGCATAGTACCGCCGCCTATATTAGAGCTATTTTTAGAAAGTGCTATATTGACTTGATCTATGCTGACATTGAATTTTTTGAGTAAATAAGGGTTAATTTTTACTTGATATTCTTTAATTGAACCGCCAAAACTTGTAATGTCTGCAACGCCAGATACCGTGCGCAATACAGGGGTTATCGTCCAATCTTGAATGGCTCTTATTTCTCGCTGTGGCATACTGGCTGGGGCATCAAGCTTATAGCGATAGATTTCACCTACAGCGGTAGTCAGTGGTGCTAAAGATGGCTGATAAGCGGGTGGCAGAGAAATACCCTGTAAATGCTCTAACACCTGCTGTCTAGCAAAGTAGTCGTCAGTTTTTTCAGAAAAAGTCAGTGTAACAACAGATAAGCCTGTAATTGAAACTGAGCGCATTTGTGATAAATGAGGCACACCACTCATGCCACGCTCAA
>JAYVFU010000095.1:0-13690 GCA_043772865.1 Methylophilaceae bacterium
ATTTAGTAAAATTCATGATTTCTGGCCCGGTGATGATTCAAGCGCTAGAAGGCGAAAATGCTGTCTTAAAAAATCGTGATTTAATGGGTGCTACCAATCCAAAAGATGCAGCTGCTGGTACTATTCGCGCTGATTTCGCTGAAAGCATTGATGCAAACGCTGTTCATGGATCTGATTCTGCTGAAAACGCAGCGATTGAAATCGCTTACTTTTTTGGTAAATAAGCTTTAGTTATAAAGTCAAAGACAATATTTTGGTCAATCTGCTCGATTTCAATCTACCTCAACTCACTCAATACTTTGAAAGTATGGGTGAGAAGCCTTTCCGCGCTAAGCAAATTATGCGTTGGATGCACCACTTTGGCGTGAATGATTTTGAGCAGATGACTGATATTGCAAAAGTGTTGCGCGAAAAATTAACGCGCGATACTAATATTGCCTTGCCGCATGTTGAGTTGGAGCAAATATCCAATGATGGTACGCGTAAGTGGTTAATTGGCACTGGCGTAGGCAATTCAGTTGAAACGGTATTCATTCCAGAAGATGATCGTGGTACTTTGTGTGTTTCTAGCCAAGTTGGCTGTGCTTTAGAATGCACGTTTTGTAGTACAGGGCGTCAAGGTTTTAATCGAAATTTAAGCGTTTCTGAAATCATTGGACAGCTGTGGATTGCCAATAAATCATTACGCGCGGCAGATGGCTACGTGTTACTGTCGGCTAATGACCGTATTATTAGTAATGTCGTGATGATGGGCATGGGTGAGCCGCTTGCCAATTACGATAATGTTGTGACCGCCATGCAAATCATGTTAGATGACGCAGCCTATGGTTTAAGCCGTCGCCGTGTAACACTTTCTACTAGCGGCATTGTGCCAGCGATGGATAGATTAAAAGAAGATTGTCCTGTTGCTTTGGCGGTATCTTTACATGCGCCAAACGATGCGTTACGTGATGAAATAGTCCCTATCAATAAAAAATATCCACTAAAAGCGTTGATGGCCGCTTGCGAGCGCTATTTGGTTAAAGCGCCACGCGATTTTGTTACATTTGAATATGTGATGCTGGATGGTGTGAATGACACAGTCGAGCATGCGCATCAACTGCTCGATGTGGTGCAGAATGTGCCATGTAAGTTTAATTTAATTCCGTTTAATCCTTTTCCCAATAGTGGCTATGACACATCTAAAGCTAGTCACATTCGGGTTTTTAGAGATATATTGATGCAAGCTGGTTATATTGTCACGGTGCGTAAAACGCGCGGCGATGATATTGATGCTGCCTGTGGTCAACTGGCTGGTAAAGTGCTGGATAAAACCAAACGTGCAGCACGACATATTGCCATTATTGCAGAAGCAGAATAAGCTGATATTGATTGCAAATTAGCTCACTAACAACAATCAAGCGCACTTAATAGCATGGAGGGTTTTGTGAAGAAATCGGGATTATTTTTAACTATATTGTTTGTTGTAAGTGTTGTCATAACTGGCTGCGCGACTATTCAAACAGGTAGTACTAGCTCAAATAGTGATAATCCGGATGTTAAACGTGCGCGGGCTCATACCGAGCTGGGCGCAGCCTATTTTCAGCAAAACAATATGGAAATTGCCTTAGAAGAATTTAACGAGGCGATTAAAGCAGATGATAATTATAGCTTAGCCTACAACGGATTGGGTTTGGTTTATGCAGCATTAGGGCAAGTGGCTGAAGCAGATGCTAACTTTAAAAAGTCCATCCAGTTAGAGCCTAGCAATTCAGAATCACATAATAATTACGGTAGCTTTTTGTGTGGTCGTCAGCGTTATGATGAGTCCATTACACAATTTCTAGAGGCGATTAAAAACCCTTTATATGGCACGCCCACGGTGGCTTATACCAATGCGGGTATTTGCTCTTTGCGTAAAAACGATATTAAATCGGCTGAGGTATATTTAGGGCGTGCGCTGCAACTGGATCCGCTTAACCACACCGCAGCATTTTTTCTAGCGCAAATTCAATTTGATCGTGGTGATGTTAAAGGTGCAAAAAACGCCTTGCAAAATGCGTTACTGGTAGGGCAGTCGCCTGATATATTATGGTTAGGCATTAAAATTGCGCGTAAATTAGGGGATAAAGATGCTGAATCGAGCTATGCTTTGGCTTTACGTAAGCAATACCCCAACTCCGAACAGGCTAAGCTTTTGTTAAGTGGTCAGTAATATGAAAAAAACTAGCGATCAGGATGTGCCGTTAATAGACAATGCTGTTGTTAATGACCAGCTTAATCAACAAATAAAAACACCTGTTGATGCCTTTAGTCATGAGCAAGCCCCCTTAATAGCACATCACTCACTATTACGCGAAGCTAGAGATAATAAAAAAATAAGTTTGCAAGAAGTGTCGAACCAGTTGCGTATAAGTGTAAAGCAGATAGAAGCTTTAGAAAATGGTGACTTCACCAACTTGCCACAACCTATGATAGTCCGTGGTTTTATTCGTAATTATGCACGTTTATTGGGGATAGATGCTGCGCCAGTGTTGGATGTTTATAAAGCTAAAGTGCCAGAAATAGCTACTAACTCTCATATCATAGAATCTAATATTAACGAGCCAATTGCAAGTAAAGAAAAACAGTCTTGGTTTAAGTATTTATTGGCAAGTGGTCTGGTATTAATAGCGTTAGTGGCTTGGCTGATTTATACCAATATGGTTGGCATGCCGATAAAACTAGAAGATTTAGCAAAAAATGCGGGCGTTTCCTCAGTTGGTAACTCAGACCCAACTGCAATAGTTGAGAGTGAAGCTACAAATACCTCTGAACCATTACCAGAAATTGCCTTGCCTGCAGCTGAACGTGCGGCTATAGAGCCGCCTTCCGTAGTTGATACAGCCACTAACATTGCAAACGGTCAAACTATCGTTGGATTGACTAATTCATCTACTGGTAGCGTTGTTGAAGTAAAGCATATGCCAGAAACACCTAACGCTACTTCTGCAGCAGCCAATGCTTTGGTATCTAACAATGCAGTGAGCAACACTACAAACTTATCCACATTAAATTTCGCAGCTAAGCAAGAAACTTGGATTAATATTATTGATGTAAATGGACATGTTGTTTACAGTAAAGTGTTAAGCGCAGATTCACAAGATAACGTTCAAGTGAACCCTGTTTCGTTACCAATTAAAGTCATTGTAGGTAACATAAATGGCACTAGTTTTAGTTTTAACGGTAATTCTGTTGATCTGAAAAACTATGCGAAAGTCAACGTAGCAAGATTTTCATTAAAATAATTTAGATTTCATAAAGTTAGATTTCATAGAATATGCGTCGTAATACCTTGCAAGTAATGATTGGCCATGTGGCAGTGGGTGGCGGATTAGATAACACTGTGATATCACCTGTTGTGGTGCAATCCATGACTAATACTGATACTGCCGATGCAGCAGCCACCGTTAAACAAGTGTTTGAGTTGTGGCAAGCTGGCAGTGAGGTGGTACGTATCACCGTAAATTCACCAGAAGCCGCCGCACAGGTAGGGCGTATTCGTGCTGAGCTTGATGCCATGGGTTGCAACGTGCCATTAGTCGGTGATTTTCATTACAATGGTCATAAATTATTAAGTGCATATCCTGATTGCGCTCAAGCACTCGCCAAATATCGTATTAACCCAGGCAATGTGGGCAAAGGCAGTAAGCGTGATGAGCAGTTTGCTGCCATGATAGAAACCGCTATCGAATACAAAAAATCCGTGCGTATTGGTGTGAACTGGGGTAGTTTAGACCAAGCTAAAATGGCGCAGATGATGGATGATAATGCCAAGTTAGTTCATCCATTAGAAGCGGGTGCTTTGATGCGCGAAGCATTAATTCAATCCGCGCTTGAAAGTGCAGAGCAAGCCGTTGCCATTGGTTTATCACCTAATCAAATCATTATTTCTTGCAAGGTCAGCAACGTACAAGACCTAGTAACGGTTTATCGCGATTTGGCCACACGTTGCCAGTACCCGCTGCATTTAGGTTTAACTGAAGCAGGGATGGGTTCCAAAGGGATCGTGGCTTCAACTGCTGCTTTGTCATTGTTGCTACAAGAAGGCATCGGCGATACGATCCGTGTCAGTTTAACGCCAGAGCCCAATGAATCACGCACCAAAGAAGTTGTGGTAGCTCAAGAAATTTTACAAGTGATGGGCATACGCTCATTTACGCCCTTAGTGACCGCTTGCCCAGGTTGTGGCCGAACTACTTCTACTTACTTCCAAGAACTGGCGATGCAGATTCAGAGCTACTTACGCACTCAAATGCCAATATGGCGTAGTGATTATCCAGGCGTAGAAAATATGAGCGTTGCAGTGATGGGTTGTGTTGTGAACGGACCTGGTGAATCCAAGCTAGCCAATATCGGTATCAGCTTGCCAGGTACAGGGGAAACTCCCGTGGCCCCGGTGTTTGTTGATGGTGAAAAAACCGTCACGCTGAAAGGTGACCATATTGCAGCCGAGTTTCAACAAATTGTAGAAAGTTATGTGCAAAAAAATTATGCAGAAGGCGGTAAACTGCGCTCAAATATTGCCAGTACGTCAAGCGTCAACAAAATAATACCAATTCAAGTAGTTAGTTAATTATGAGTAATGTTCAATTGAGTAATAGCAAAGCGAGTCAAATTAAAAGCATTAAATTCCAAAGTATTAAAGGTTTTTATGACATTTTGCCTGAGGCTACACCGCTGTGGCAAAAGCTAGAAGATACAGCGCGGCGTGTGTTAAACCAGTATGGGTATCGCAATATTCGTATGCCGATTGTGGAATCTACCGAGCTTTTTGTACGTAGTGTGGGCGAGCATACTGATATTGTAGAAAAAGAAATGTACGCTTGGACAGATGCACTTAACGGCGATAAATTGACCTTACGTCCAGAAGGTACTGCTGGCTGTGTACGTGCAGTGGTTGAGAGTAATCTGACTTACAATGGCCCAGTGCGTTTGTGGTACATGGGGCCAATGTTTAGGCATGAGAACGTACAAAAAGGCCGCCAACGTCAGTTTCACCAAATTGGTGTGGAATCTTTTGGTTATAGCACGCCAGATGTGGATGCTGAACAAATTGTTTTGCTGGCCAGGTTATGGCGCGAGCTGGGTATTAAAGATGTAGCGTTGCAAATCAATAGTATTGGCGATGCGGCAGAGCGTGCGGTGTACCGTCAAACCCTTATTCACTATTTTGAACAGCATGCTGATGTGCTTGATGAAGATGCAAAGCGCCGTTTGCACACTAATCCGCTACGCATTTTAGATAGCAAAAATCCAAAGATGCAGGCTACATGCGAAGCTGCGCCTAAGCTCATGGATTGCTTGGGCGATGAAACTCGCACGCATTTCTTAGGTCTGTGTAAGTTGTTAGAGGATGCTGGCATTGCTTACATAGTTAATGCGCGTTTAGTACGTGGATTGGATTACTACAATCGTACCGTATTTGAATGGGTGACCACTAAACTAGGTGCGCAAGGCACCATCGCTGGCGGCGGACGCTACGATAGTTTGGTTGAAAGATTGGGTGGAGATGCAACCCCTGCCTGCGGATTTGGTATTGGCTTAGAGCGTGTATTTTTACTCATGCAAGAATATGGTATTACAGCGAGTGAAACACCCGATGTGTATTTAGTCAACGTGGGTGATTTAGCTAATCAAAAAGCCTTTAATATGGCAGAAATGATGCGTAATGCAGGCTTGAGTGTTGTATTACATGCAGGTGGCGGTAGTTTTAAATCGCAAATGAAAAAAGCTGATAAAAGTAATGCACGCTATGCTGCCATTCTAGGTGATGATGAGGCCGCGTTAGATGAAGTATCACTCAAGCCATTGTTGCAACCGGGTGAACAAGTGAGATGTAAAGTGGCCGATGTTTTTAATATGATTAAAACCAGCTGAGTTGTCCGATTAATTAGCGCTATTAAAGTGAGCAAAATGACCTTTATCTTGAGTGTGCAAAATTTAACTGTAACGCCTAGATCTGACTTCAACCGCCTGCTTGTGAAAGATGTTTCATTTTTATTAAAGCCAGGTAAAACGACATGTATCGTTGGTGAGTCTGGCAGCGGAAAAAGCCTTACAGCACTTTCTATTATGGGTTTGTTATCTAAACAACTAGTACAAACACAGGGTAGCGTTGTTTTTCAAGAACAAAATTTAACGCTGTTAAATAACAGTCAATTGCGCGAGATTCGTGGTAAAAAAATCGGCATGATTTTCCAAGAACCCATGACGTCACTTAATCCTGTACTCACTGTTGGTTATCAAATTGGCGAATCGCTTACGGTTCATTTAGGATTAAAAGGCGCAGCACTTAAAGCTCGCATCGCTAGCCTTTTGCAACAAGTGGGTATTCCTGAAAGTCGTGCAGATAGCTACCCAGATGAGCTTTCGGGTGGCCAGCGTCAGCGCGTAATGATTGCCATGAGCATTGCTTGTGAGCCCATGTTATTAATTGCGGATGAGCCAACAACCGCTTTGGATGTCACCGTGCAAGCGCAAATACTTAAGTTGTTAGATGAGTTAAAAACACGCATGAATATGGCGATGCTATTTATTACGCATGATTTTGGCGTGGTGGCAGATATTGCGGATGATGTCGTGGTGATGTTCCGTGGTGAAATTGTAGAAACCGGCACTGTAGAGCAGGTGCTTAATCATCCACAACACCCATATACCAAAGCATTGCTAGATTGTGTGCCAGATGCAGCTGGCAAAAAAGAACTCAAACCGATGGATTATGCATGGTTAAAAAATGAGGTTGCAGCGTGAACCAAATTATTCTAGAAGCGAAAAATCTTAATAAAACCTATATTCAGCGTAGTGGTAGATTTGGTTTTGGTACGACCTTAGTGAAGGCATTAGATGACGTTAGCATTCAGCTGCTTACAGGTTCAACCTTAGCGGTAGTTGGCGAATCTGGTAGTGGAAAATCCACGTTAGCGCGTTGTCTGTTACAATTGCAACCTCTGGAAAGTGGCGAAGTACTTTTTCAAGGAAAAGACTTAGCCCAAATGTCTGGTGAAGCTTTGCGCGCAACACGCCGTGATTTACAAATGGTGTTTCAAGATCCTTTCGCTTCACTCAATCCACGCATGCGTATTGGTGAAATTGTTGGTGAAGGCTTGTTAATTCACGGTTTGGGTAACCGTGATGAGCAGAAAAGCCAAGTGCTCAGTATGCTAAAGCGTGTCGGTTTAAAACCAGATGATGTGAAAAAATATCCGCATGAGTTTTCAGGTGGTCAGCGGCAACGTATTGGTATTGCACGGGCACTAGTATTATCGCCAAAAGTGCTGGTGTGCGATGAGCCAGTATCAGCACTTGATGTTTCGGTACAAGCGCAGATTTTGTTGTTACTTAAAGAATTACAAGCTGAAATGGCATTAACTACACTATTTATTAGCCATGATTTACGTGTGGTACGACATATTGCAGATGATATTGTGGTGATGAATCAAGGCAAGATAGTCGAGCAGGGCGAGGTTGCCAAGATTTATGCAAATCCTAAGCAAGCTTACACGCAACAACTGTTGAGTGCGATTCCAGGACAAAAGCATCTGCGTAAACAAGCTTTAAATGCCTAAAAGGCAAACATTACAAACCAAATTAAAGTAAAGAAATTTAGGAAAATAGTATGGCATACGATTTAGAAGAGCAGGAACAGATTGATGAATTTAAAGCGTGGTGGAAACGCTACGGCAATATGCTAATGAATGTGATTATTGCGGCGTTAGTCGTTTATAGCGCTTTGCAAGCTTGGAAATACTATCAAAATAAACAGGCTGTTGAGGCTTCTAGCTTATATCAGGCACTCACACAAACTAATATGACAGATGTTAAAGCCATTAAAATGCAATCTGCCAAAATTATAGAAAACTTCAAAAGTACGCCTTATGCAGGACGCGCTGCGCTATTTGCAGCCAAGGCTAATTATGCAGCTAATGATGTTAAAAGTGCTAAGGCACAGCTGGAGTGGTCATCTAAAAATGCCAAAGAGTCAGCAGTGCAAGCCATGGCAAGTTTGCAGCTAGCAGGCATTCTGGTTGAAGAAAAAAACTATGATGCTGCGATAAAAATATTAGATGAATCAAAAGGTGCAGGCTTTGCTGGTTTAAACGCTGATTTAAAAGGTGATATTTACGTTGCACTTGGTAAATCTGCAGAAGCTAAAAAGGCATATCAAGAAGCACTGACAAAGTTGGATTTAAAGGGTCGCTATTACCAATATACGAATCAAAAATTAGAAGCATTAGGTTAGTAATGATGATGTCTAAACCTTTATTTCGCCGTTTGCTGCTGGTTGTATCACGTACTGTTTTTGCTGGATTTTTAGTGAGTACAGTGGCTAGCTGTAGTTTGTATGGTGATGTTAAAGATAGTGTGTCGGAGAAAGTATTCGGTAAAGAGGATCCTAATCCACCAGCAGAGTTGACTGATTTTAAACCAAATGTCGATGCAAAAATTTTATGGAATATTAAAGTCGGCGAAACTGAAGGTTTTGATTTTACGCCAGCTATTGATGCCAATTCTGTATTTGCCGCTAGTACAGAAGGTGATGTAGTTAAAGTAAATTTGACTACTGGTACACAAGAGTGGCGAATTAAAACAGGTGAGAAACTATCTGGCGGCGTAGGACTAGGTCAAAATATGGTGCTTTTAGGCACGGCTCAAGGCGCTGTTTTAGCTTTTGATTACACAGGTAAGGCACTATGGAAAGCAAAGTTAAGTAGTGAGGTGCTAAGTGTGCCCCGCATATTTGATGGCATTGTTGTTGTGCGCTCGGGAGATAATCATATTGTAGGTCTTAACGCTAATGATGGATCGCGTAAGTGGATATACCAACGAGCAAGCCCAAGTTTAAGCTTACGCTCTAGCGCTGGAGTTGTGGTTGATGGCGGTGCAGTATACGCTGGCTTTGCAGGCGGAAAAATGGTGGCATTGCGTGCTGATAATGGCAATATATTGTGGGAAGCTACTGTAGCGCAACCTAAAGGTGTGACTGAAATTGAGCGCATTGCAGACATTACTAGCTTGCCCGTGGTTGATGGCGGTTTAGTGTATGCAGTGGCTTATCAAGGAAAAATTGCTGCAGTTGATCGCACTAATGGTCGGGTGATTTGGAGCCGAGATATATCAAGTTTTGCTGGTTTAACTACAGATGCAGGAAAAGTTTTTGTTTCTCACACTGCTGGTTCAGTTTATGCGTTGGATGATAGTGCTGGTAAAACTTTTTGGCGTCAACCAGGGCTACTTAATCGCAAACTTACAACCCCAGTTTCCTTAGGTAGTATTATTGCTGTAGGTGATTTTGAAGGATATGTACATTTTTTAAATCGTGAAGATGGTGCATTTTCTGCCCGAGTTAAAACTGACGATACTGCCGTAATGCCACAAATGGTGGCGGTTGGTACTAATCAGTTGATTACTCAGACCCGTGATGGTAAGTTATTTGCTATATCGATTAAATAACTATTAAATCAACGTCCTTATCAATCAAGCCTTATAGGCTTGAGTAAAATTCAAGCTGAACATTTCAGCTATTAAGAAACACTATGTTACCCACCATTGTATTAGTTGGCCGACCTAACGTTGGCAAATCTACTTTATTTAATAGGCTTACCAAAAGCCGCGATGCGCTTGTGGCTGATTTGCCTGGTCTTACGCGCGACCGTCATTATGGCCGTGGTTTAGGTGCAAGTATTCCATTTTTAGTGGTTGATACAGGCGGGTTTGAGCCACTTGCTGAATCTGGCATTTTAAAAGAAATGGCGCGCCAAACGCTGCTTGCGATTGATGAAGCGGATGTCATTATTTTTGTAGTGGACGGTCGTCAAGGTTTAACACCGCAAGATAAAGTCATTGCAGAAAAATTACGCAGAAGTCAGCGCAAAGTTTTACTAGCAGTCAATAAAACCGAAGGTATGCAAAAGGCGATTGTTAGCGCTGATTTCCACGAATTAGCGTTGGGTGATCCTTTGTCTATTTCATCTGCACATGGTGAAGGTGTGCGAGATATTGTCGATTTAGCTTTGGAAGACTTTATTACTGATGAGCCAGAAGAGCGTGTTGCCGATGAAGGTCGTGTACCTAAAGTGGCAATAGTAGGACGACCTAATGTTGGTAAATCTACACTTGTGAACAGCTTGCTAGGGCATGAGCGTGTGATTGCGTTTGATGAGCCTGGTACTACACGTGATTCAATTTATATTGATTTAGAACGTGATGGCAAAAACTATGTGATTATCGATACTGCTGGTGTACGTAAACGCGGTCGCGTGTTTGAGGCGATTGAAAAATTCTCTGTGATTAAAACAATTCAAGCCATTGAAGAATGTAATGTCGCAGTTTTGGTGGTAGATGCGCAAGAAGGCATTACCGAACAGGATGCGCATGTAGCTGCATATATCTTAGATACTGGCCGTGCATTAGTGGTTGGCATTAACAAGTGGGATGGCTTAAAAGATGAAGAACGCGATTGGATTAAACGCGAGATTGACCGTAAGTTACAGTTTTTAGATTTTGCGGAATTCCATTATATTTCTGCGTTGAAGAAAAAAGGTTTAACTGAGCTGTTTAGATCAGTTGATATCGCGTTTAAAGCGGCATTTGCTAAACTTGCAACGCCGCAAATCACACGCGTGTTAGAAGATGCGCTACAGCAACATCAGCCGCCAATCAACAAGGGTGTGCGCCCAAAAATGCGTTATGCGCATCAAGGCGGCAGTAATCCACCTATTATTGTCATCCACGGTAGCCATTTAGATGGCGTAAAAGATGCTTATACGCGTTTTTTACAGAAGACATTTCGCAAAGCTTTTCAGCTCTCGGGTACGCCATTACGTGTGCAATACAAACAAGGCGAAAATCCATTTGCTGAGCCAGATAAACGTAAATCAGGCGAAGGTATTGTGAGTATGCGACGCCGTAAAACAGCGCATAGAGCAGAATTAAAAGCTAAAAAAGACGAAGATAATAAAAGTCGTTAATGTTTTAACTTTACAAAATGTCAGAAGTTTTAATCATCGGTGACATCGCTAGTTCGATTTTTAACAAATCATCTTTTAGCGAATTTTCTGATACTGCATTAATTAAGTTTTTAAAAGTTTCAAAAATACTCGCATAATTAATAGAGTCTACATAACCTAGCTTCCAACTATTAAATCTTCTGCTGTCTGACGAGAATTTGTTTTTATAAAGTGTTTTAATATTATGTTGTTGATTTGAGGCTTCTATTTCGCTTATGACCTCAGCGATGTTGTCATAATGACCTTCTAAGTATTGAAAAAAATGTGCGCCATCATAGAATAAAATCCCACTGATTTTTTTTAATAAATGATTTGATCTGGAGTGACTAATGATATGGCTA
Source organism: Methylophilaceae bacterium (assembly GCA_043772865.1). Classification (GTDB taxonomy): domain Bacteria; phylum Pseudomonadota; class Gammaproteobacteria; order Burkholderiales; family Methylophilaceae; genus JACMMS01. The sequence continues at coordinate 11,369 of JAYVFU010000095.1, forward strand.
AAATCTTTAGGGTTAATATCGTTAGCTACTTCGCTCATGGACACATAGGTGCAAATTATTTCACTCAATGCAGTAACCTTTACTGACTAGTTATTGAAATATGTGAAAGTTTGATTTCACATCATTAAGCGAATCATAATGTGTCATCCTAAAACCATTGGTACGCTAGCAGACTAAATCCAATCATCTATTAAATTAATAATTTAATAGATGATTGATTTCTTTTTTCATGACCTTATAACACTCACAAGCTTGCTGTTCTAAACCAGTCTTGTTTAAAATAGTGACGCATCCGCGTTGATAATGAATATAGCCTGCATGTGCTAATTTGGCAGATGCCTCAGAAACACTTGGCCTTCTTACCCCTAATAAATTGGCTACTCTTTGATGTGTGAGGCTGATTCTGTGTGAATCCCAGCGATCAATTGAGGAAAGTAAAAATCGACAAAGTTGTTGGTCTATAGTATGAAAACGATTGCATACTGCTATTTGAGCGGCTTGAGCAAATAGTGTATTGATATATTTGAGTAATTTATCTCTAAAATCAGCATCTTCATCAAATATTTTTCTAATCAGGTCTGCTTGAATTCTATAAGCAGTGCCAGCACTCTGAACGATGTATTTTCTAGTCTGTGATTCAGCGCCAATTAATGCATCTATACCTACAATACCATCATTACCTATAGTCGCAACCTCTGGCGCTGGGCCATCATCTAAGTGATTAATGACTGCAATAATGCTGGTAATTGGAAAGTAAATATAATCAATTTGTATCACGTGCTGAAACATATCATCATCACGTGCTAACCTGCAAATGGATAGATTTTTTTCCAATTTAGATAAGGTTTCCGCGTTTAGTAAACGCATTAAACGATTTTTGGGAGGGTGATGAAGTGTCATCTTTACATTAATCTAAGTGTTTGTTCATTTTGGTTTAACTTCAAGAAAATTCATCTGTTCATAATGGCTTTAGTACACGGTGGATGCTATAGATCAATAATGTTAATAAAGCCTGCAAGCAACGACAGCTATTACTAAGTTACAAATCTCAAGTGCCTAATTTAATATAAACTTTCCCAAAACTTCCACCATACTTTTTCATCATCGGGTGCACTGCCTTTTAGCATGGCGCTTTGAGGATAATTAGTTTGTAATATGCGAACAGTATCGTTTTTAAGGTCTTCAATGCTTAATAAGTCGTAAGCGCTTATCATAATAACGAGCGATTCTTCTATCGCAGTAGAGTTTGGGTAGTATTCAAGCACATACTTACAACGATTAATTGATGCTATGTAAGCTTGACGCTTCATGTAATATCGCGCTACATGAAGTTCACCATCCGCTAATGTATTGACTAAGTAGGTCATACGTAGCGTAGCATCTTTCGCATAGCGACTTTTAGGGTAACGTGTAACAAGCTCTTTAAATGCGTTAAATGAGCCGCGTAAAGCACCTGCATCGCGGTCACTAATTTGTTGTAGCGTAATTTTTTCCAATACACCACGTTGATTAAAACTGGTAAGGCCTTTTAAGTAGTACGCATAATCTACGTTAGGGTGGTTGGGATGTAATTTGATGAATCTATCGGCAGCGGCAACTGCGGCAACTGGGTCATCATGTTTAAAATTAGCATAGGCAATTTCAAGTTGCGCCTGTGTTGCGTATTTTCCATGTGGGTAACGTGACACTATGATGTTAAAATACTTAATAGCTTTTTCATAATCTTTATCAGCCATTTTAGTTTCGGCTTCTTCGTAAATACGCTCTACGCCCCAGTTTTTAGTATCATCAAGCTCTGTAGGCGCACCTAAAATAGCGCAGCCATTGAGCAGAGTTGCTAAAACAAGAGCCAGAATAAAAGACTGAAACCAGCTTTTTGTAGCTATTTGCATGATTGAACTTTGATTCATTAATAGATCTATCCATTTAAATTTTAAAATATTATAACCGATGACAGAACCCATACGCATATCTCTTACTATTCCACACGATTTAGGTGGCTCGCGTTTGGACGTTGCTTTGCAAAAAATGCTGCCAGAACATTCGCGGTCTCGCTTACAAGCTTGGATTAAAGAGCAACTCGTCACCATTGACGGCAAAGCCACCACAGCAAAAACTAAAGTGTGGGGTGGTGAGCAAGTAATTGTATTGCCGCAAACCGCGCCCGAAATGCACGCTTATATTGCAGAAGATATTCCTTTAGAGATTATCTATGAAGATGCGCATATTCTAGTCATTAACAAACCAGCGGGCATGGTTGTGCATCCAGCCGTTGGTAATTGGAGCGGCACTCTGCTTAACGCTTTGTTATATCACCACCCT
>JAYVFU010000096.1:0-13624 GCA_043772865.1 Methylophilaceae bacterium
ACAGGTATTAGTCATGAACTGCGCACGCCATTAAATAGCATTTTAGGCTATGCCCAACTGCTTGATAATGATAAAACTATACCAAAAAATCGCCAACAATCTATACGCGTCATTCGCCGTAGCGGCGAGCATTTATTATCTCTTATTGAAGGTACTTTAGATATTGCGCGCATTGAAGGCGGCAAGTTGACGTTTGACATGAAGCCCTTAAAATTTAAAGAATTTATTAAACAAATCGTAAGTATATTTGAACTTCAAGCACGCAATAAAGGCTTAGAATTTACTTTTGAAACGATAGGGAAACTACCCAATTTAGTAAGAGCTGATCAGAAGAGGCTTACGCAAATACTCATTAATATTTTAGCAAATGCTGTTAAGTTCACAAAAATCGGTAGCATTGTATTTCGTGTTCAATACGCACGTGGCATCGCTATTATTGATATTGAAGACACTGGGTTAGGAATATCAGCAACTGAACGAGAGCAAATTTTTGAACCTTTTGCACGTGGCAGTGCAGCTAATAACATCAATATTGGCGGCACAGGTTTAGGCTTAACCATTAGTAAATTACTCACTGAGCTAATGGGTGGTGAACTCACTTTTACTAGCGAAGTGGATAAAGGCACTGCTTTTCAAATACGCTTATTTTTATCACAAGTGCACCAAGCTATTGAGGTGGAATCCATTTCTTTAGCACCACGTATTGGTTACCAAGGCCCTAAACGCAAAGTATTGGTGGTAGATAATGAGCAAGTTGACCGTGAACTGATTATGAACATTTTGAGCCCATTAGGCTTCGAAATAGCGCAGGCAGCCAATGGTAAAGCGTGTTTAGAAGTTTATGCGCATTTTAAGCCAGATGTCATTTTAATGGATTTAGCCATGCCCGAGATGGATGGCTGGGAAGCGGCACATATCATACGTAAGGTGTATCAATCTAATACACCCATTGCCATCGTATCAGCTAATGCTTTTGATAAAGCACTTGATAACACCGCCGATATTGCCTCTAGCGATTTTATTGTTAAGCCTGTAAATATAGAGGATTTATTAAATTGGCTAGGTCAAAAGCTATCTATTGATTGGGTAAGAGCGCCTATTGCGGAAAGTACCCTATTATCAGCCGAATTTAATGCTGAAACTACGTCAGCTTTTCAAGTGCCACCAGAGCAATTTTTACACGAGTTATTAGAGATGATTGATTTAGGCTACATTAAAGGCATTACCGATAAGCTAGATAAAATCGCACTGATGGATAAAAAATACAGCAGCTTTGTAGCCTTAATGCAGCAGTTTGTAACGCAGTTTGATGTAGAAAAAATGAAACAATTAATTAATCAAAGACGCAACCAATGAGTAGTTTAAGTAAGCTGAAAATAGATGCTTCTGTTGTATTGATTGTAGACGATGTGCTGGATAATCTAGCCGTGTTGCACGATGCGCTTGATGAATCTGGTTTTATAGTGTTAGTTGCCAATAATGGAACGCTCGCACTAGAGCGTGCTAACAAAGCACAACCCAACATTATTTTATTAGATGCCATGATGCCTGATTTAGATGGCTTTGAGGTATGCAAGCGATTAAAAGCTGATGCCAATACAACGCATATCCCTGTTATTTTTATGACGGGATTAACCGAAGTAGAACATATAGAAGCGGCATTTACTGCAGGCGGTATTGATTATGTGACTAAACCTATCCGCCCAAAAGAAGTGATAGCACGGATTACTGCACATTTGCAAACAGCAAAAATGATGCATCAAGCGCGCGGTGCTTTAGATGCTTTTGGTCAGGCCGCCATTGCGATTACGCCACAGAATGGAAAAATAGTTTGGCAGACACCACTTGCTAGACAATGGTTACAAAATTATTTTTCTACAGAAGGTAATCCGCATGAAATTAACACGCCCGCCTTACTTTTTAACTGGATAAAATCAATAAACCCTGCTGGCACAGCCGCTACAGTAGCGCCACTATCAATTATTCAAGGTTCAAAACGTCTTATTTTTAGCGCGTCAGATATTAGTAATACTGAGCAATGGATGGTTGTTTTAAACGAGGAATCTGACGCTGCAAAAATTGAAGCCCTAATGGCCACGTTTTCATTAACTCATCGTGAGTCAGAAGTATTGTATTGGGTGATTAAAGGTAAAACTAGTCGAGATATTGGTGATATTTTAGAAGTCAGTCCACGTACAATCAATAAACATCTTGAGCATGTGTTTGTTAAATTAGGGGTTGAAACCAGAACGGCAGCCGCATCATTAGTAACTGCCAAACTAAGGATTTTTAATTAGATTTGCATGATGCTTTTTTCTATAGGTGGGGCTTTAGCCCTGTAACAGTGTTCGAAGTATCGCTTTCGCTGACTAAGCGTATTGGCTGATTAAACGTCGGTCCTATAATTAAGCCGCAAGAGCTAAGCGGTTAAACTTTTTGTGATGTTTTTCAATATACATTTTTTCATCGGCTTCAGCGCAAGCCATCAATAACCCTTGACCTGGGTTACGCATTGCAAGACCTACTGAAGCCTCGATGCCAGCTTTGCTTAGACTTTTGCGTATGCGTTTTTCAATGACTTTTGCAAATTTATAATCACATTCAATACCTAAAATGCAGAACTCATCACCACCTAACCGTGCTACCACATCCGAAGTACGTGTGGCTTCTATTAATGCATCAGCTGCCTTCATTAATAGCGCATCGCCAGCAGCATGACCCTCTTTATCGTTGACTGATTTTAGATTGTCTAAATCAATATTAAATACACAGGCAGGCGCGCCGTAGCGTGCACATCTGTTTTCTTCTTTGGCTAATAAGCGTGACCAGCCTAAACGATTGTATAAACCTGTTAAGCCGTCACGTGTCGCATCATTTTCAGCGCGCTCCGCGCGACGAACTGCATCTTGCGTTTTAAGTTCAGCGATTAACACACAGCTTAACAAGCCTGCCATCATTTCAATAATAGGCTGTGCAACTGTGATTCCTTCAACAGCAGATTTTGGATTAAATGCGCATAAAGTGCCAAATAACGAACCGTCTTCATTGGTTAATGGCACACCAATATAAGCGCCGATGTTCATGGTTTGATTGATAGGCGCAGAATGATAAGTCGGAATTAAGTCTAATTGAGGTACAACGCGCGGACCATTGCCAGCCATCATTCTGGCACAAATGGTATCATGCCACTCCAGCACTTCGCCCTCATTAATGCCATAACTAAACTCATTGTCATTCTGTTCATTGCTACTAAGTACTATCAGATCATCGCCTTCAGTACGTGTAATCATCCATAAGTCAAAACCAAATTGATCCTGTAGAAATTTTAGGGTTTTTTTTCCCACTTGTTGAAAATCAGGTGTCATTTTTTGTCCTATCATTACTTATCTAGTCACTTGATGTTCTTATAAATCCAAGCCCACGTTGATCTACTGTATTTGTAAGGTAATATCAGAAAACTAATCCAATAACTTTAATATCGTTATTGCTATTTGATTTAATTATTTTAATGCGGGTGTGTGAATTCAAAAGCCAAATTAGTGATGGTTTCTATGGCCAAATCGAAATCCATTGATTTATCAAAGAAGAAATTCACGCCTAACTGCTTAGCCATTAGCCGATAGTAAGGTGTAGCATTGTTAGTTAACATGATAATGACAGGAGGCGAAAACGGATATTCAGCGCTTTGAGCAAATTTAATGACGTCAAATCCATTGCCTTGCGCTAACTCAATATCCACTAACAACATATCAAAAGCTTCAGCCTTCAATAGTTCAATTGCATGAAATTGCGTTTCAGCAAAAGAGGAGATAAAAATGTCGGTACATTCTTCCAAACTTTCATTGATCACATTTCTGATCAGCGCAGAATCTTCAATCAATAAAACATTCATCTGCGCTTGATTAGGCCGCTTTATACTTGTTTGTAATTGTGAAACATGTACCATTTTTCTTATAAAGCTTTTTCTGAAAATAGTTTGCCAAAGTGAAAGTATTGTAAGGGGTATTAATTATTGTGAATATCAGCATTTGTCCTACATATGCTTACAGGCTGGTTTTATAAATTTTGCGCCATTTTGGCTAGGGGAACTTTATTTGGATTGTCTTTATTATCTATGAGTCATTTACTAATATTTAGCTCACTAATTCATTTTTAATTGCATAGTAGGTTAAATCAGCATTGGTTTTTAGGCTCATTTTTTCGAGTATACGAGTGCGATAGGTGCTCACCGTTTTAATACTTATATTAAGTTCTGCAGCAATTTCTGTCGGGCTTAAGCCACCTGCCAATTTAAAGAATACTTGAAACTCGCGTTCGGAAAGCATTTCGTGTAGTAGTTTTTCAGATGGGTGGCTAAGTTCATTACTCATTAACTCTGCTAATTCAGAAGATATATAACGTTTGCCATTAGCAATCATTTTGATCGCCTTAATAATTTCGTCTGAATCAGCATCTTTAGCTAAATAACCTTTGCAACCACTTCGCATTAGGTTAAGTGCATACTGCTCTTCGGCAAAGCCGCTTAATATTAAAACAGGCAAATTTGGTGCAATATGCTTTAAGTCGTGAAGGGTATCAACGCCATTTTTATCGGGCATTGAAATATCTAGCACCATAATATCGTATTGATTTGTACGCACTAATTTTAATGCTTCAATACCAGAAGCGGCTTCGCCAGTAACCTGTAGACCAACTTCTAATTCAATGAGATTTTTTAAACCCTGACGCACAATGCTGTGGTCATCCACTAATAATATATTTTTCATAGTGCGCTTATTCTGCCATTTTTTTAAATGTTTTCAGTTGCAGTATAATTTGTAACATGATTACTAGGGGTTTTATGATGGCTATTTTTAAATAGCTCCCAATCAAATGCTATTTGCTTAATTGATTGGTTAAAAAGTGGTTCTTTATTCCAAGACGCTTTAATGAAAAAGTAAATAGCAATACCTATTAACAAAGGCACAATCATTGTTGTGCTGAAAATGAGCGTCCGATTAGGGCTATTTATTGCTGTTGCAGTTAACCAAATAATGGCAGTAATGCTAGAGCACAAAATTGCAACTAGCATCAACATATAAGCTATTAAACTATGGACAATCCGTGATATTTCATACTCTAAATTTTGTCTGAATAACGTCATCCGATTTTCAGCAAGTTCGGCAACGTTATCTTTAATTTTACTAAAGTCACCTTTAAATTCAGTTTTAGCTTCATTATATTTGTTGCGTATTAAATACAGCAAAACAAGTTTGATGGCAGTTTTCCACATATAGATTATTCCCGAGTAAATGAATGTTTATTCAAACTAAAATGGTTATATATTGCAAAATCCCCATCAAACAAAAGTTAGGCAAACAAACAACAAAAAGTTGCTTACCTAACTTAGTTTTGAAATTACATGCTTGATTTTATTAAGCTAATTTCCTGCAAAGCTAAACTTTAAAAAATCAGCTATAAAGCTAGCTCCAAAAACTGACTTATCAATCTGACTGTTTATGACCAAGTACATAGCCTAAAAGTACACCAGCCGCTACTGCAATACCTAAACTGAGTAACGGTTGTTCCGTCACTGCTTTTTTGGTTTTAGCATTAGTGGTTTCAATTGCGCGAGTGACTTCATCTTGAACTAACTCTTTCCACTCACTCGCTTTATTATAGGCTTGTTGCTTTGCATCTTGAATTTTGCTCGTATTAGCATTTTCTGATAAAAGCGCTTTCAAATTATTAATTAAAGTCATTGCATCATCCTTAGTATTATTAACAGCTTCAGAAGTTTTACCTTCGATTTTATTACTAGCTCTTGAAACAGAGTGTTTTACATCACTGGCCAATTCTGTTAAATTTTCTTGCGCTGTATTCACTAAGTCTGATGCATTTTCTTTAATGTTAGATATTTTTTCTTCATCATTTTTGCCAATGTTAAACATGATTTGCTCCTAATAAGCTTTTAAACTAAAAATTTTAAATAATGCCGTTATTAAAAACTAACGTTTTCTACCAAATAAAAATGAAACAATGGTAAATGCCAAAAATACAAAAAATAATACTTTAGCAATTTCAGTGGCCCCTGATGAAATTCCACCAAACCCAAATATTGCTGCAATAATTGCAATCACAAAAAATACTACAGAATAATGCAACATAATCGCTCCTATCAAATAATTGTTAAACTTATGTCGTAATGCATGACATAACGCCGATGCATCTACTTTAATAAAACTCTACATTTTGATAGAGTGGTTATAATCTGATTATGTCGTAAGAAAGCACCTACAAGTTATGGCGTTACTAGATTTGAAATTGAGAAACACCAAGTTAAAGTTATTAACTGCCAAGCTTTGGATCTGGGTAGAAAAGTTGATAGCCAACCTGGGTGGCCGCACTATTGCCATGTTAACCACTGCATTACTCATTACTATAGTCTCCATTATATTTAACGATAATTGGGTATTGTCAATTGCAAAACAAAATGTAGTCATCGGAAAAATTAGAACTAACCTTATTACTTTAAATGCTTTACGTAGCTCATTATATGCTGCAGAAAGTGCGCAACGTGGATACTTACTAATGCAACGACCTGAGTACATTGCACCTTATACGCAATCATTGGAGCAGGCGCGTAATAGTATAAAAGTGATCAATAATTTAGTCATGGAAACATCAGATGCTACAACCCTTCAAAAGGAGTTGGTATGGATGGCGGCTATTTCTGCGAGTGTTGAAGCCAAGGCAGCCGAAATGAAATTGACATTAAATTTAGCTGAACAAGGGAAAGTTAATATAGCTAAGCAGGTGGTAAATTTAGATCAAGGTGTGGTAGAAATGAATAAATTCATGGAGCACACACAGCTTTTAATTGATAAGCAAAACGAAAATTTAGATAATTTATTAAAAACTCGAAAAAATAGCTTAATTATGGCGCGCTTATCATTGGTAGGTTGTGCGCTGATACTTATTGTATTGGTTGTTTTAGTGATTAAACAATTATTAAGTGAAATTACTGTTAAAAGTGAGTTACAACAACAACTAGTAAAACAAAATGAAAATAATGAAAAAAAACTAGAAGCGCAATCCGTTTTATTAGGTAGTTTAGCTTTGGATTATCAAGGCGATGTTGAGCGCGAGCGACAAAAATTATCGCGTGAATTGCATGACGAGCTAGGCTCAATTCTTACCGCAACTAAAATGGATATTGCTTGGGTAATGAAAAAAGTAAAAGAAACTGCGCCAGAAGTTGTTGATAAGCTTAAAAAAACCAATACTTATTTAGATCAAGGTATTAACTTTAAACGGCAAATTGTGGAGGAGCTACATCCTTCTATTATTACTACATTTGGTTTCTGGCCAGCACTTAAGCAATTAATTGATGATGCTGCAGAACGCAATCAATGGCAAATGACACTAAACCTACCTGAGCAAACGGTAGTGGTAAATGAAATTTTAAGTTTGATTACTTATCGTGTTGTACAAGAAACACTTAATAATGCAAATAAATATGCAAGTGCAACTAAAGTATCAATCAATATTATTGCGGACGAACTCTTTTTAAAAATAGAGATTGAAGACAACGGCAAAGGCTTTGATGTTGATGCTATAGATGGAAATACACACGGCTTGGCTGGTATGCGCCATAGGATATTAGCGATTGGTGGAAAATTTGATATTGCCAGTCAGCTCAATAAAGGCACGATTACGCGTGTGCTTATTCCTCAAAAACAAGTCTTAAAAGCTAGTTAACATTTTTAACGATTAATTTTCCAGTTTTGTAGTCATCCACCTACAGCATAATCAGCTAATAGATGACTAGATATTATGTAAATCTTCTTTATGATGAGTTGCGTCGAAACAGTTAATTAATTCTGTTACGTCTTAAACAATTTTTAGGAGCTATATAATGAAAAAAATCAACACATCAGCTTTAGTTTTAACTTTAGCATTAGGCGTAGTGAGCTTTAATGCAGTTGCAGAAGATTTAATTGATCAAAATAACCAAGCACCTTTGGCTAATGAATTTAAAAGTTTAGATAAAAATGGTAATGAGTTATTAACGCGTACAGAAGCATCGAAAGATAAACTTTTTACAAAAAAACGTTTTGCGGCTGCAGATCTAGATAAAGATGGCACTTTAGATCAAAATGAATATAGTACATATAAATCTGCGGCGCAGAAAAAAGTAGTTAAAACAGTGGTTGCTGATAGCGTGATTACTACAAAAGCAAAAGCTGAAATTTTAGGTACTAAAGATTTGAAAAGCTTACAAATTAGTGTAGAAACACATAAAGGTGAAGTGATTCTTAGCGGTTTTGTAGATAGTGCAGCGGCTAAAGCTAAAGCAGAAGAAGTTGTTTCTAAGATTGAAGGTGTTACATCTGTTAAAAATAGCTTAGAAGTTAGAAGCTAGTAATTAGTGCAAACTAATTTAAATTGAATTAACCTCACAGCCGCAAGGCTCGTGAGGTTTTGTTTTGTTAATTAATCTTTCTCAAATCCAACATCAGTATTAGCGGCGGAAATGATGCTAGCTTCTTGTTGCAGCAGTGCTAGCAAGTCACGCCGCGCTTTTAAATTATTACTGATTAAAGTGGGTTCATCAGCGCGATTTGGGTGGTTAAGTTTTAAAAAGTATTCATCATGCTGCTGAAATTTCCATACTGTACGATGCGCTTGAAATTGACCATAACCCAATACAACCAATGCTTGTTCTGCGGTTTGTAATGCGGAGTGAAAAGTCTCACGTACGCTATCAATGTGTAAATCCATATATTCATAAGTGTTTGTTCTGTTGCGTGCACGCGCAATTATTTTGACATGAGGATAATGTAAAGTGACATATTTTGCAGTTTTTAAAGCATCTTCTACATTATCAATGGCAATAACTAATAACTTTGCATGGTCAATGCCTGCCGCCTGCAATACATCTGGGCGTGTAATATCGCCGTAGTAGGCTTTTAAGCCAAAGCGCCTAATGAGTTCTATTTGATTGGCATCATACACAATCACAGTAGGCGACATGCCAATACCGTTTAGTAGACGCGTCACAACCTGACCAAAACGACCATAGCCTGCGACTATCACAGCACGTTGTGTTTCTACGTTATCAAATTCAGTTGATTTGGTTTTGTTGTAATTTTTACGGTGCCAGATACTTTGTAACAGCATGAGTAACGGCGTTGTAAGCATGGAGATGGCTACTACAGCATTGAGCAAATTAGATTGTGATGTTGTAATCACATTCAATTTAACTGCTTCGGCATAGAGCACAAATGCAAACTCACCAATTTGCGAAAGCGTAAGCGCAAATACAACGGCATCTGCTCGAATGAGCTTAAATAATCGCGCTAAACCAAATAGCAAAGCTAATTTAGTGATGACAAAAATCAGTGCTAAACCAAACACTAGTAAAGGCTGGCGAAAAATTAAGCCTATATCCACTGACATACCAACCGCGATAAAAAACAGCCCTAGTAGTAATCCTTTAAATGGCTCTATATCTAGTTCTAACTCTTGTCTGTATTCGGAATCTGCTAATAATACACCTGCTAAAAATGCACCTAATGCCATAGACAAACCAACTGATTGCATCAGCATAGATACACCCATGACTAAGAAAAGCGCGAAGGCGATGAAAATTTTACGCATGCCTGTATTGGCAGTATATTGCAATACAGGCCGTAATACATAATTACCGCCTATTACAATCGCGATAATTAATCCAACTGCACGTAACGCAGCCATCCAATCAATGACGTTAGTTGTGCCGTGGGAGGTCAGTAATGGTAAGCAGAGCAATAGTGGAATCACTGCTAAGTCTTGAAATAACAAGACAGAGAAAGCAGCGCTGCCAGAGGCTTGCTTGAGTAATCCGCGCTCGCTAAGTGTTTGTGCAGCAATGGCGGTGGACGACATTGCCACCCCCATGGACGCAACCAATGCTAAGCGCCAATCAATATGCAGCATTGTGCTCATGGCAAATACTACTAAAATTGTAATGGCAACTTGTAGCCCACCTAAGCCAAAAATAGGTAGCCGCATTTGCCATAATTTCTCTGGCTCTAATTCTAAACCGATTAAAAATAGCATCATGACGACGCCAAATTCAGAAAACTGCAATACGGTTTCTACGTTATTAATTAGACTTAATCCCCATGGCCCAATTAAAATGCCAGCCAATACGGAGCCTAACCCAACACGCTTAGAAATTGGTACGGCGAGAACCGCAGCACCTAAATAGACGATGCCTTGCAGTAAAAAAGTAGGGGTATGCACACTCATCTTAATCAATTACTTTTGTTTGAATTGAACATTAATTATAAAAAATCGACTTGATTAGCGTGTTGTGTATTGACGATAGGCGGCAATATTCCTTTTATAATTTGATCTATCCATTCGCGATATATGACCGCTTGGCTTTGAATGTCGTCCGCATTTAAATGACCAGCATCTTGTGTGAGAAAAGGCTGATGATAGGACATTTCACATAAATCTGCAGTTTGCTCAAACGGGCGTAACAGCTCAGCTAAAGTGAAATTATTATAGCCACCTCTTTTATAAACACCCTCTGAGCCACCGCTTGAGATCACTTGTATAAAAGCTTTGTTGCGTAGTGCCGTGCTATTTTCACCATACGCTCAGCCTAATGTGAGTACGCTATCTAACCAGCTTTTCATTAATGCAGGGCAAGAATACCAATATAGTGGGTGCTGAAGTATCAGCACATCGCAAGCTTCTACTAAGGCTTGCTCGCGTGATACATCAATCATCTGCTGGGGATAAGTGTTGTAAAGGTCATGCCAAACTACATTCGGATTATCCTTAACCGCATCAAATAACGCCAGATTAATCCGCGAAGTCTCTAGAGTAGGGTGTGCAAAAATAATTAAAACACGATGAGTCATTTTGTTATGTAAAACTATTATTAAATTTAGTAGTTTGCGCTTATTTAACGATATGCCCACCAGCATCGTAATTAATCGTTTCGGGCGTTTGATTGACATAAATCAATTGGTCTGTAGCAAATCCTAATTCTTTTGCTTGCGCAATTAAGTGCTGCTTAATTGGGTAAGCTAACTGTGGAGTACGAGACAGTATCCAAAAGTAATCTTTATTAGGACCACAAAGCATCACATAATTATAATAGGGCTTATCCAGCGTAATGATGTTGTATCCACCATAAAATGGTCCAAAAAATGAAACTTTTAGTTTGCCAGTGCGCGTGCCATCGATATTCGGTTTATCAATAAAATAAGCTTTACCAATGGCTTCTTTCCAAGCTTTAGCTTCTGCACTGTAGCCTTTATTAATCACTTTAATGCCGCCATCATCACGCATTTGGTAGGTGGCGGTTACATTATCTAAACCACGTTCAAATCGATTATCAAGCCGCGCTATTTCATACCAAGTGCCAAGATACTGGCTTGCATCCATGCTTTGTATGACCTTTATATTTTCTGGTACGCCAGTGCAACTGCTGGTAAGAAATAAAATCAGCAACATACAAATAGATTGATACATAGATAACTCCCAAAAAACTTATTTATGCTGCGCTAAAAAGTATCCAGCTCTAATTAACGCCCACGATTGCCGCTATGCCGACTTGGTGCTTTGGGTACAAATAGAGGCTGTTGTGGCTGTGCTTGATGACGCGCAGCTTCAGATAAATTTTGGTGATTATTGCCTTGAGCATTGCCAGCAGCCGAGTTACTCCTAGACCTGTTTTCTTGTGTCCTTTGACCGTTTGGTTGAGCAGTATTTCTATTATTGCTTGGGCGATTATTGGCACTATTTGTCGGCTTTTGTACATTACGCTGATCATTTGAGCGGCCGTCAGTACGCTGACTGCGTGCTTGTCCAATGTTTTTATTTTGACTTTGTCCTGCAGGTTTTGTAGCAGTCTGACCACGATTAGGTTGCTGGCCACGGAACAATCTTGGTGGTTCGGGCTCAATTTTTGTGGGTGGCTCAAAACCTTCTACTTTGACTTTTGGAATATCACGTTTAATGAGTTTTTCTATATCTTTTAAAAACTTAGTTTCTTCTTCATCTACTAATGAAATGGCTGCGCCACTGCTACCTGCTCGACCAGTACGACCAATACGGTGTACGTAATCTTCTGGTACATTGGGTAATTCAAAATTGACAACTTGCGGTAACTGATCAATATCTAGGCCACGCGCTGCGATATCAGTGGCCACTAACACAGGAATGCTGCCATCTTTAAAATCTGCTAATGCTTTAGTTCGTGCATTTTGGCTTTTATTACCATGAATAGCCATGGCAGGAATGCCATCTTTAATCAGTTTATCGGCTAATCTATTTGCGCCATGCTTGGTGCGCGTAAAAATTAGCACCTGCTTCCAGTCGTTCTTTTTAATGAGGTAGCTAACCAAATCGCGTTTATGTGCTTGGCGCACCAAATGTACGGTTTGCTCAACTAATTCACTAGATGTATTGCGGCGCGCTACTTCCACAAAGGCTGGATTATTCAATAGGCCATCAGATAGTTGTTTAATCTCATCGGAAAAAGTGGCTGAAAATAGCAAGTTCTGACGCTGTTTAGGCAGCATCGCCAGAATTTTTTTAATATCACGGATAAAGCCCATATCCAGCATGCGGTCAGCTTCATCCAGAACCAAAATTTCTACACCAGATAAATCCACCGTTTTTTGGCTGGCATGATCTAACAAGCGGCCTGGTGTTGCGACGATAATATCTAACGGTTTGGCAAGGCTACGAATTTGCGGATTAATGCTTACGCCGCCAAAAATCACCATACTTTTTAATGCTAAATATTTGCCGTAGGTTTTAACGGATTCTTCAACTTGTGCGGCAAGTTCACGTGTTGGGGTA
The DNA here is from genome assembly GCA_043772865.1 of Methylophilaceae bacterium. Classification (GTDB taxonomy): domain Bacteria; phylum Pseudomonadota; class Gammaproteobacteria; order Burkholderiales; family Methylophilaceae; genus JACMMS01. The sequence goes on from JAYVFU010000096.1 coordinate 12,850, forward strand.
AGAATTAGGCAGCGTGGTAAAGACTTACCAGTCGCTGATGGATGTTTTGCAGGGTTGCTTGATAGCATATGCAGTAAAGGCAGCGTGAAGCCTGCTGTTTTGCCAGTGCCCGTTTGTGCGCCAGCCAGTAAATCGCCACCGCTCAATACTTGCGGGATTGCTTTGGCTTGAATGGGGGTTGGTGTGGTGTAGCCTGCATCGCTAATCGCGCGCAAAATGGGGTCGGCTAAGCCTAAGTCAGTAAAGGCTAGGCTAGGTATTGTAACTTCTGTGTTCAATGTAAATTCCGCTTCTTGATTAAATCAAATGAATTTAAATGCCAGTCTATTACTTTTAAAGCAACACCAATCGGGACAAACAAATAAGGGTAAATGTGAGGGCTTGCCTCTTAAAACTAAATGATAGACCGTTGCGCAGATTGGGTGGCACAAGGCTATTGTATTATACAAGCGCAAAGCAAAAACATGCTACAAATAAGTGTAATAAAAGCGTGTATTTGATAAAGTAATCCAGCATCAAACATGGTAAACAGCAAAACTTTGGGCAAGAATGTTGTTGATAGGCTCTGGTTTGTGTAGTAAAAATCCCTGTGCAAAATCAACGCCAATTTCTTTTATTCTAGCTAGCACTTCTGGGCAATCTACAAATTCTGCGATGGTTTGTAGCCCGATTACTTTGGCGACATCAACAAAACAGCGCACGGTAGCATCATTTAAAGGGTCATGCATCAGGTGTTGAATAAATTGCCCATCAATTTTTAGCATATCTACTTTGA
>JAYVFU010000097.1:0-13603 GCA_043772865.1 Methylophilaceae bacterium
ATTGAAGAAAGCCCGATCCGCTCGGCATTTGATGGATTTTGCGCCCTTCATCAATTTAGGCCAAATATTGTGGCAGAAGCAGACGATATGGCTATGCTACGTCTACTAGCGCGTGACACTAATGCCATTGCTGTGATGCCCGAAGTGGTTGTAAAAGATGAGTTAAAAAGTGGAAAACTAGTGTGCTATTTGCAAATACCCAATGTTTTTGAAAATTTTTATGCAGTGACTATTCAGCGTCATCTACCCAATGAGGTGATTAACAAACTCATGCTCAATGCAATCAAAGTGTAAATGCTATGGTCAATAGCAACTTGGCAAAGCTTTTAGTTAAGCACTTTTTAATGTGTAGAAAGATTTACTTATCAACTACCTTGTGATTAACCTCAACTTCTACATAGTGTTCTCTTAAATCATTAAATAGTTGAATTGTGCACTGTGGTTTTTCTGTTGCGCTAAACTCGCTTTCAACTGTTTCAATATAAACACCGTCTAATTTTAGTTGTATATGATTATCCACTAAGCCCTGGTTTTGTTTAATCAATATGTGATAAACCGTTTCATGGAAACGATAATGGATTTTATAGCATTGCCAATTATCTGGCATGCAAGGCGCAATGACCAATTTATCTATTTCTATGGTTATTCCCAACAGTGTTTCAATGGTTAAACGATACATCCAGCCGGCTGCACCGGTATACCAAGTCCAGCCACCACGGCCTGTATGCGGTGAAGCACTGTAGATATCAGCACTCATCACATAAGGCTCTACCTTGTAATTATCAGATTGCTCAGGGGTGCTTCCATGATTGATTGGATTAAGCATGGCATATAATTCCCACGCGTTTTTTTTGTCGCCCATCATGGCAAATGCCATGGTTGCCCAAATTGCTGCATGGGTATATTGGCCACCATTTTCACGTACACCTGGCACGTAGCCCTTAATATAGCCGGGCTCAAGTTGAGATTGATCAAAGGGAGGGTCAAGTAATTTAATCAAATTAGCCTCTCTTTTTACCAAGCGTTGATTCACGGACAACATCGCTTGTTTGGCCCTTAATTTGTCGCCTGCGCCAGAGATTACCGCCCAGCTTTGGCTAATGGAATCAATTTGGCATTCGTCATTAACTGAAGAGCCTAAAGGTGTTGCATCATCAAAGTAAGCACGACGATACCATTGACCATCCCACGAATTATTTTCAATATTTTGCCCAAGCTGTAACGCATGATTGCTACAAATTTCAGCAAAGCTAAGGTCATTTTTATTACGTGCAATGACAGTAAATTGATTCAAATTGTCATACAAAAACCAAGCTAACCAAACGCTTTCGCCCCTGCCTGTTTTGCCGACTAAATTCATGCCATCATTCCAATCACCACAGCCCATTAACGGTAATTGGTGCACGCCAAAGCGCAAGCCATGTTTAATAGCTCTAACACAGTGTTCATATAAAGTGGCAGACTCTGAGGCGCGTTGAGGTTCATCATAGAAAGCCTCCTCATCCACCGCTAGCTCACGGCTTTCTAAAAAATGTATGGTTTCATCAAGCAAACCAGTGTCTCCCGTTGCAGTGACATAACGGCAAGTAGCATAGGCAAGCCATAAGTAATCATCAGAGAAATGCGTGCGTACGCCCTGCCCATTGGGTGGATGCCACCAATGCTGTACATCGCCTTGTGGAAATTGGCGTCCAGCACATTTAATAATCTGCTCACGCGCAAGCCATGGTGTTGTATGGATTAACGCCATAGTATCTTGTAACTGGTCTCTAAAGCCATAAGCACCGCCAGACTGGTAGTAACCGCTACGCGCCCACAGCCGACACGAGATGGTTTGATAAATCAGCCAGCCATTAGTCAATACATTAAGTGCAGAATCTGGCGTCTCTACTTGTACTGCGCCTAAAGTCCGATTCCAGTATTCGTTTACCGATGCTAATGCTTGCCGTGCGCCGGTAACGCCACCGTACTGCCTGATGTAGTGTTGTGCTTCGTCTTGATTATTTGCAGCTCCAAATGTAAAGACAATCTCGCGCTCTTGACCCTCAGCTAATTCAATGGTGCTTTGTATAGAAGCGCAAGGGTCTAGCCCCGCACCAGTTTTACCCGATAAATGCTTGCGACGCATGGCAGCGGGGCTACTGAGAGAGCCATTACGCCCAATAAACTCTGTGCGATTACCTGTTACGGAATTAATACGTTCACTTGTGTGTGCAAAAACCACACGTTTAGCATATTGCCGACTGTAGGCATTACGCGCAAAAATTGCGCCGCTATGAGGATCAGTTTCAGTGACGATATGCATAATATTGGCGTGTCTCCATTCACCAAGTGCCAATTCCCAATAAGATGTAAGTGAAATTTTGCGACTACGACCAGAGTGATTGCGTAATTTAACCACTAAAAATTTTATGGGCGCATCCATCGCCACATAGGTCAGCAACTCTGAGGATATGCCAACTTCATCATGTACAAAAGCACTGTAACCAAAACCATGTCGAGTAATATAGCCATTAGAACCACGAGCAGGTAACGGCGTTGGCGACCAAAATACCCCGGTTTCTTCATCCCGAATATAAAGTGCTTCACCACTCATATCGGTCACGGGATCATTATGCCAAGTGGTTAATCTAAATTCATGGGCATTTTCTACCCAAGTATAAGCACCACCACTTTCACTGACAACTGTGCCAATATGGGGGCTGGCGATGACATTAGCCCAGGGTGCTGGTGTACTTTCTCCAGGCGCAAGACTAATGACGTATTCACGCCCATCTGGCGTAAAGCCACCTAGGCCATTAAAGAAGATACGTTCATGTTCAGGAAGCAAGGCCTTGTTTTCATACGGTTGCTGGAGTATTGGCTCAAAAATACTCAATATACGGTCTGTTGCACGCTCTAATATTTGATTGGGTGAACGCTCTGAAACAAGACGTCTTTCCAATTGTTCTTCTAATGTGCCAGCAGTGTCTGTAATGATCACGCGCGCCACACTTAAAAACAGCAACCTAATCTCGTCAGAAAGCTCTTCAGCACGGCGCATAAATACACCTGCTGGCTTATCAATTATATTAGCCTCACATTTAGCATTGATTAGCGTAATAATTTGATCTTGCAACACTGCGCGATATCCTGAAAAATCTTCATTAAATATAACTAAATCAACTAATAAACCGTTTAATTTCCAATAGGCGTGGGCTTGAAGTACTTGTTTAACCAGATCAATTCTATTGATATCACCTATCCGCAGCAGAACAATGGGTAAATCACCTGAAATACCAAATCGCCATAAACCAGATTGCCCTAAATGATTTCGAGCAATTGTATTGGCTGATGTGCGCCGCATAGCATTGCAATAAATAATGGAGCTTGCTAATCGACCGTAAATTTGTGCTTCAGCTTCGCTGGCATTAATGTGTCTTAAGACTTCTTGACTCTGATACCAGGACATTTCAAAAGCCCGTTCAACAAAATGGCGATCGCAATATTTATCTACTAAAGCCAATGCTGCTTCACGCGTTTCAGCGATTCCAGTAATAATCTGAATCGATAATGACTCATTTGGAAGCAAAGATACCAGCCTGCGTATAGCAACAATAGGATCTAACACTGGCCCTTGTGTATTTGAAAGTGATTGAGAAAGCGCATGATTGTTTTCGAGTGCAATGGGGTTTATGGTCGTGCGTCCGCGCCCAATAAATTTCGCGCGATCTGTCTCAAACGATGGCTCACCCACAGATACACCAGGTGCGGCAAACAAATGGAACATCCATGGCGTTTTTTCATCTGGCGTTCTTTTGCGTCGCGTGCAAAGTATTGCCTGCCGATCTTCAAGAATCTCAGTTTGAACAAATAGATTACTAAAAGCGCGATGTGCTAAATCACCATTGAGCGAGGCTAACACCACCTCAGAATAAGTCGTTAACTCAATATGACGTTTACGAAATGATAAATTTGTCAGAGTAATGCGACGAATTTCAACATCATCTTCTGGAGAAACGCTAATTTCTGTATGTGTCTCAATGGTTTCATTGCGAAGCCTATATTCAGCGCGGGCTTGACCAAATATCGCTTCATATTGTTCTGCCTTGCGTAAAGTTGGCTGATGGGTCGTTGACCAATATCGACCAGTATCGGCATCACGTAAATAGATGAAAGTACCCCAGCAATCTTGCGTTGCATCTTCACGCCAACGGTTTATTGCTAATCCATGCCAATGGCTGTAACCACCACCTGCATTGGTTGCCACTACATGATATTTTCCATTAGATAATAAATGTACTTCTGGATTTGGCGTGTTTGGGTTCTTAAATACGCGCAAAGTTGGAGCAACCTCTATAACAAGCCTATCATTAGCACTAACTTCCGAAGCATGAGGATGTAATGTTGCACCCTGTTTTGGAATGCGCTCTTGCAATAGCAATTCTGTCGCTTTGATGTAAGCCACTGACATAAACCGCCTTTGCATAGGCTGGTTAAGTAATACATGACCAAATGCTAGCAGACTCATACCTTGATGGTGTGCCATAAACGATCTCACCACGCCATATTTTTTACCTCTAGGCACGCGTGAAGGCGTGTAATCTATCGCTTCATAAAAACCATATTTCCCCAAAAAACCCTCGCCAGCTAGTTTTTGTAAATTACTGCATGCCTTTAGCGGCATCACCAATAGGGAAAGCGCGCTGGCATATGGCGCAATAACTAAGTCATCTCCAAGCCCTCTTTTAAAGCCTAATCCTGGCACACCAAATGCACGGTATTGATAGACTTGGCTAATGTCTGCGGCATTGTAACAAGACTCTGAAATGCCCCAAGGCACCCCGCGCTGCTTGCCATATTCAATTTGGCGAGATACTACCGCCTTACAAGTTTGATCTAATAAGGTGTTATCAAAACTTGGCATTAATAAGCGGGGCATCAAGTATTCAAACATTGATCCACTCCACGAAATCAAACTCACATTACCGTTATAACTGGTGAGCAAACGGCCTAGCGAAAACCAATGTTTTTGTGGTAATTGATCTCGTGCGATCAATATAAAACTGGCTAATCTGGCTTCAGAAGCAAGCAGGTCATAGCAGGCAGGATCACGGCGGCGTTCACCTACATCATAACCAATCGACAATAAATCGCGAGAAGTATCATATAAAAACTCAAAATCCATTTTAGAGAATGCTTCACAACGATTAATTAAATCATCAATTACTTTTAAGCGCTCAATTGCGCTTTTGTTAGATATTGGCTTTAGTGGACTAGAAGAGTTTGTTGCGGCGCGGGTATGTTCAGCATCATTAGTGGAGTCAGCATTCTCTATGGAATGAGGCATAGTGTTTGTTGAATCTGAATTTAGTGAAAATGATTGTTCTGAAACCAACTCTAAAAGTGTCGGTATTTTATTAAAAAGACGCGATTCAGCCATAATTATTTTTAAATCATCAAACACTTCTTTGCTTTGCTGTTCAAAGGCTTCAACCCAGTAGTCCAGTTCAATATTCGTTTTTACATCTTCCGCTAATAAATTTAAAAGGCTATGTGCTGCCGTTTGAATTTCACTCAATAACTGGCTAACATAGATAATTGTTTGATGGTTTACTGTTTGGTTTAACTGTAAATCTGTCGATTGAGCGACAGCAATAGGAGTAAACGTAATTTCTTCTAATTGACGATTTATTTTTTTAATTTTTAAAGAAAAATCTTCAGAAACTGATGTTGGCAAATGCTCATTCAATGCTAACAAAGTATCTTGTAAGCCTTGAAATGCACTGCTTGAAAATACTGGTTGAGTTTTGAGTTCTGTTAAGCCAGCTTTCAAAGCGATTAAGCAACCCGCTAAATTTCCGCTGTCTACAGAAGAAACATATTGCGGATATAGGGTTTGCAGTGAATTTGTATCGTACCAATTATAAAAATGACCTTGATATCGTTCAAGTTTATCCATCGTTGCAAAGGTCTTTTCAGTTAGCACTAACAGCTCTCTAGCCGTAATATAACCAAAGTCGTAAGCTGTGAGATTAGCTAAAAGTGATAGGCCAATATTGGTTGGTGATGTCCGAGAGGCAATAACTGCACTGGGATACTCCTGAAAATTATCAGGCGCTAGCCAGTGATCATTTTCGCCAACGAAGGTTGAAAAAAATCGCCATGTTCGCCTAGCTGTTGCACGCAGAAATAAACGTTGATCGTTTGATAGTTTTTGTTCTGAGGTGATTAATGGTTTACTGATCCACCAACCAACAAATGGTGAAACGACCCACAAAAGTATGATCGGTGCGCATGATAATAACGTTTTGGGGCTGCTAAAAGCTAAAATAAGGCTCAAAAGTAATGCCAGAATGGGTCCAGCCCACATTTCGAGATAAAAATCTACGAGTGTTGAACGCGCGTTTCGTTTTGAGTACGCTGGAGTGTGCCATAGCAACAATCCACGCTTGGTAAATAGCATTCTAATCCCCGAACATTTGATAGCATCTAAACAAATCCAAGCGTCATATGGCAATAATGCTATCGTCAGTAATGCCAGCAATACTGAGCGACCAAATACTTTGCTGGTGGATATGAGATGTGTTTTCCAACCACACTCTGAAGGCTTTTGAAAATACCCAATTAATGCGTGCAGCATATTGGGTAGTAACAATATAAATAATACTAATAACGTCCAAAACCAAGTGGTATGCGAATCAAAACTTAGTGAGGAAAATGCGATGTATATCCAGCCGCACAGCAGCATAAAAAGCATAGCTGGTGCGACTAAACTGCGTCTTAAGTTATCAAATATCTTCCACACTGATAATGCACTAATAGGATTTATTTCGCGCTTTAGTGGCTGAGTAATTTCGCTGTTATTGGTATCTCTTAATGGGCTTGGCACACTTGGCAGTAGCCAGCCTGCAAGTTGCCAATCTCCGCGAATCCAACGATGGCGCCTACTTGCATCCATAGTATAACTAATGGGATAGTCTTCGATTAAATTAACATCAGTCACTAATGCAGAACGTGCATAGGTACCTTCTAGCAAATCGTGACTAAGAATAATGTTTTCTGGGAATCGCCCATCTATTACCTGCCGAAAAGCGCTTACATCATAAATACCTTTACCTATGAATGAGCCCTCACCAAAAATATCTTGATAAACATCAGATACTTCTCGTGTGTAGGGGTCAATTCCAAACTCTCCAGCAAATAATTTAGTAAATCTAGATTGACCAGCACTCAACAGGCTGACAGAAGCGCGTGGTTGTAAAATTGCGTAACCATCAACGATGCGTTTTTTTTCTGCATCATAAATGGGTCTATTGAGCGGATGCGCCATATTACCTACTAGAATTCTGGCTGTATCCCGAGGTAACTGAGTATCTGTATCTAAAGTAATCACATATTTGATTGAGCTTAATATCGAAAAATCACCAACAACTTCTACAAATCCAGACTGATTTCCATCTTGTAAGAGCATATTGAACTGCTCAATTTTCCCGCGTTTGCGTTCATATCCCATCCATAGCTGTTCATATTCATTCCAAATTCTTGGGCGATGGAATAAATAGAAAATACAGCGTCTATCTGAGCTATATCGTTCGTTTAATTGAAGAATGGCAGATTTTGCATAGCCCAATACTTCAAAATCGCCCGCTTGCACACAGCTATCAGCATCTCGATAGTCAGTCAATAATGCAAAAAATAGATTCTTATCTTGGTTACCAAGATAGCGTATCTCAAGCGCTTCAATTAGATGGTCTATTTCAGATGTGGTACTAATTAAAGTAGGCACAATTACCATGGTGCGATGTAGTGCAGGAATCCCTTTAGAAAAATCTAGACGCGGTAAAATACGTGGTGGCAATATAAGTGTGGCGATCAGATTCACTAAAGAAACTGCAAGAGAAGAGAAGCTAATAACCACAGCAATAGCAAAAATCCAATAATGCCAGTGATTAATATTGAAAATACTTAAATTAAGTCTGTTTAGCTGAAAGTCACCTAAAAAATACAATACAATAATTGAAAGAAAAGTCACAAACCAGAGCGCACCTAAATAAAAAGGAAACCGAAGTCGGTTGCAAACTCTTTTAGCTTTTAACTTCCAAGATAAGTGATAACCAAGTTTTTCTTCTAGCGCTTGCCGACCACGATCTATTAAGAAATAACCAACATGTGTATTTCTTTCTGAAGATAACGCTTGAGAAGGCACTTCATTGCTAGCTTCTATAGGTTTAAATAAAAGAGGTGACCCTGTAGAAAGATTAGCGCCTGCGAGTGCTATGACTTGAGTTGCAACAGCTACTTCACTTTGCGAACTCCCACGAGCTAGGTCTTCAATCACATGCCGGTAGCGATCTCTCGTTGAAAAATCTTGAACTGCATACATGCCGGCAGGATCTAGTCGTAAGGTTTGTTCAACCATACTTTGTGACTCTACATAATCTTGCCAGTCCATGGCATCTATAAATCGTAAACTACTCACGCTATTAGCAATAGAAATTTGATTATTAGCGGCCGTTCGACTGGCAGATTCTGAAAGTTGGGTAGCAGTAATGCCTTGTTCAACCAGTTTTTGTTCAACCCAAGTTTGAACAAATGTCATTGCGGGCCCTTGCGCTTGGAGTTTTGCATAAAACTCTTCTACAAATGGCGCTGTTAAAGCAATGTCTGCATTCGCAAACTCTGCCAACAGCTGAATTAGTTTTTTAGGCTCTTTTTCAGCTGTGAGTAACATTTTGTCTGCCCACTCAATGGCTATTTCTCGCTCTTCACGACGATTAGCAATACGCAGTGCTACACGGCGAAGATTTTCAAGCAACGCAAGTTGCAACATGATGGGAAAAGCCCACAGCTCACCAAGTTTTAAAGGTTCTACAGTTTGATATGCCGTAATAATATGGTTGACGTTATCAATATCAATACGGCCATCCATATGGGAAATTAACTCTAAAGCCAAATCATAAATACGAGGGAAGCCAGCAGATGAGCCATTTGATAAACGTGGCAACTGTTTGCTGTAACCAAGCGGCAAATGGCGCCGCGCCAGTGTGATTTGTTGCTCTATCAGGTAAAAGTTATCTAACAGCCAAGATTCTGCAGGAATAAGGCGCACGCTTGGACTTGTTGAAGAAGTAACGACTAAATAGGCGGCGCGCAGCACTTTCTCATTGTCAGCAAGCCTTGGCAGCAGTTTATCTGGACCAGAGTTAAAATCAATTTTATAATATTTTGCTAGCCCAATTGCATGACATTTTAATTGTTCTAGGCTGAATAATTCAGAACGCAATAATGCAGTGTCATGATCATTGTGCAATATGTTACGAGCTGAAGTTAGCCCACTAAAATCTTCAATATTTATAATGTTCCCCAGGTAAAAACTTAGAAAACACTTTCTTAATGATGATAGAAATGAATAATTTTATTTTTTGATAAGCCAGCCTGAATGCGTAATCAGGGTGATTAAGCAAAACTGTTAACTTTTGGATGACGCTATATTTAGATTTGGCATTATTTGGATAATATTTTAACTGGGTCATGTTTAGTTTTTTTGTGTACCTATTTCTAAAATAGCAATTACAAATTTGGAGTAAATGCTTCATGAAACCCTTTCTAATTATTAGCCAAAAAATTGAGTAGGCATCAATACCTGAATAATTTATTGATTTAATATTGATACTTATCTTGAATATAAATTACTTTATATGCATTATTTTCTCTGTGCGTTAACGCACGTAAATCTAGATGATCAGATAGGAAGCACTGGATATTTATTAACTTCCTCCATTCGTGTGTAGCATTCATAACAACTCTTTTCCAGTTTTATGCGGTCTAAAATAGTGATATTTCCGCGTCCATATCGGATTGCGCCAGATTTTTGTAATTTAAGTACAGCTTCTGTCACGCTCTCACGCCTGACCCCTAAAATGTTACTCAACATTTCATGCGTTATCTGCAAATCATTAGATGTTGCTCTATCTAAGCTCAATAATAAACGGCGTGAAAGTCTTTGCTCAATTGAAAAATATCTATTAGCTACTGCTGTTTGCATCACTTGCAACATTATTTTTTGAGAATAATTAAGTAGCGTTTCCAGCATTGGTCCCCCACGCTTTAATACACTTTTTGTGGCGGATGCACCTAAGCGAAAACCTTTGCCTGAGCTTTGTATTAAAGATTCGTTGAGTGTGTAACTTTCACTTAAGAAAAGTGACATGCCCACTGCGCCATCGTTACCTGTTAATGCAACTTCTGATGGAGCGCCATCTAATGTGACATACATCAATGAGACCATCGTCGTTGTAGGAAAAAACATAAAAGATGGCTTTTTGCCAGAATGCTGTAAAATTTTCCACAAAGGCATATAAACCAATTCTAATTCTGGTGCCCAATAGCAACGCTCTTCAAATGGTAAAGAAGCTAACAAATGATTTTTTTTCATTTCTACATCATGCTGATCTAACCCATCAATATTCTGAAATCTGTATTTTTCATTTTTTAACATGTTCATTAAAATTTCCATTTCACTTAAATTGGAATTTATTATGAAGTTAATTTTTTAAACTACACGTAGGGCAAAACTATGGTTGGATGTAAGCAACAGCTTATTTTCTTATCAGAATAAGACTACAAATTTACATTTAGCTTTTTTGCGATCATTTAAAATTATTTAAAAAACACAGCGTGTTATATATTTAAGTGTGATTCCGTACAGAGTTATAAAAATATAAGTAGAAACTTAAAAATATTTTGGACCTAATTTAATAGTCTTATTGAGTAATAATGAATATTCATCATACAAAACATCATTTTCTAGTACGCTCTAATTTCGAGCCCGCCCTTCCCCCTCGTGCTGTGGATGCTCACAAAGGTTCAAACGGTAGCATTGCAATTATAGGTGGCGATACAGGTATGGTCGGCGCAGTATTGTTATCTTCTCGTGCAGCATTGTTAAGTGGCACAGGGCGTGTTTACGCGGCCATGCTATCTGGCGAAGCGCCTATTGTTGATTTACTTCATCCAGAAATCATAATGCATTCCGTATTCACACTTTTTCAGTTATCCCAACTTAATTGTGTAGTAATTGGTCCAGGGTTAGGCACTTCAAGCCGTGCTCTAAAACTTTTAGAATTATGCTTGGCGAAAAATGTATCTTTACTGTTAGATGCCGATGCACTAAATTTAATTGCCGTGCATCCACATTTAATAGACTTAGTTAAGCAACGCACTGCAGAAACTATTATCACTCCCCACCCAGGCGAAGCTACCAGATTATTGGCGATTAGCGCGGCTGATGTTCAAAAAAACAGAAAAAAAAGTGCGCTTAAATTGGCCAAAACATTGCATGTCACCTGTGTACTTAAAGGTGCTGGAAGCATTTGCGCACATCATGATGGCAGTTGGTTTATCAACACCACTGGCAACCCCGGGCTTGCTAGCGGAGGTACGGGTGATGTGCTAAGCGGCATTATTGGTTCCTTTATTGCTCAAGGATTAAACACTATAGAAGCTGCAAAGTTAGGTGTGTTTGTGCACGGCGCTGCTGCTGATGCATTAGTAGAAAGAAACATCGGCCCAGTTGGTTTAACAGCTTCTGAAGTTGCAGAAGAGGTACGTCACATTATTAACATACTCAATAAAGTAAAGCAGCCATCGTTAAATCTTAGCTATCAGGATTAAAAATCAATCAGGATTAAAAATCAAGCAAGATTAGCATACATATGCTCACGTGTTAAAGGTAAGCAAGATTGACCAATTTCACGTTTATTAGCGAGTATTTGATAAATGCCAATTTCGCCTGTTTCAAATTCTAAAGCGCATGCCGCCATATAGAGACGCCAAATTCTAAAGGTAGACTCATTCACATATTGCAACGCTTGTTCATGTTGATTTTCTAATCTATAAACCCAGTGTCTTAAAGTGAGTGCGTAGTGTGGGCGTAAAGATTCAACATCTGAAATCTCAAATTTTGCGCGCTCCATACCACGTTGGATGTTACTTACTGTATCTAGTTGACCATCAGGGAAGATATAGCGATTGATAAATACCGTAGACAAAGTCTTCTTCCAGCCCTCTACATCATGGGTAATGCCATGATTTAAAAATAAACCTGATGGTTTTAAGAGCTTATGTACGGTTGAAAAATACACAGGTAGATTTTTTAAACCAACATGTTCAAACATACCCACGCTGGCTACTTTGTCATAAATGTTATGCCCTTTAATATCACGGTAATCACATAAGCTCACTGTTACTTGTGATTGTAATCCTGCTTGTTCAATTCGCGATTTTGCAAGTTTTAGCTGCTCTAAACTCAGTGTAACGCCATGTGCCCTTACGCCGTAATGTTGTGCTGCATAAATAACCAATGCCCCCCAGCCACAACCAATATCAAGAAAAATCTCACCTGGTTTTAGCATTAATTTTCGACAGATATGTTCAAGTTTCGCTTGCTGTGCCTGCTCCAAAGTATCGTTGATTGTTTTAAAATAAGCACATGAGTAAATCATGGCATCATCTAGCCACAGTGCATAAAATTCATTTGAAACATCGTAGTGAAATTGAATAGCATCACTATTTTCTACTTTGGTATGCACTTTAACTGCATGATCATAAGTGAGTGAGTGACTAGAATTTAACCCTTCAATGTGTGTAGGAAGGCGTAAAGCACTGATAATTGCCGCAAGTCTATTGCGTAGCGACATGCAGATAATATGTAAATTATCTTTTAAACTAACGGCAGCAAAAAAATCACCTTCAATATCAATATCACCACGAAAGTAAGCATCAGCTAAACGTAATGGATCGCGTCCAAGCACCATACTCCGTAGAATATTCGGGTTGCGGCATATCAGTGTAAATGAGGGTGAAACATCATCTGCAATTGCCTTACCCAACTTAACGGTGATGCCATTCCATAATCGCATGGTCAAATTGCCATCAAAATTACTGAACAAGCGTTTTAGTAAATTAACGGCTTCATCAATGCCAGCTTGTGGCATATAAAAGCCACTTTGAAATGCCGTAATATCACTGAGTGGCAGCTTTTTTTTATTACCATTACTTGCCTCAGCATGGCTACGATTGACTGCTTTATTCAAAATAAAGCTGACTTATTTGAATGATTGATGTTGATTGATTGATTTGTTTTTTCATTAAAATCTCGTTTATATGTAATAGTTTAAGCATGCTGATGTAACAAAACCTTCCCATATGTTAGCAACCCAAGTTTTTTACATAATTTGCCTATCAACATTGTTTTGTACAGGTTGAGTAAGGCTATTTAAATGATCGTGATCCCCCATGCCAATGGGTTTACTTGCTAATATTGATGCGGCAACAGCAAATATACGCACCAGCTTGCTGTGCGGCGCATCCCAATATTCTGCTGCATGAGGCGTAAATTTGAGCAGCGCAATGTTGCTTGATTGAGGACCATCAGGAAACCACGGTTTAGCAAATGGGGTCCATAAAGCTTCGACATGTACTTGATCTTGACAAATCTCCGCCGTGCCTGAAATAGACACATAGGTGCTATTCGATTCACTTACAAAGCTTAAATTTGCACATTGTAAATGACCAACTTTTCCAGAATTTAAATCAGTAAAAAACCAAATTGCACCGTCGT